>JBGTKO010000497.1:0-13725 GCA_041744595.1 Pirellulales bacterium
CCCGCCAACTCCTGGCCGCGTTTGGAATCGATGTCGCCGGCTGGGTGACCCAGCTTGGCGGCATCGTGCTCGGTGAGCGTCCTGGCACGCTTGCCGAGCTTCGTGAAATTCGTGACCAAAGCAGTGTCTATTCGCTCCATCCTGACCGCGACGCGGAGGTCGAGGCGCTCATCGACACAGTCGGCAAGGAAGGAGACACGCTCGGCGGCGTGGTCGAGGCCCGTGTCACAGGCTTGCCCATCGGTCTTGGCACGCACGCCCAGTGGGACCGCAAGCTCGACGGTCTCCTCGCCCAAGCCGTGATGGCGGTGCAGGCGATCAAGGGCGTCGAGATCGGCATGGGGTTTGAAGCTGCCTGCCTTCGCGGGTCGGAGGTTCATGATCCGATCGGCTATGACGCGGCGAGCGCTTCAACACCAACCCAGGGCTTCACGCGGCCTACGAACAACGCCGGAGGCCTCGAGGGGGGCACTACCAATGGCCAGCCGCTTGTCATCCGCGCCGCCATGAAGCCGATCAGCACACTCCGCAAGCCGCTCGGCAGTGTCAACCTCACCACCAAGCGGCCCGAAGAAGCAGCGTACGAGCGAAGCGATGTCTGCGCTGTCAGTGCGTGCAGCGTGATCGTTGAAAACGTCGTTGCATTCACCGTGGCCCAGGCGCTCATCGACAAGTTTGGTGGCGACAGCGTCACGGAAATGAAAGCCCGCTGGACGCTCTACCACGACCTGGCCCGTAGCCACTAACGGCACCGACACGCAATTCGAAAACTGAAGAACCAGCCCGAGGAACAAGGATGTTCGTCGCCCGCTCCTCCGCCCGTATCCGTCGCGCCCGGCTGTTCTTCCTGGCCGCGGGGCTCGTGCCAACGGTTGGGCTCGTGGCATGGGCGGTCTACCTCCGAAGCGACACTCATCGTGCGAACCTGGAGCGACGCTGGCAAGACGCTCTCGGCATGCCTCTGGTGATCGGCCGCATCGAGCATCCCCGCCCCGGCGTGATGCGGGCGCATGACTGCGTGCTTCCAGCCGCCGGTGATCGCCCCGCGGTCGCGATCGCGCTCGTGGAACTCGAGTCGTCGGCGAATGAAGACCGTCTCAAGATTCCGTGGCTCGCGTGTGACCCGGGAACCACTGCCATTGCCGTTGACCTGGCCGGCCGCTGGCTCACCGACGACATCCGCTTCCGCAGGGCATGCGTCGTCGAGATTGGCCAGTTCTCCTGGGGCGATGCAGCGCCCCGCGATGGAGATGATCCCGGCACGCCTTCGGCATCGCTTCGTATCGAGTGCGTGATGCATGATCGCTCCCGGGCAGTCCGAATCGTGCGGCGAGGCACCACGGATGACGAGGTTCGGATCGTTCGACATTCAGCAGATGTGCCGGGCTTCTCGATGGCGTATGAAATCGATGCAACGATCACGACGCCGATACCTGTGGCCGCCTTGGCGTCGGTGGCAGGGGACACATCCTCCGGTCTTGCAGCAATGGGGCCGCAGGCCACAGTGAGTGGCACGCTTCACGCCTCGTGCATGCAGGACGGCTGGCAGGGCGAAGCTCGCGGCGAGCTCACCGGCATTGATCTTGCGACCGCTGCGTCTGCGGTCGGCGATCGCGCCATAGGCACTGCGAGCATTGACGTCAGCCGGCTTGTATGGACCAGCGGTCGCGTGAGCGACGCGATTGTGGAGGCCACGGTCAGCAGCGGTCAGATCGACCGGCGACTGTTTGATCGCATTGTCCTCGCACTCGCCGCGCGACCCGGCGCAGCCGCAGCGCGGATACCGCCCACCGAGCCAGTCGTTTTTGATGCGGCCGCCTGCATCATCGCCATCGGGCCCCATGGCGTGCAGGTTCAGCCCACTCCGCGGCTGCCGTCAGGACTTGCAACAACACGAGGAGAAGTTCTCCTGATGGCCCCCGTCGGGCCAGTGTCTGCGGATCGCGTCGCGTGGCTCTTTTCATCACCGGGCACGACGTTTGGTCCGACGGCCGGTCCGGGCGCATGGCTGATGTCGGTTTTGCCACCATTGGTCCCTCAGCCCGCTCCATCTGACGGCGAACGACGATTCTGACGCAATTTTGACAGAGCCCCGACCGGAACCTTACCGGCCGCCCCTGTCCAAGATGGTGCCCTCTTGCAACAGTATCCTGGAGGCCGATGAGTCTCATCGCTACGGACACTAATTGGACGACTTCCCCGACCAACTTTCCCCCCGACCACATTTCCGAGGACCCACTCCATGACGCCTCCGCCCACCGCCGCGCCGCTGCTCGACGAACCCGTCGGTGTCATTCCGTCGTCTCTCGGTGGTGCCGACGTCGATAGCGTGGCGATGGCCAACGCGGCAGTTGCAGGCGCACCCCAGGATGGCGGCGCCGAGCCCCGTCGCGAAGGCCCGGTCGCGGACTGGTCCCAACTTGATTGGGCCACGGTCATTTGGATCGGCGGCATTCATCTCGCGGCGCTGGCAGCCCCCTTCTACTTCTCATGGTCGGGCTTTGCGATTTGCATGGTGCTCTACTGGGTGACTGGAGGCCTGGGTGTGTGCCTCGGCTACCACCGTCTGCTGACGCACAGCAGCTTCCAGACCTACGCGCCGGTGCGATTTTTCTTCGCCCTCTTGGGTGGCATCTCCGGTGAAGGCTCGGCGCTCGTCTGGGTGGCCAATCATCGGAAGCACCATGTTTTCAGCGACCAAGACGGCGACCCGCACTCGCCACGAGACGGCGGCATGTGGTCTCACATGCTCTGGCTTTTCCCGTATCATTCGCGGGCCGAAATCGACGCCCACACCAAGCGGTGGGCACCCGACCTCGCGCGTGACAAGGGTGTTCACTTTCTGCATGTGACGTTCCTCCTGTGGCATTTCCTCATCGGCGGAGCACTCCTCGCATCGGGCTGGTATCTCTATGGCCGCGACACCGGCATTTCGTGGCTCGTGTGGGGACTGGCCGTTCGGATGGTGATCGTGTTCCATGTCACTTGGTTTGTGAACTCGGCGAGCCACATGTGGGGTTACCGAAATTACGAAACCACCGACGACTCGCGGAACCTCTGGTGGGTGGGGCTGCTCGCCTTTGGCGAGGGCTGGCACAACAACCATCATGCCCATCAACGCATGGCGGCTCACGGCCACAAGTGGTGGGAGTTTGATCCGACCTACTGGGCCATCGTGAGTCTCGAGAAGCTGGGGCTTGCCTGGGACGTGGTCCACACGCCCCACGGAACCGGCCGAAATCGCGGGCAACACGTGACGGCAGGCCACGACAACCAGCAGGCCTGAAGGCCTCTGGACGGCAGCCAGTTGCAAATTCTGGGGCTGCCGATACACTCTCGCCATCCTTCGATCCAACAATCAATGCCACTCGTCGTGGGTGGAAAAAACGGCTGATGTCGCTGACAAAAGAACGTAAGAGCGAGTTGATCGGTGCCAATCGGCGCGGAGCTGCCGACACCGGGTCTGCGGAGATTCAGATTGCCCTTCTCACAGGGCGGATCACGCACCTCACCGACCATTTCAAGAAGCATTCCAAGGACTTCGCCAGCAGGCGGGGCCTCCTCGCGATGGTCAGCCGTCGCCGGCGGCTTCTTGATTATCTCAAGCGGGTTGAACCGCAGCGTTACCTTGACATCATCCAAAAGCTCGGCATCCGTAAATAGCGGTGATGCCGGCCGCCTCTGGCGGCGGATGGCGTTGATTGGATGACTCTCCCACGTACCGGAGCTCCGGTGGTCTCGCGGCGAGCGTTCCTGGACAAGGTCGGCCGGGGCAATGTTGCTCCGACCGCAGAGAAGAAGCACACGCCCGCATTTTTAAGGTCGCCAGACGAATTTGGCTGCCATTCGACGGGCCGAAGGAAGGAAGAGAAGACATATGAAACAGCGAGTAGAACGAACCATCGGCGAGCAGGTCCTCGCCATTGAAACAGGATTTTTGGCCAAGCAAGCGGCGGGCAGCGTGCTGGTCTCCTACGGTGATACGGTGGTGCTGGTGGCCTGTGCGACCGGAACGCCCCGCGCCGGGATCGACTTTTTCCCCCTCACCTGTGACTACCGTGAGCGGGTCGCCGCCGCCGGCAAGTTCCCTGGGGGCTTCCTCAAGCGAGAGGGCCGCCCCACGCTCAAGGAAACGCTCACGAGCCGGCTCATGGATCGGCCAATTCGCCCACTCTTTCCCGCGGGTTTCTTCGACGAGGTGCAGATCCAAGCGAGCGTCTTGGCGAGCGACCGGCAGAACGACGGCGACGTGTTGGCGATGAACGGCGCCTCGGCAGCCCTTTCGATCTCCTCCATGCCGTTTGAGGGCCCGCTTGGAAGCGTGCGGCTGGCGCAGGTCAATGGCCAGTTCGTTCCCTTCCCGACCATCGATCAGCTCGAAGAGAGCGACCTCGATCTCATCGTCTCAGGAAGCAAATCGGCAATCCTCATGATCGAGGGCTTCGCCCGCGAGATGCCCGAGGATCGGATGCTCGAGGCCCTCGACGAGTGCCACCGGATCATCCGGATTCTCTGCGAGATGCAGGATGAGCTTGTTGCCAAGGCCGGCAAGCCGAAGAAGGATTATGTGCTCGCCGACTACTCAGCACTCACGGACCGTCTCTCACGCGACTACTACGCAGACCTGAAGGCGGCCTGCGCGATCTCTGGCAAGCAGGATCGCAACAACGCGATCAAGGCCCTCAAGGAACGGGCCCTCGCGGCAGTGGCTCCGTCGGAGCCCGCTTTCGAGTTCAAGCCCGGTGCGGCTGGTGGAACTTCCGAGGCCGACTTCAAGCATGTCTGGCATGACCTTCAGGAGAAGGCCATCCGTGAGCTGATCGTCGAGGGAACGCGGCCCGATGGCCGAAGCCACACGGCGCTCCGCCCGATTCAGTGCGAGGTCGATGTTCTGCCGCGGGTCCACGGCTCGGCCGTGTTCCAGCGAGGTGAGACGCAGGCCCTCATCACCATCACGCTCGGCACCGGGAGAGACGAGCAGCGGGTCGATGGGCTTATCGAGGAGTACTCCAAGAAGTTCATGCTCGACTACTACTTCCCCTCCTATTGCGTGGGCGAGGTGCGGCCAATTCGTGGGCCGGGTCGTCGCGAGATGGGCCACGGGGCGCTCGCCGAGCGAAGCGTCAAGCCGGTGCTTCCTGATCCGGATGTCTTCCCTTACACGATCCGCGTGATATCCGACATCCTTGAGTCGAACGGCTCGAGCTCGATGGCAAGTGTCTGCGGTGCGACCCTCGGCCTCATGGCCGCAGGCGTGCCGATCAGCCATCCAGTTGCAGGCATCTCTGTGGGTCTCGTCAAAGAGAGCGACGAGCGCTGGGTGCTCCTCACCGACATCATCGGTGACGAGGATCACTACGGCGACATGGACTTCAAGATCGCAGGGTCACAAAACGGCATCACCGGTATCCAGCTCGACCTCAAGATCAACGGTATTTCGCGGGATATCATCGCGGCCACACTGACGCAGTCCCGCGAGGCCCGTCTTGAAATCCTCCGGGCGATGCTCTCGGCGATTCGCCGGCCGCGGCCGGAAATCTCGATCTGGGCGCCGCGGCTGCTGCGGACGCGGATCAACCCAGAGAAGATCGGCCTCTTGATCGGCCCGGGCGGCAAGACGATCCGTGCCATCCAGGAATCCACTGGGGCGAATATCGACGTGGAAGACGACGGCACGGTCACCGTGGCGAGCCACGACGCCGAAGGGGCGATGGCAGCCATGGCCCAGATCGAAGGTCTCACCGCTTCGATTCAGGTTGGCCGCGTGTACGAGGGCCGGGTGACGAGCGTCAAGGAGTTTGGTGCGTTCGTTGAGCTGGTGCCTGGCAAGGATGGGCTGTGCCATATCAGTGAGCTTTCTGACGAGTACGTGGGCAACGTGGCCGACATCTGTCGTGTCGGCGACATCTTGCGGGTCAAGGTCATCGCAGTAGACGATCAGGACCGCGTCAAGCTGAGCCGCAAGGCGGCCATGCGAGAGATGGCCGAGGCAGCCGGAGGCGGCACGCCAGCGGAGTGATCCGCTGGCCGCCTGAGGGCGGTAGGGAGCGGACGCGTGACTGTCGAAGACCAGCGGGAAACCACCCGCGCGGAGACCTATGCGGAGTTTGCGGAGCTCGTGGGCGGCCTTGCCCACGAGATCCGTAACCCGCTATCGACCATCCGGCTCAACATGGAGCTCCTCGCCGAGGACTTCGAGGAGACCGATCCTAGTTCGCCGACGAAGCAGCGAGACCGCCGAGCAAGGGCCAAGATCGACCTCGTGCGACAGGAGTGCGACAGACTTCAGAAGTTGCTCGGCGACTTCCTGGATTTCGCGAGGCAGGAATCGCTCTCGCCTGAGCCAGGAAGCCTCAACACCGAGCTCCAACAACTTCTCGACTTCTTCGCGATCCGTGCCGAAGAGGCGGAGGTCGATATCGTCCGCTATCTCGACCCGGAGCTTCCAAGCATCCGGCTCGACCGCGAGACATTTCGCTCCGCGATCTTGAACCTCTTGCTCAATGCCGTCCAGGCAATGGAGACCGGCGGGCAACTCGTCGTTCGTACCCGCGCCGCTGGCCTTGGAGTGCTCGTCGAGCTCATTGACACAGGCCCCGGCATGGATGCCGACACGCTTGGAAAGGTCTTCCGTGCCTTTTACACGACAAAACAAGGCGGTTCTGGGCTCGGACTACCAACCGCCCGCAAGATCATCGAGGCCCACAGCGGCACGATCGATGTCGAGAGCGCGCCTGGCCGTGGCACGAAGGTGACGATCTGGCTCCCCGCACCACCACGACTGCCACCCACTGCCAGAGTCAGCGACGAAGCGACTACCGATGGCCATACCCGGCCGCTGGACTGACCAACCCGCCGCGCCATACCATCCGACTCATGCCCACGCCATCTGAATCCGCTGTCACTCCTGACGGAAGCCCTCCTACCGACTCCGCCAGCGGGGTGCGGGTACTTGTCATCGACAACGACATCGTGCACGCCCGCACGATGGGCGAAGCACTGGGAAAGCTCGGCCTCGAAGTGACCGTCGTGGGCAGTGGTGGCGAGGGCGCCCGGCGGATCGGGCAGGAGTCATTCGATATCGTCGTCACCGATCTGATGATGAACGACATCGGTGGCCTCGAAATCCTCACCCGTGCGAAGCGGGCGTCGTCGGAGACCGAGGTGATCGTGGTCACCGGCCACGGCACTGTCCCATCGGCGGTGCAGGCCATGCAGCAGGGAGCTTTTACGTACCTCCAAAAGCCGCTCGACCTGGGGCATCTCAGAGCCGCGGTCGAGAAGGCTTCGGAGGGGGTTCGCCTCAAGCGTCAAAACCTCGAACTCAACCGTCGCCTTGACGAGAAGTTCGGCTTCGAGGGGGTCATCGGATCGAGCCCGCAGATGCTCGCGCTCATCGAGCGGATGAAGCGGATCGCGCCAACCGATGCCACCGTACTCATCCAGGGAGAGACGGGCACCGGTAAGGAACTCGTGGCGCAGGCGATCCACCAAAACAGCCCGCGGAAGTCAAAACCCTTCGTGGCTCTCAACTGCGCTGCCTTGAGCGAAAACATTCTCGAGAGCGAGCTCTTCGGCCACGTGAAGGGGGCGTTCACCGACGCGTCGAGTGACCGTGTCGGCAAGTTCGAGTATGCCAATGGGGGTACACTGTTCCTGGACGAAGTCGGCGACATGCCGATAGCGACCCAGATCAAGCTCTTGCGGGTGCTCGAATCGGCAGAGATTACGCGGGTTGGCTCGAACACGCCCGCGAAAGTGAATGTCCGAATCCTTTCCGCCACCAATCGCAATCTCGAGGAGGCGATCGAGAGTGGGAGCTTCCGGAGCGACCTCTATCACCGGCTCAAGGTGGTCACGGTGTCGATTCCTCCACTTCGCCAACGCGCCGGCGACATTCCCCTCCTGATCGAGTATTTCGTGAAGCAGTTCGCCAAGCGACATGGCAAGCCGATCAAAGGGATGTCGCTCCAGGCACGGATGAAGCTCGGCTCCTATCCGTGGCCGGGGAATGTCCGGCAACTCCGAAACGTCGTCGAAAGTATGGTGGTCGTGGACTGCGACGAGACGCTCGACTGCGATGACCTTCCACTCGAGCTCGAGCCCGACGTGCCCCCTGCTGAAGTTCCGCCACGACCTGATGCCGTCATTGCCACTCTCGTCGGAAGGCCGCTCGAGGAAATCGAAAAGCTCTTCATCGAGGAGACGCTGAAACTGGCCGGTGGGAATCGAGAACAGGCTGCGTCCATGCTCGAGATCGGTGAGCGGACGCTCTACCGGAAGATCAAGGATTTCAAGCTGTCATGAGCACCGCGGACGCTGCATGGGCGAGGCCGCGGATCGCGACACTCTCGCCGTCAGTGGTCAATCGAATCGCTGCTGGCGAGGTCGTGGAGCGGCCTGCGAGTGTCGTCAAAGAGCTACTCGAAAACGCCCTCGACGCCAGCCCCTCTCGCATCGATGTCGAGCTCGAACAGGGAGGCGTCGCGCTCGTACGCATTGTCGATGATGGCTGTGGAATTCCGGCCGACGAGCTACCCCTGGCGATCGCACCCCATGCCACGAGTAAGCTCCGCACTGCGGAGGATCTCGACCGGATTGGCACCCTCGGGTTTCGAGGCGAAGCGCTGGCCAGCATCGGTGAGGTGGCAAGGCTCACCATCCGCTCGCGGCCTGCAGGCGAGGCAGGAGCGGCCATCACGGTCGATGGCGGCCGCATCGGTGAGGTCATGCCGGACGGATGCGCGGCCGGGACAGTCGTCGAGGTTCGCCAACTCTTTGGCAATGTGCCGGCACGGCGGGCCTTTCTGCGAGCCGCCCAAACCGAGTGGTCTCATGCTTCGGAAGCCTTCGTGCGGACGGCCCTGGCCCACCCCGGCGTCGCCTTCTCGCTCGCGCACCAACCTTCAGCCACAGCCCGCCCGCGTCGAGTTCACGATCTTCCTGCGGTCAGTCGTTGGCAGGACAGGATCGCGGGGCTCTTTGGTCATGAACTCGCCGATCGACTCCTCGAGATCGAGGCTGACGACGGTGAAATTGCTGTCTCGGGGTATGTCGGCCGTCCCGAAGACGACATGGCAAGCCAACGCCTCCAGCATCTCTTTGTTGCTGGCCGCCCGTTCCGCGACCGGTCGATCCTTCACGCGATCCAGGAGGCCTACCGCGGCCTTCTGCTGTCGGGCCGACAGCCGATCGCATTCCTTCGGTTCGATCTGCCACCAGACGCCGTCGATGTGAATGTCCATCCGGCAAAGATGGAGGTGCGGTTCCGAGAACCGTCCCGCCTCTATCGCCTCGTCCTTTCGGCGCTCCGAACGCGGTTTCTTGCCGGCGGGACAGGTACACGGCTGGTGCCCCCCACGCCACCGCTCATGGGCGAGCCGTCATCCACGTCGGCCTTCGCCTCACCCTCGCCGTGGCCAGCGGTGACAGTCGCACCTCCCAGTCAGCCCAACTACGGAGCAGTCGACTCCCTGGCGATGTCTTCGACCTCCGCTGCTCAGGCGACGCCCGCCTGGGAAGCCGAGGCCGTCTTCGACGACGGCCTCGCCGTGCAGATGCACGACCGGTATCTCGTCGTCGAGACTCCGGCCGGAATCGAGGTCATTGACCAGCACGCACTTCACGAACGTCTGCTCTATGAAAAACTCAAATCATCCGTTGCTTCGGGCGGCCTCGAAGTGCAGCGTCTACTCATCCCGGAAAAACTCGACCTCACGCCAACGGAGCTCGAACTCGTGGAGGCGCACGCCGCGGCCCTCGAACAGGCCGGCATGCGAATCGAGCCTTTTGGTGGCTCGACCGTGATCGTCACGTCGAAGCCCGTTCTTGCCGGTCGCACACCTGCGGCCCAGATCATTCACGAGGTACTCGATCGTCTTGCCACAGCCGCTTCATCGGGCGGCTCCCCTGCCCTGCTCGTTGACGAGGTGCTTCACGGCATGGCCTGTAAGGCTGCGATCAAGGCCGGCGACCCTCTCTCGCCGACCGAGGTCACCGCCCTGGTCCGAGATCGACGTCTCGTGTCAGAATCACACCACTGCCCCCACGGCAGGCCAACGTCTTTGACCCTTTCGCGACACGACCTTGATCGCCAGTTTCGCCGTACGTGAGGAGTCAGCATGATCTGTGTGAGCATCGGACGTGGCCGGCACAAGCATGTCATGGCGGAGCACCGACACCTGGCCGAGAACGGCGTGCAGCTCGTCGAGCTTCGGCTCGACTACATCCAGGGAGACGTTCAAGTGAAGCGGCTCCTCAAGGACCGCCCTTGCCCTGCGATCGTCACCTGCCGTCGCAAGGGTGAGGCAGGCCGCTGGGAGCACTCCGAGGACGCCCGGATGCAGCTCCTCCGATTGGCAATTGTCGAGGGCGCCGACTACGTAGATCTCGAGGACGATGTCGCCGGAAAGGTTCCGCGGTACGGCAAGACCAAGCGGATCATCAGCCACCACGACATGCTTCGCACGCCGGCTGACCTCGCTGATCTCCATGCCCGCATGGCGGCCCTCGATGCCGATATCGTCAAGATTGCCACCATGGCCAACCATCCTGGTGACAACCTGCGGATGCTGGAGCTGGTGCGTACCGCGAAGGTTCCTACCGTCGGCATCTGCATGGGCGACATCGGGGTGCCGACACGGATCCTCTGCGGCCGCGCGGGGGCGCCCTTTGTCTTCGCAACCTTCAACGACGAGCGGGTTCTTGCCCCTGGGCAGATCGGATGGAAGGCCATGCGCGATGTGTACCGCTACGACCGTATCGGCCCCGACACGAAGATCTACGGCGTCGTAGCCGACCCCGTAGCCCACAGCCTCAGCCCAGCCGTTCATAATGCCGCCTTCGAAGCCGCTGGCCTCGACGCGGTGTATGTTCCCTTCCGCGTACCCGCCGACCAGTTGGTCGGGTTCCTTGACGACGCAGACCGCTGGCCACTCGCTGGCTTGAGTGTCACGATTCCACACAAGGAGGCCGTGCTCGGCCGGTGCAAACTCCAAGACGACCTCGTGAAGGCGATCGGCGCCGCGAACACCCTCACATTCACTTTTGATGGCATCCGTGCTGCCAACACCGATGCCATCGCAGCCGTCGAGAGCCTCCAGGCATCGATTGCGGACAGTGAACCATCTTCCGTAGGAGACGGGGTCGGTGTGAAAACGGCGCTCGTGCTTGGCGCGGGGGGAGCAGCCCGAGCCGTGGCCTTTGGCCTCAAGCAACGAGGCGTCGAGGTGACGATCGCCGCAAGGACTCTCGAGCGCGGCCAGAGGGTAGCCGCCGACGTGGGATGTAAGGCGATCGACTGGACAGCCCGACACCGCATGCCCCACGACTGCGTCGTCAACGCTACGCCGATCGGCCTGCATCCTGACGTGGATGCCACGCCATTTGACAAGGAACATTTTCGACCCTACATGGTGGTCTTCGATACGGTCTACAATCCCGAGAACACGCTCTTCATCAAGGAGGCTCGAACAGCGGGCTGTAAGGTGATCACCGGGGTCGAGATGTTCGTCCGCCAGGCAGCGATTCAGTTTCGTAACTGGCACGGAGTCGAACCACCGCAGGGAGTGATGCGGGAGGCACTCAAGCGAGTCACCGCATCGGCCAAGCAGCCGACGTGACATGTGATGCACCCACAGGACTGCCAGCAGCAACCCATGCCACGCGTGACCCTCGTCGGCTATCGGTGCAGTGGAAAATCAGCCGTGGCTGTGGCGCTCGCGGAACAGTTGGCCTGCCCGTGGGTCGATGCCGATGAAGTGCTCGAACGAGAGGTCGGCATGGCGATTGCTGAGCTCGTGAAGAGCCACGGGGAGCCGGTGTTTCGTGATGTCGAAGCGAGAATTCTCACGAGACTTCTCGAGACCGAGCCGGGTGTCGTTGCCACCGGTGGCGGCGTCGTCCTCCGGGACTCGAATCGGCAATGCTTGAAGGACCGCGGCCGGCCCGTCGTCTGGCTGTCGGCAGCCGTTGATGTGATTCACCGCCGACTGGCTGCCGATCCGTCCTCGGTCAGCCGCCGCCCCGCACTCCGCGGTGGTAACGTGCTTGACGAGGTTGCCGGTGCCGTCGCTGATCGCGAGCCCTTCTACCGAGACGTTGCCGACGGCATCCTTGACACTTCAACTGATTGCCCCGAGCGGCTTGCCGAAAGGATCGCGGCCTGGCTTGCGAGCCCACGCCCGGAAACCATTCCATGAATGGATCGACTCCCACCGAGTGGTTGATATCGCCGTTCATGCTCGTGGCCATCGTCCCGATAGCAGCCATGGCAGGCCGGCTCCTGACACGTGGCGTCACTCAGCTCATTGAGCCCCATGGGAGTGACGGCCGAGTGCATCGAACAGTAGAAGTCACGACGGTGATCACAGCCGTCGCACTGTGGTGGTGGGAAGTGATGCACATGGGCCAACTCCCGGCTGGCGTCGCGACGGTCCCGGTGGCCGAATTGGTTGGGCGCTATGCGGCGCACATGATCCTGTTCTTGCTGTTGGCTGCCGCCGCCTGGGTTGATTTGAGGCACCGCGTGATCCCCGATGCCATCACTGTCCCCGGCGTCCTCGCTGGCCTTGGCTGGAATGCGGCGTTTCCATGCACGCTTCTGCCGATCGCCACGTTCGTCGACCGGTCGTTTGCGACACCTGAGATCAACCCAGACGTGCTCTCGATCGCGGGAGGCCTCACAGGTGTCGGTCTTCCTGGCTGGCTGTCCGGGAGTGCGGGGCTCGCCGTGGCCGTGCTCGTTTTTTTCGTGTGGTGGTATGTGGGGACAGCGCCCGACGACGGGCAGCCATCCTCGGCCTGGCCTCGGTGGATGCCGAGTGGTCGCATGATCGTCGGGGTCGTCGGCATGGGATGCCTACTCGCATCGTGGATCGCGGGAGGCAGTCATTGGACAGGCTTCGTGACGGCGCTCACGGGCCTTGCCGTGTCCGGGGGCCTCGTCTGGGCGACGCGAACCGGGGCGTCGTGGGCGCTCGGCCGCGAGGCGATGGGATTTGGTGACGTCACGCTCATGGCGATGGCCGGCGCGTGGCTTGGCTGGCAGGCCTGCCTTCTTGCCTGCCTCCTCGGTGTTTTCATCGGACTCGTTCACGGCGTGTCGCAGCTCATCGTGCGTTTGGAGTCGGAGCTCCCCTTTGGTCCGAGTCTCTGCCTCGGCCTCATGCTGGTGGTCATTGCCTGGCGACCGCTCTGGGAACGGGCGGGCCCGCAGTTCGAACACCCGCTCGAGATGGCGACCGTGGCAGCCCTCGTGATTGTGCTCACGGCTGGCACGCTCTGGGCTTGGGCCCGGTTTCGTGGCCTCCCGCCGAACGAACCACCCGCCGTTTGACCGCGGCAACAGGGCGTTTGGCCCGGTCTTGCCCGGCCTGCCGAGGCCCCCTACCATCCCCGCCCCTGCCCGCGGGATCGCTCCATGCGCCGATGCCTCTTCCACCAGCTTGTGACGGTCATCGCCGGCGGCTGTTTCTGCGCATTCGGCTGCTCGAACAATCCTTTCAAGACGGCGGCTCCTGCCCCGCCGCTCTCCCTCGATCCGCCTCCCGGCGTGGCGGCGCCTGCCCATACGCTTCCGCAGGCAAGCGCCATGCCACTGCTGCCATCCTACGCCGACCTCGACGGGCGTCAGCTCGAGGCGGCACTTGTTAGGACTCGCGCCGAGTCACAGGTGATGCAAGATGAGATCGCGGCGCTGCGTGACCAACTTGCAAGCACGTCGCA
>JBGTKO010000498.1:0-3683 GCA_041744595.1 Pirellulales bacterium
AGGTGCCCCTCTTCACGGCTACGGTCGGAATCGCACGTCCCCCTTCGGTGCCAGACGAGGTGAGTGTCGCCGCCCGTGCGAGTGCGCGCGCGACCCGCTGAGGGATCGCATCCTTTAGATCGCGCCAGCCTGAAAGCGGTCGCGAATCGAGTGTCCTGAGCAGCGCGTCATTCGATCCGACCTCGAGCGCCGATGGAATCATCAGACCTGATTCGCTTGTGATGGTCGGTCGGCTTGTCGCTTCCACCTGATTCCAAGTCGCGTCCTTATCGAGTGCCGCCAAAGCGCCGGCGACGGCCTCCGACAGGTCACCGTGGGCCGACGCCAGCTCGGCGCGCAAAGCCGCCGCGAGCTTCGCCACCAGAGGCGCGGTGTGGTCCACACTGTCGAGGAGAGATCGACTCGCACGAGTAGCGTCCATTTCTGGCCCCACCTCAGCAACGACGGCCATGCCTTCGACGTGCCTCAGAAGGGCTGTCGCAAGGCCCCACGCTTGACGCCGGCTGTCGGCCCTGTCGGCCAACACCTTCCACGCCGCGATGTTTGATTCGAGTTCGTCCTTGCGTTCAAGAATCGCCGCCAACTGCTCTGTTCCCGAGAGTCGCGAGAGGCTCTCAATGACTGACGTGTCGGGCGCGGCCGGCAGTGGCGGCTCGCCGCCAGCCTTCTTTGCCAGATCGATAACCGTCTGCAGAAAGGCCTGCGCCCGATTCTCCTCTTCACCGCTGCGCGCCGTTACACCCACACGGTCGAAGAGTCCTCGAAGCGCAATCCGCTGACGCGTTTCCAGACGCACGCGCTCTGGCCGGAACTCGGCGCCGCGGATGCCGGCCTGGTCGAGGGCACCAATCGCGACGGCCTGGCCGTTCCGCGTGGCCTTGATGTGTCCCGATCGGTGAAGGCCAATTAGCGTCGCATCGATCGCGTCCTGGGGCCAACCGAACGGTGGCGCTTTCAACGCCTTGTGCACGTCTGTTCCCCGGGCACCGGCACCAACCTTGGCCAACACCTCTCGGGCAACCGGGTGTTCCTCTGTTGCGCCATCCCAGCCCACGACCTTGAAGGGCTGGTCCGACCCTTCCCGTGTCCGCTTGAGTGCAACTTCCCAGGCCCTGTGGTCGCCGTCTGGGAATCGCGGAAACAACCTGGCCATCGACGCCTCGGCCGCCGTTGCAACCTTCTGCGCAAGGTCGTCGCCGAACACTTCGCTCCCGCCACCCTGATACACGTGCGATGCCCGAAGAACGTCACGGAGAATTCGACCGCGCTCGGCCTCGGCGCCCAGCCGACGACTCTCCATACCCTCGCGCGCCACGAGTCCTTCCGCAGACGCCGGGACGCCATAGTGATCGAGGGTCTGCTTTGCCGCCTCAACCTCAACGATTCGCTCGCGCAGGAGATCGCCGCCAGCCTTTGGCAGAAATACATGCAGCGTGGAGTCTTCCTGCCCCAACTGGCGAGCACGGCGTTCGACATCTTTTCGCGACGATGACCATTCATCACGGAGCCAGACCACCACCTGGTCACCACCAGACGCGGGCGGCTCGGTTGCGGTGTGAAGCACCATCACCCTCGGGACTTTCGCGTCTCCCTGTTTGACCTTCGTGCCGGAAATCACCGCCTGAAGAGCTTGTCCAAACAGCTGGTCGCGTCGAGCCGTCACCTCGGGCTCGTTGTCGCGCAGCGCCGAGTACCGACGACGGAACTCGGCATCCCATTCGGCGCTCACGGTGGTCTGGAGGCGATACTCGCCTCCCACCTTCATGAGAACGCCCTCATCGGCCAACAGCTCAAGTGCGTCCACAACTTGCTTTCGGAACGGACCCGAATCCGAAGTCAGGTCGGTGACCATCAAATCCGCCAAGGTCACGGCATCGGCACGAACACCTGTGTCGAGTCCCTCCTGTCGGGGCAGCTTGCCAATGAGAAACACGAGTCCGCACAGGTCATGACGCAACTTGCCGGCAGCGGTGCCATCGTCAAGCTTCTGGATCCTGGTGTTGATTTCATTGAGCAACACCCGGGCGTTAACCAGGCTCGCGGACAGCGCCGAGAAGAGATCGCTGGCGGGAATGGCAGCGCCGAGGTCCCTGTCAGCAACAGCCTGCACGGAGTCATGGAGAATCCGCAGTTGGGACCGGAGCTGGCTATTAGCGCCGGCCGAGTCGACTGCCTGAAAACAGGCCTCAAAAAAGCGACGACGCGTTGGCAGCAGCGGATAGTCGAGCAGTCGATCTCGCCGGTCTTCCGGACGCTGTCCCAATCTGGTGCCCTGCAGATGCCTGGCCATCTCACCGGTATGCGCCTCGAACATCGCCTCGACCGCCGTCGTGGCACTGGCCTTCTTGCCGAGCAGCACTTTACGTGTCACTGCTTCGACGTCGGCGTCGTTCAACTGCACCGTGACGCGGAAACGATCCCTGAGCCACCCGAGAGCATGGGTACCGGCTGATAGCGCCGACTGCCCCGCACCAACAAGCAAGACACGACTGTCGAATTGAGTCTGGACGGCTTCCGCCAGCTCCGTAATTGCAGCCGCGCGATCCTGGGCCTGATTGATGTACTGCTGTACCTCGTCGAGGACCAGAACGGTGAGCGGCAGTTCGCCATCAGGTGCAAGGACCTTGCGGGCCGCCTCCACGAACTGGGGCGTCGAGATATCAGTGGTCAACAGCGCAAATTGCCTGACGAGCACCTGTCTCGCGGCCTTTTCGTCTGCGGCAAAATCCGGATTCGCCTGAATCAGCGCGCGGGCAATCACGGGGCTCACGTGCAGATTGTTCAGTTCCTTGAGCCAGTCCTTACCAGCTCGCTCGACAGACGCTCTAACTTCGTCCAACCACCCTTGTTCGCGCAGCCAGAAACAGAACGTCGCCTGGGGATACTGGGACGGCCATCCGCACGCTCGCAGGAGAATCGCGAGGACGGTAGCTCGAACATGGTCCACGCTGCCGCCGAGTAGGGACCCAGCGGCAGCGACTGCGGGCTTACCCGCTCTGCGCGCATGTGTATCCAACTCGCGAAGCTGCGCTTCCAGTTCGTCTGGCAGGCCTGAGCGGACGAGGGCGCGCGCCGTCGAGCCGTCTTCGAATGTGGTGTTGGTCCACAGATGCGTCAACATCTTCAGGAGATGGGACTTGCCGCTCCCGAAGAAGCCACTCACCCACACGGAGTCCTGCCGCGGCGCGCCCAGGTTGTCGAGGAAGCGTCCGATGATGCGCTGCAGTGCGTCACCAAATTGACCGTCGCAGACAAATGTCTCAAGTTCGGCGCGGAGCTCGGCTTTTGCACGCTCATCGGCGGTGTCAGTGATCCGCGCCTGGCCGTTGTTGGCGAGACGGCCGGTTCGTGGATCGTGGTCGAGGACTTCAAATACCTTCACGCGCGGGTTCCTCCCCCATGCAGGGTGATGCCATTGGCCAAGTAATTCCATCCGTCCCTGGCGTCGAGCAAGCGGTAACTGTCGTCGGTCTTGGTGCCTGGGAAAAACACCACAAGTCGACCCTTGATGGCGTGCTCCACTTCCCGAATGACCTCGGAGACGCGAACAAATCCGTAGAGTGATGCCACCCCAGTGAACGCGACCACGTCGTTCTCACCGGCGCACTCAAGCTTAACGATGAGGAGTCGGGCCACGTGAGGGCGAAACTCTGAGTCGAGCTTCATAGAGAGCAGTGTTGGGT
>JBGTKO010000499.1:0-5286 GCA_041744595.1 Pirellulales bacterium
CGCGAGGCCGAGGCCACGCGAGCCACCGGAAATCAACGTGACGGAAGGCATCGGGAAACCATAGAAGCCCCTCGCGCAAGCGTGGGGACGGCGGGTTGTTGGGCGAGCCCGCTCAGAATTGAAATTGGGATGGCGTTCAACCCGCAGTCCCCCCTGCTTGCGCAGGGGGGCTTTTATTCAGCAGGAGACCAAGGCAAACGACGCAGGAGTTTCAACGGGCGCGGCGGGGGATTTTGCCGGCGGAGGTCATGGCGATCTGACTGACGATGTCGAGAATGCGGGGCACGGAATGGGGCTCGAGCGTGGCTCGACAGGACGCGAGCACCGCGGCGCGGATGCTTTCGGGTGAGGCTTCTTCAGGGAGCGGGTCGGCAAGGACGATCTCGCCAGCCACGAGCTCGCCGGTGATGCCACTCAGAAGGCCGTACACGCGGGCGTCTACCACGCCAGGAACTTCGCGAATCACTTCCTCGACTCGCTTCGGATAGACCTTCGCACCGCCAACGACGATCACGTCGCTGCGGCGGCCAGTGAACTCGTAGCGGTCGCCACGACGCTCGACCAAATCGCCTGTGGCCACTTCCGCTGTGTCACGGGAAAGGCGAACGAGCAGCTCGCCGTCACTGCGAAGCGAGAGCCTCACGCCGCCTGGCAGAGCCTTCCAAAGCCAGTTCGCGGGAAAACCGGCGCGGCCGTCGGCGACTCGATACACCTCGCCAAGCTCCGTCGTCGCATACACCTGCGTGATTTTTGCCGTTGGGAAAACGGCGTGGACCTGTTGCAAGAGCGCCGCATCGGCAGCCTCGCCGCCGAGCGTGATTCGGTCGAGCGACGACCTCTGGAGCACATCGGCATCGGCAGACGTGACAAGCCGCCGCAGGAGCGTGGGCGTCGCTGGAAGAATTGAGACATGCTCGTCGGCGAGAGCCTGAGCAACGACATCGGGGTCACGCGATGCCGGCACAACAAGCCAGCCACCCGTGAGCATCGCCTGCTGCCAGACCTGAATTCCAGCCCACCGCGTAGCGTCGTACACGAGCATCCAACCAAGGCCATGCCAATGCTCCGCCAGCCGGGCGGCGGCGAGGAGAGAATCCCAGGAATGATCGACAAGCTTGGGCGGACCGCTCGTGCCAGACGTGGCCACGACAATCTGCGGCGGCACCGTTTCAAACTCGGAATGCTTGGCATCACTCGCTGGCGACGCAGGCAGCGACAGTGAGTCGCCCACTTCAACCCAATCGCGAAGCTCGCCGACCAAGTCTCGGGAGTCCTCGGCGAGAAATGCCACGGGCACATGCTGGCGACCACAGGCGGCTGCGATCACCACGAGGCTTTCAACTCGCGACGGGCGTGCCACGATTCCCACGGGGCGGGTCGCATCGAGCTCAGCTTCGAGCACCGCGACCGCGCTTGCGAGCGTGCCGTAGTCGATCACTCGGCGGGCGTCGCTCCCGGCCTGGGCGATGATGGCCGGGCGATCGGGGGCTTGGCGGGCGATCTCCTGGATCGCAACAGCGAGGCGGTCTTCAGCAGGAGCGTCGAGAAGAGCAGGAATCGGCAAAGCGGTAGTTGGCATTGGTCGCTACGAGGACTGGGGCGTGAGGGCCTGATCGTAGATCGAAACCAGATCGCTCACGGTGCGGACCGTGCGGGAAGTCGATGCCACACGAAACGGGTCGATACCCAAAGACCGCTCCAGGAGCACGATCGTCTGAGCGAGATCGAGCGAATCGAGGCCGAGGTCGGCTGCAAGGAGCATCGTAGGTTCGACGGGCTTCGTGTCACGGCCCGTGTCACGCAGCACCGAGCGAATCGCTGTGGTGACTGCCTCTGTAACGTCGGGCTTCACGGACTGAATTCCTGCATGGTGGCCGATCCAGGTGCGGCAACGCCGTGACCTGTGACCGCCTGCCAGACTATTTGAACCATCGTCATGAGGACTATCCAGAAATCGGTGAAAGGAGCCGTCCAGCACGCCATCCTTTCCACATATTCAGCATCGTATTCCAGTCGTTCCGGCCAGTCCACGGCGTTTCGGCCGTGAATCTGGGCCCAGCCGGTGAGGCCAGGACGGACCAAAAGCCGCGTGGCCTGCCGGGCGTCATACCGCGACACATACCGCAGGGGCAGCGGCCGAGGGCCTGCGAGACTCATGTCACCTGCTAGCACATTGAAAAGCTGCGGCAGCTCATCGAGGCTCGTGCGACGGAGGAAACGGCCGAAGGCGCCAAGCCGCTGGGCGTCTGGCAGGAGCGAGCCGTCGGGGCCGCGGGCGTCAGTCATCGAGCGAAATTTGACGAGGCAAAACGGCTGACCGCCGAGCCCGGCTCGCTCGTCGCGATACATTGCGGGGGAGCCGAGCGCGAGCCGGACGGCGAGCCATGTGAGGAGCATCAGCGGTGAGAGCAGAGCTATCAAGAAAAGGGAGCCGACAATATCGACGAGTCGCTTGAGCACGCGGGCGTAGAACGTTTCTGGACGCAACACTTCCCTGATCGGTGCCAAGGTCATGACGCCGAACGGCATGCGATCTTCCTCTCGGCACCGTGAACGAGAACGAAGACGGCTGCCGCTCCCAAAACGACGCTCGACACGGCTACCACTTCGGAGACTTGGCTGGACGCTGGAACGCATCGCCCGACCAGCAGCGCTCCGCCTGTGACCGCGCTCAACGCACCATAGAGAAGTGCCACCGCGCGGTGCGACCAGCCTGCGATCACGAGCCGCTGGTACAGGTGACTTCGGTGGGCCTCAAACACGTTCTCGCCCCTCGTCGCCCTTCGGACCAGCGTGTACGCCGTGTCAAACAGAAAGGGCCACATGGCCATCACCGTCCACGGAAAGAGCCAACGCCGAACGTCATCGCTCGCAAAGAGTGGCATCGCCGCGATCGTGTAGCCGAGAAATGCACTCCCGACATCCCCCATGAAAATCCGAGCCGGTTGCCAGTTCCAAGCCAGGAAACCGACGGCGGCTGACGCAAGCGCCGCTGCGTAAAGGGAGGCGAAGAGCCAGTGCCCAATAAAGAACCCGGCTGAAAGAAACGCCAACGAAACGGCAGCGGTGATCCCTGCGATGCCATCAATGCCGTCCATGAAGTTAAAGGCATTCGTCATCCCAACGATCCAAACGACCGAAAGCCCCCACCCAGCGATGCCGATATCGACCGATCCAAATGTTCCAAAATCGAAAACGTGGGCCGGGCTCATGGCCGCAACCGCCATCACTGCCGCGAGAAAGTGGATGAGAAGTCTCAGTCGGTGGGACACCGACGACACGTCATCCAGAAAACTCACCCCAGCCACGACGAGACCTCCTACGACCACCCATTCGTAGCGCGAGGGCGGCGAAACCCCGATCACGACGAGTAGCAGAACGGCCGCCAATGACACGGCGACGATTGCTAACCCGCCGCCCCTGGGTGTCGGCAACACGTGACTGCTGCGGGCGTTCGGACGATCGACGACGCCTATCGAGGCGGTTATTCGAAGCACTGCGTACGTCAAGACACACGCCAGTAATCCTGAGCCCAAGCACCAGGCGCCCCAGGCCACGGCGATCCACGGTAGGTCACCCTGAAAAATCGCCTCAGCCACTACGCAGCCTGTTTCGCGTTCGCGATGATGTCGCAGACCTCGCGCACGACCGCCGCATCGACGTGCGCCCCAATCGGCAACGCCAAACTCCGGGCCGCCAGCATCTCCGTGACCGGAAGCGACCGGGACCTGTCGTGAAAGTGCTCGAAGGCCGTCTGTCGATGGCACGGCGGGTTGTAGTACGCACGCGTTTCGATCCCTTGCGCGGCCAGAAGTCGCCGCAAGCCGTCGCGGGTCATCCCAAAACGCGTGGGGTCGATGGTGATCGAAAAATCCTTGTAGCTGCAAACAGCGCCCGGCAATGTCTCAATGAATCCAATTCCAGGAAGATCCTGAAGCTCCTTGCGATACGCCATTGCCACATCATTCCGGCGAGCAGAGACCTCGTCGAGCATGGAGAGCCCCTCGAGGGCAATGGCGGCGCTCAACTCCGGCATTCGACCATTCAAGCCAGGAAAAAGCGCGTCGTATGATCCGTCATTGCCATACTCTCGGCCCATCCGCACGAAGTGTGCGAGGCAATCACAGTTTGTGGTTATGATGCCCCCCTCACCAGCCACGAGCAGCTTCGTGGGCGAGAGGCTGAAGACCTCAATCGTGCCTCCGCTCCCGACGGGACGCCCGTGAACACTCGCACCAAATCCATGGGCCGCATCAACAATAAGCGGCAAACCAAATTCTTCGGCGATGGCCTTCAACGCCGGGATGTCGCAGGGGTTTCCGAAATTGTGACAGGCCGCGATTGCCACGGTCCGCGGCGTGATTGCCGCACGCACCGTCTGGGCAGTTACGTTCGTGGTCGCTGCATCAACATCGACGAACACTGGGCGGAGGTTATTCCACGTGATCGCTGCGGGAGCTGCAAGGAACGTGAAGCTCGGAATGATGACCTCACCCAAAGGCTCAGTGCGGCTCAGGGACCTCGCCACACCGAAACGTGACAGTGGCTGAAGGGAAGCCACGGCACACGGGTCATTTGCGGCCCGCCGACTTCTGCACGTGCCGGCCGTCAGGTCCAGGCATCGATAAGCGAGCATGAGCCCCACCGTGCAACTGCTCACCGCGATGGCATGCCGTACGCCAAGCCGTTTAGCGATTGCCTCTTCCAGGCCCTCGCAGTAGGGGCCCTTTGTGAGCCTCGAGCTCCCAATGATCTCGCGAGCCGCCCTCGCAATGACATCAGCCGGCGGTAAAGCCGGGCGAACGAAGGGAACACGAATGCCCACTCGTGCAGGACTACCCGGTTCATGCCATTCCGGGATGAATGGAAATGCTTGTTCAGCCATTACAGGTTTAACGCAGAACCCAGGTGACTACTTTGCATGAAGCCTTTTGCCAGAAGGATGATCGATGGCATCCTCCATTCCGTCTCCGCGAAATTCGGGCACGAACTCCCGAAGCTTCGCGCGAACAATGTTGGGTGACTCCTCGAGCACATCATGCAGCTCTTCCAGGATCGCCTCAACCGCGGCAAGTTCTGCGGGGCGATGCCGAGCGCAGAACACTTTTTCATGACAGGTCGCGATCCGTTCCTCTTCGTCGAAGTAGAGCTCTTCATAGAGCTTTTCACCTGGGCGGAGACCCGTGAATACGATTTCTATGTCGTCTGGGTCGAGGCCTGACAGGATAATAAGGTCTTGAGCCATGTCGTGGATCTTGATGCTGTCGCCCATGTCGAGCACGAAAA
>JBGTKO010000500.1:0-4525 GCA_041744595.1 Pirellulales bacterium
GTGGTGCCGTTGCCGACGCTGAACTGGACCACAAAGAGCCGCGCGCGGCCGAGCCGGCCGGAGAGCCGCTCGACTTCGTCCGAGGCGAGGTCATCGCGTGGGTCGCCGTCGGTGAGAAAGAAGATCTCGTCGGGGGCAACCGCAAGCGCCGCGGTGAGCGCGTCGGCATGACGTGTGCCACCGGAGGCCGACATGCTATCGACGAATCGACGGACGCCGCGGAGCGTGTCATCGTCGGCAAACATCGGCCGACCCGGCCCACCAGGGGGCGTGTAGACCGTCACCCGGTCGCTATAGAAGAAAAGATGAAATTGCTGCGACTCGCCCAGCGCGTCCAGGCTCGCCATGAGGCCCGCCTTGGCAGCAGCCATCGGCTTCCCATCGGGCTCTGACATGCTCCCCGATCGGTCGCATACAAACGCCACCCGCCGGCCCTTCACCTCGAAATCGAAGAACCGGGCCCGCTCGCCAGGGGACACAGGCTCCGCCGCGACGAGCGAGACGGCGACCACGCCCAGCAGTCCGCCCACGATCAGCCCGCGCAGCATCTCAAGGCTCCACGATAATTTTTCCTGCAAGCGCCCCGGAGCCGCCCACCGTGGCTGCTTCCTGGATCGCATGCGCCTCAGCCACATGATCGAGCGTCACGACACGATCAACGGGTGCGCGAAGCTGACCGCGAGCGAGCCAGCGATTGATATCGACCGCCGCTGCGGCCTGTTCACGGGCATCCGCCTTGAACATGACGAAGCCATGGAGACGGCAGGCCTTCACATAGAAGGGCCCGACGGGAAACGCGGGGCGAGCCTCGCGGCCTGCCATGATCACCATCCGCCCCCCTTCGGCCAGCATCGCCACGGCTGAATCGAAGTCGGGCTCACGACGGGTCTCCCAGTGAACATGGACGCCGCCGGGCGCTGCCTCCAACACGGCAGCGACGAGGTCAAGCCGTCGATAGTCGAGGGCCACATCGGCGCCGAAGTCGAGGACGGTTTTTCGCTTCTCTGATGTGCCAGCCGTCGCGATCACGCGGCCCCCGAGAGCCCTTGCGACCTGGACGACGGCCGAGCCGACGCCTCCTGACCCACCGCTCACAAAAATCGTCTCACCCGATTCGAGCCGGGCATGGCTCACAAGACCAAGGTGCGCCGTGATCGAGACAAGCGCGGCAGCGGCGGCCTCGCGATCGGTGACACCGTCGGGCGTGGGATAGAGCCACCGCTCGTCCACGGCAGCCAACTCAGCACACGTGCCTTGCCGGCCGAGGAGCCCCTGGTTGGATCCCCACACTCGCATCCCGGGCCGTAGCCTATCCACGTCAGCACCGACGCCCACGACTTCGCCCGCGAGGTCGCAGCCGACAACAAACGGAAACTCGAGCGGCATCGCGACGGTGCCGGCCCGCACATACGTGTCGATCGGGTTGATTGCAGCAGCACGCACCCGTACCAGCACCTGCCGTGGCCCCGGCACGGGATCGGGAAGTTCCCCGCACTGGATCGAGTTCGGTGGACCGATGCGGGTGATGAACGCGGCTTTCATGCCTTCGGCGATCCTCCTGTCGATCGAACGAGACTCGCGATGCCACCGGCAATCGCGGCAACAACTCCACAAGCGGCCACCGACCAGAACAGGAGTGCGACGCGGCCGACCGAGTCTGCTGCCTTCTTCACGTCCAGTTCCTCGGCGACTGCCCCACGATCAACACCCGACCTTTTCACAGCCAGCCACGCCTTGTGAAGCGTCGCGGCATCGGCCGACTCGACGGCAGCGCGGATGAGCCGCTCGTCTGGCAGCTTTTGTGAGGCGCCACCGTCGAATTGCGAAAGAACCGTCGCGACCAGCGCGGCAGAGGCTGCCACGACGCAGCCAACGAGCAGCCAGGCATGGCCCGGCCGCCAGGCCCTGCCCGCTGCCCGCACTTCCGTCACCTCGAGCGGTGCAAGGTCGCGAAGCCGCGGCACGTCGATGGTCGCACCGCAGGCAGGACAGGCGACCTGCGTCCCAGCCTGGCCGATGCCGACCAGTACCGTGGACGAGCAGTTGCACGGTACGCGAAAAGTCCTGGTGGCGCGGGGCATCGAAGCGTCGCGAAAGACAAAGTGTCGGGCCAGCAGGACGTGGATTGGTCCGGCTGGCCGCCGGCAGGGATTCTCCGGCCGGATTCTTTTACCATCCAACGACCGAAATGGGTCGAAATCTGGTCGCAAAGCCAAAAAAAAACTGGCCTTCGGGCGTTGGCAACGGCATAATGTTGAGTCCCCCGGAGGCCCCTTCATGCCGGCACACTGCCAGCATCCTGCCCCGCTTACATGGTTTTTGCAAAGCTCGGCGAAAGGGGGGGCTCGGCTCCTGCCTATGAACCCGTGTGGAGCCGGGTGCCTTCGCCATTCCCTGGGGACAGCGGGGCGGCTGGACTTGCCTGCCCCTTGAATCACACTGTCGGCACCCCGAAAGATTGTTCGGGTGCCATTCACCGCATGCCGGCGTGAGCCGGTCGTTGTCTGGGTCCCGTTGTCGGAATCGCCAAGGAGCGCTGCTTTGTACGATTCGTTGTTGGATGAACTCGAGGATGATGTCGTCACCAATCCCCAAGATGTCGAGGAGCTGACGGAAAAGGTCGTCGATGCCGAAGAGGCCGACGCCGAACTGCTCGCCGACGATGTGGACGTGGCCGTCCTGCCTGACGGTGATTCGCAGACTGAAGCGGACGCCGATCTTGACGGCGACGGTGATGGCGGCGACGACGTCCTCCCCGAACAGGTCGAGGCCTGGTCTGACGATCCCGTTCGCATGTACCTCACGCAGATGGGCGAGATCCCACTGCTTACCCGTGCGCAGGAAATTTTCCTGGCCCGCCAGATCGAGACGACCAGGGCCCAGTTCCGGGCCAAGCTCCTCGAGTGCAACTACGTGGCGATGGATTCCTTTCGCGTACTCTGTCGTGTCCACCGCGGAGAGTTGCCGTTTGACCGTACTGTCCAGGTGTCGGTCACTGACCGGCTCGAAAAGGATCAGATCACTGGCCGCCTGCCGTACAACCTGCGGACGCTCGAAGTACTCCTCATGCAAAACAAGGCCGACTATCGGATCGCCCTGTCGAAGAAGCGACGGATGGCGGAACGGCGGGAGGCCTGGGCGAGGCTCGGTCGGCGTCGAAAGCGGGTCGTGCGACTCATCGAAGAGCTCGGCCTGCGGACACAGCGGATCGAGGCGCACATTCGGAAGCTCAACGATGATGTCCGGCGCCTTGCCGAGCTCAAGTCCAAGATCGATGCGAGCAAGCGGGCCAAGCAGGCCCCGTCGGCGCGGCAGAAGCTCGTCGAAGAATACCGAGGCATTCTCAAGGCCTGCCAGGAGACACCCCGCAGCTTGAAGCGGCGGATGGCTCAAATCAAGGACATCTTCACGAGGTACCAAAAGGCCAAGCGAGGGCTCTCCGAGGGCAATCTCCGGCTCGTCGTGTCGATCGCCAAGAAGTACCGCAACCGCGGCCTGTCGTTCCTCGACCTCATCCAGGAGGGCAACGCCGGGCTCATGCGTGCGGTCGACAAGTTCGAGTATCGCCGTGGGTTCAAGTTCTGCACCTACGCCACGTGGTGGATTCGCCAGGCGATCACCCGCGCGGTGGCCGACCAGAGCCGCACGATCCGTATTCCGGTCCACATGGTGGAAACCATGAGCCGCGTGCGGAACGTGGCCCGCCAGCTTCTTCAGGAGTATGGCCGCGAGCCGACGATCGAGGAGATCGCGGAACGTGCCGGCACTCCGGTGGACGAGACGCGTCGGGTGACGGCGATGAGCCGCTACCCCATCAGCCTCGACCGTCCGGTGGGCAACAGCGAGGACAGCCACTTTGGTGACCTTCTTCCGGACACGGGCGCGGAGAACCCAGCCCAGGGCGCGGCTCAGGAGATGCTCAAGAACCGGATCGCAAAGGTCTTGAAGAGCCTCTCCTACCGCGAGCGGGAGATCATCAAGCTCCGCTACGGCCTTGGCGACGGCTACAGCTACACGCTCGAAGAAGTCGGCCACATCTTCAAGGTGACCCGCGAGAGGATTCGGCAGATCGAAGCGAAGGCGGTTCGCAAGCTTCAAGCTCCGGCCAGAAGTGAAGAACTGTCCGGCTTCATCGACTGACTGCTTTACGGTGGCAGGGGCATCCATGCCCCCTGCCACCTTCCGGCCCCTCCGGGCCGGCGGTCGCACCTCCGGGCTCCCGTTTTCGTGCGCGTTGCGGGATGGTGCCCATCCGAGCAGACGGGTCACATTTCGTGATGGTGTTTCACCGCAGTTACTCCCATAGAAGCTCTCCTGCGCGGGTATGGGGGACTGCGGGTGACGCGCCGCCCCATTCGTTGTCCATCAATGTCCGGGCTCGCCCAATGACCCGCCGTCCCCACGCTGGCGCGAGGGGCTTTTATTCCGATGACCCGCATTGACCCGGTGTCGGAGACACCGGGCTCCTGGGAACGCATCCGCTTGCGAAAACGGCATCCGCTCGGGGTTGCCCGTGCCCTGGAGC
>JBGTKO010000501.1:0-4410 GCA_041744595.1 Pirellulales bacterium
GCAGCCACGAGTCGAAGGGCCCGTGCCCTCGCTGAAGGTGGACTCGCGACTGCGACACTTGTTCGTGGCCCCGATGAAGCGCGTGGAGTGGCACGCGACGACGGCATCGTGCCAGGCGAGCCCGCGAAGACACCATCGGGCGCGCCGCCTCCCAGCCACGGCATGGGAACGGCATACGGTATTGGAACAGCGTACGGCACTGGCCATGGGACGATGCCGCCCGAGAAGAACGTGGCCCCGCCGTTCGCGGGCGTTGCGAGATAGACCGTCTGCGTACTGGAGTACCACGATGAGCCGTAGCCCAGACCACAGCCCCACTGTGGCGGGTAGCAACCAGACCACGGGCGACACGGATAGCAAGGCTGACAGATTCGTGGCGGACACACCGGTCGAGGCAGGCAGCCGTATCCCGTGCCCCAACGGCCAGACCATCCGAAACCTCGCGTCACGGCCATGCCGTACCCCGAGGCAAAGCCCGCGTTGCCATATGCAAAATCTCGGCACGGCGGCTGGGCCCCAGTAGGCGCAAGCGACCCGAGGGCCGCGCACACAGCTACGAACACCGTGAATGCAGATCGAATCCGCCGTGTCATGGGGCCGCTTCCTTGAGCCATCGCCTCGCTCCGTACGCCTTTTAATCGTACGAAAATTGCGGTGATCCAGCCAGAGTTTGGCGACACAATTGACCACGGCCTCACAGACTCCACACGAAACGGGCCAGATTCGCTATCCTTACGCGTGGTAATCCTTTCGTTTTCGTTGGAGAAACCCAGCAAAGGAGGTCACCCGTGTTGCAGGCAGTTCTCGAGGGCATTGACCTCGGACTACCCGAACAGGCAGAGAATCGGCTTCGGCGTCTCCGCAGGCCCGAGCGAATTCAGAGCTTCATCAACCGAATCCCCTGGAACACCGAACCGGACGGCCACACAGCCCGCTCGGTCGTGGGGGTCCTCGAAAACAACGCCGCCCACTGTATCGAAGGAGCGTTCGTGGCAGCAGCCGCCCTGGCGCTCGCTGGACACACCCCCCTTCTGATGGACATGGGTGCTGCCCGTGGTGACGTTGATCATGTCGTGGCCCTTTTCCGCCGCCGGGGTCACTGGGGGGCAATCTCGAAGAGCAACAGCCCCCTCCTCCGCTACCGTGACCCGATCTATCGCTCGCTCCGCGAACTCTCCCTCTCATTCTTCCCACAGTATGTCAAAGGCCGCCGCAAGACGCTCCGCACCTATTCGGTGTCGGTCGATCTTCGGAAGTACGACCCGTCGCTCTGGGTGACTCACCCGGAAACGATCTGTCAAGAGATGGTCGATGTCCTCACGACGGCGCGACACTTTCCGATCGTGCCCCCCGAGGCGGAGAACGACCTCCGACCCATCGACGAGATCGAGCAGCAGAGTAGCCTCATGTTCGAGCACGAATGACACGACTCAGGCCCTCTGCCCCTCACCCCATCGCCGCCTGTCCCAGCAGTTTCCGGAGGGCTGTCATCGCGATCTCGCCGAACTGCCGCGGAGGCACCCTCCACATGCGCGGGTCATGCAGTTCGACCGATACGCCACCGTCATAACCAATTTCGCCGAGCCGTCGCACGAGATCTTCAGCCGGTGACGAGCCCTCACCGGGCAGGATCCTGTCGGCATCGGTGGCCATCTCACGAGGCACGTCGGCGATATCAGAGAGTTGCACGTGGGCGAGGTTGTTCTTCGAGAGGAGCCAAAGATCGAGCGGCTTGCTTGGGCCGACGGTCCAATGAAACCAGTCGAGACAGAGGCCAAGTGAAGGCGAGCCAACATCCTCGACGAGGGCCACAGCCGACTGAAGGTTATTCGGAAAGCTTGCCCGCGCATCGAACTCGAGCGCGAGCCGTACGCCTGCGTCGCCCGCCCGCTTCGCCGCCTCGACAAGGCTTGCCGAAAGCCTGCCGAGATCCTGCGGGCCGAGCGGCCCGTGGGCATCGCCAGCAACAACAAGCACCGGAATGGCAAGCTCGCGGCAGAGACCCAGCCTCCCATCAAAGGTCTTCCAGTGTTCGCGACGGGCCTCGCCCTGGCTCGTCAACAACCCTCCCTGGAAACTCGCCGCAAGCGGGGTGATGCCGTGCTGCGACAAGGCCTCGCGGAGACCGGCCGCCAACCGCTGCTTCAAAAACGCATCGGCATGACCGAGCCAGAGGTCGATCGCATCGACATGCCCGGCGGCATAGTCCGCGAGCACCGTCTCGAGCGTCGCATCGAGCGAGCACACGGTGGATATGGCAGCACGCATGCTCGGTCCTAATCCAGTCGGGCTCGTAGGCGATGGACGACCTCATCGACGGGAACGCGTTCTTGCACGAGCGAGTCACGATCCCGGAGCGTCACCGTTTGGTCGGAGAGCGTCTGGCCGTCGATCGTCAGGCACCAGGGGGTGCCTGCCTCGTCCTGGCGGGCATACCGGCGGCCAACCGAGCCCTTTTCGTCGTACTGACAGGGCATGTGCCGTTTGAGCTTTCGGTAAAGATCGATCGCTACCTCCGGCATGCCGTCTTTCTTCACGAGCGGCAGAATCGCCGCCTTCACCGGCGCGAGCCGGGGATGCAGTTTCATCACTGTGCGACTTCGAGGTTTACCGTCTTCATCAGGGACTTCATCCTCGTGGTACGCATCACACAGAAAGGCAAGCACCGCGCGGTCCGCGCCGGCCGACGGCTCGATCACATGAGGTACATACCGTTCGCGGGTGATGTCGTCGAAGTAGGAAAGATCCTTCCCGCTACCGCGGTGCCGCGGCTTTCCGTCACCACCGGTCTCGACGACGAGCTCACCATCCCTGCGGACAAGCTTGCCCTCCATATGGCTTCGGAGGTCGAAATCACCACGGTGGGCAATGCCTTCGAGCTCACCAAATTCGCCGTCCGCCAGAAACGGAAAAGCGTATTCGATATCGGCGGTCCCGACGGAGTAGTGGGAGAGTTCGTCGGCTGCATGCTCCCGCAACTGCAATTTGCCCTCGGTGAGTCCCAAGTCGAGGTACCACTTCCAGCGTCGGTCGCGCCAGTACCGGTACCACTCGCCGGAGTCGGCCGGTCGACAGAAAAACTCGATCTCCATTTGCTCAAACTCACGGGAGCGAAACGTGAAATTCCGGGGAGTGATTTCGTTGCGAAAGCTCTTGCCAACCTGGGCGATCCCGAACGGCACACGCACCCGCGAGGTATCGACGACATTCTTGAAGTTGACGAAGATGCCCTGGGCCGTCTCCGGCCGGAGAAACGCCCGGTCGTCGTCGCCTCCACTGGCGAGCGCCCCGATCCGCGTCTCGAACATGAGATTGAACTCACGGGGCTCGGTGAGCGTGCCTGGCACAGCCGCATTCGGTCCGAGGGCATCAGCGAGACTCACAGTGCCCGCGGTCATCGCGGTGGCGAGCGGCTCGACCTCGCCGCTCCACTCGATCTCACCAACCTGCTTCGCCCGCAGGCCAAAAAACTTCTGGGCACGAGCCACAAGTTCCACCGGTGCTTCATCGCCGGTGGCGTCCGTTGTCACGAACACAGCCTTGTCGCGATACGACGCCCGACGGCCAAGCAGATGGTCGTACCGATACCGCTTCTTGGACTCGCGGCAGTCGATCATCCAGTCGTGAAAGAGATCGAAATGGCCCGAACACTTCCAAACCTGCGGGTGCATGATGATCGTGCAATCGAGGCCGGCCATCTCGTAGGCGGCCGGTGCCCCCACAGGCGTGGCGAGCTCATCATGTCCGGCGACCATATCATGCCACCAAGCGTCCTTGAGATTCCGCTTGAGAGCCACGCCGAGGGGCCCGTAATCCCAGAAACCGTTGAGACCTCCGTAGATCTCACTTGACTGAAAGATGAAACCGCGACGCTTGGCAAGCGACACGATTTTGTCCATGCGGGATTGGTCGGCAGGTGCGGTCATGAATGTCTTGGAGCGGATCTGGGGTGGCGTTGGTGAAGCAGGAGTGTAGTTAGTCTGTGGTTTGTTCGGCCAGCGTGCAAAAACCGCCTGGATGGTGCCGCCCGGCTTCGTCAACCGTTTGGGTAGATGATGAGCTGATTCTTGCGGGGTTCAAGGCGAGGCATGACGGGAAGTGAATCGATTCCTGCCGCGGCTTTGATGTCGGCATCCATCCCCAGTGCGACGAGGTTCGCCCCACCCAGGCTCGTTCGAAATGTGCGAGCGATTCGATCAGTCAGATCGTCACGTTGACCATTCATAAGCTGGCGAAATTGGTCTCGCGCGGAAAATGCATCGGTGTCGAGCACATCGTTGGGAGCATCCTCGTCGCAGGCTGCCGCGTCCAGGATCGCGCCTGCGGTGAGCACGTCCTCGAGCGTGACATGGCCGTCCGTGCCGGCGCAGACGAGGTGGACTGCGCTCGAGCCCCGCGCAAGGGCCAGTC
>JBGTKO010000502.1:0-3138 GCA_041744595.1 Pirellulales bacterium
TCCCACCGCCGGGCCAACGACCGCCGCGCGGATGGCTCGCTACGCCGCCGAGGCAGGAGCGCTCGCCGTAGCTGCTGCAAGGAACGCCCTTGAAACGGCCGGGATCGATGCGGCAGCCATCACGCACCTGGTTACCTGCTCCTGCACCGGCTTTGCGAACCCCGGCGTCGATTTGGAGCTCGTCGCCGCGCTTGGATTGCCGACGGACTTGAGCCGCACGCACGTCGGCTTCATGGGCTGCCACGGCGCGTTCAATGCGATCCGCGTGGCCGATGCCTTCGCTGCGACGGCCCCCGAGGCGGTCGTGCTAGTCTGCTGCGTCGAGCTCTGCAGCCTGCATTTTCAGTATGGGAGCCGCACCGAGTCGGTCGTGGCCAACAGCATTTTTGCTGACGGAGCCGCCGCCGTGGTGGGTGTCGGCACCGATCATCCGTGTGCACGAGGCGGTGGCGGTTGGCGACTCGAACGACAGTGGTCGCGGATCCTCCCTGATTCGACTGACGAGATGGGGTGGATCATCGGTGACCACGGCTTCGAGATGAATCTCTCAGCCCGCGTGCCAACCGTCATCAGCGAGGGCATCCGCGGCATCGTGGAGACCGCGCTTGCCGATCACGGCCTCTCGTATGACGATGTCACCACGTGGGCTGTGCATCCTGGCGGTCCGCGTGTGATCGGCAACGTGCAGGAGGCGCTCGGGCTGGATGACGATGCCGTGGCCCTGTCGCGGGAGGTCCTCGCGGCCCACGGCAACATGTCGAGCGCGACGATCCTCTTCATTCTTCAGCGGCTCTTTACGACGGCTGGAGATGGCCCGTGCGTCGCCCTCGCCTTTGGGCCCGGGCTCACCGTCGAAGTGGCTTTGTTCAACCACGCCCCCCCGCGGGCAGCGCGGCCCCGGTGAGCGCGGCCCGTCGGCACGGCTGGGTAACACCTGGGCAGAATCCGCGCTTATAATGATCGTCAGATTTCCTGTGGCTTCGGGGGGGATAGCCATGTCGGCCAGGCGTTTGTGGTCTGCCCGTGGAAAAAGCCGTCGGCCGCGTCGCCGGCCAATGGCAGTGGAGCAGCTTGAGGGACGGATGCTCCTGGCCGGCCTTGTGGATACCCTCACGCCCGGAAGTCTCGCCGCCGTGTGGGCCAACTCGGGTGAAGACAAGGTGGCCCGCGAGGAGACACGTGCTGCGGTCGCGCCGCTCACGGTCGTCAATCCGGTCTTTGATGGCACCGCCATCACGCTCTCCGCGGCACGCAATGAGGTGGCAAGCTTTGCTGTCATTCTTGAGGCAGGCAGTGAAGCTGCGGCTGGGATAAGCGTCTCCTTCGCGACCCTTGCTGGCCCTGGCAGTTTCGAGATCACCACCGCTCCATACGGCGGTGATACCACCGAGCTCTGGCGGTGGACCGATCGGCCGATCGAGGTATTTCATGCAGGGTATCTCCAGATCGAGGGGCTCTCGCGGCTTTCCTACGACGTGTACGACGAGCGGCACATCCCTGAGAAGTTCAGGCGACCGTTCACGGGAGAGGGATACGCCGTGGCGGGCACTGGCTGGTCCGATCGACCGCATGCCGACTACCACTACCCCGAGATCGCCGTGCCGATCGAGCTTGTCGGCTCGTTCACGGTGGCGGCAGGCACAAGCCAAACAATCTGGGTCGATATTCACGTGCCCCGTGAGGCACCGGCTGGCATGTTCGTCGGCACATTCGAGGTCCGTCAGCACGGGGCGGTTGCCGCCACGCTACCGGTCCAACTCACCGTCCATGAGTTTTCATTGCCCGATGAGACCACCGCGGCCACGATGGTCTATGTCGGCCAGCACAACATCGCCCAACGGTATGGCATGGCAGGTGCCGCGCTCGACGCCGTGGTTGACCGCCACTTCCAAGTAGCCCATCGCCACCGGCTGTCGCTCATCGATGACGGGATCAACGGCAACCTCGACCGGCCGCCGGAAGCCTGGGAGCGGCGGCTCGATGGGTCGCTCTTCACCGCCGAGCATGGCTACGCTGGCCCTGGGGCGGGCATCGGCACTGGCGTCTATTCAATCGGCACGTATGGCTCGTGGCGGAGCGTGCCCGGCTGGGGCAGTGGTGGCGAGGCGGCGATGCGGGCGAGAACCGACGCATGGGAGACATGGTTTGCGACGCACCCCGACCCGCAGGTGCGGACCACCGAGCGGTTCCTCTATCTCATCGACGAGAGCTCAAACGATGTCCAGACCCAGCAGTGGGCCTCGTGGATCGAGAACAACCCTGGCCCGGGTCGGAATCTCATGTCGTTGGCAACGACTCCCGCGACCTCGCGAAGTGGCTTTTCGCAGCCACACGAGCGCCCCCGGTTTGCCCATGAGCAGATGCCGGCCCTCGACATTGCCGCGAGCTGGATTGCTGTCGGTGTGACGGCCGACTGGCAGGAGGCGGCGGCCCACTGGCAGAACGACCCCGGCAAGCGGCTGTTCATGTACAACGGCATCCGACCCGCCACCGGCTCGTTTGCGATCGAGGACGACGGCGTGGCCCTGCGGCAGTTGGCCTGGTCTCAATACAAGACAGGCGTGGACCGCTGGTTCTTCTGGGAGTCGACCTACTACAACAACTTCCAAGGGGGCACGGGCCAGACGGATGTTTTCGCACAGGCCCGTACGTTCGGCGGCCAGGCGAATGCCCATCCGGTCTTGGGCCAGACAGGCTGGAACACGACGAACGGCGATGGCGTGCTCTTCTATCCGGGTACCGACCGCGTGTTTCCGGAAAGCTCGCTCGAAGCGGCCGGGCCGATTGCCAGCCTGCGGATGAAGCACTGGCGGCGTGGCATACAGGATGTCGAGTACCTCGCGCTTGCGGCCGCAATCGATCCGGTCGCCACGCGGGCGATTGTCGAGCGGATGGTGCCGGCCGCGATCTGGGAAGTTGGCACGGCAGCCTATGCGTCGGATCCTCAGAGCTGGTTCACCTGGCTGCGAAGCGACATCACATGGTCGAACGATCCTGCCGACTGGGAGCAGGCGCGAGGCGCGCTCGCGGCGATCATCACGGCCGGCCAGCCTGGTGGGCCTGTCGATCCGCCGCTGCCACCGGTTCCTCCACCGCTTGAGCCCCCAGCGGAACCTCCCGCCGATCCTCCGCCTCCGC
>JBGTKO010000503.1:0-4320 GCA_041744595.1 Pirellulales bacterium
ACCCAACACACCCATCCATGGCCCTGCTTCGCTTGCCGGGCCTCCGCATGCATTCCGTTTCGCCGTGAATTACCATGAATCAACTCGGCCCGACCCTCCAGGCAGATGCACGCCCCATGATTCGGTCTGTCCTTCCGCGGATGTTTTTCCATTCTCTGGCGATCCTCGTGGTGATGGCATCGGCGGCCGGCCAGCCGCCAGCGGAATCGACGGCGAGGCCCCGCGCGGCGGCCGACGTCGATCGCGAAGCCAAGCGGCTCTACGACCAGGCCGTCGAGCTGCTCGACATGAAGCAGTTTGACCGCGGCCTGGGAATGCTCGAGACGGTTGCCCGCGATCATCAAGGCACGATGCTCGCCCACATGGCGCACATGGCGATGGGGAAACACCATCTGGGCCAGCGGCAATACCCCGAGGCGCTCAATCACTTCTTGTTGCTCGCGCGACTGCTCGAACCAAAGCCGGGCGTCGAGCAGTCACCTCAGGAGAAAGAACTCCACCGCGAGGCGCTCTTCCGGGCAGGCCAGTCGCACTTCGAGGCGGGGCAGTACGCCGCCTGCTTCCCGGTCTTCCGCCGTGTCACCGAAGTTGCCGAGAAGACGCCCTGGGCGAACCAAGCCTACTACTACATCGGCATGAGCCACTACCAGCTCAAGAACTGGAACAAGGCGATCGACGCGCTCTCGCTCGTCGGCACGGAGGTGGAGGAACCCTCGGGCGACGGCGACGACTCACTCGGTCGCATCGAGATCGGCGAGCGGTTCTACGCCAAGATTGAAGACGCCGACATTCCTATCATGCGGCGGCTCGGTCAGCCGGTGCGGGTTCGGGTGCAGGTGTCGAGCGGCGACGTCGAGATGATCGAAGGCGCGCCGGTGCCGGGTCGTGATGCCCAGATGCTCGCGTCCGCGCCAACGGCGCTCGGCCTTCCCAAGCCAAACGACGGCGTCATCCAAATGGTTGGTGGCGACATCGTGACGGTCGTCTACATCGACGACAGTACCGTCGATGGCAGCAAGGGAATCGAACGGACCGGCAAGGTGCGAGCTGTCAGCACCGGCGTGGTCGGTTTTTATCTTGGCGACATGGCGACGCCGGCCTCCGTCGCGTATCCGGGGGAGCCGCAGGTGGTGATGCTCCGCGACGCCGATCTCGACCGCTCAGCAGCGGCCGAGCAGACAACGCTTACCGTCACGTCGCGATACAAAGTCGAGGCCGCAGACACCGATGATGACGACGACCTGCTCGACATCTTCGCCAAGGGAGATGAAAAGGAATCGTGGCGGGATCGTGACAGCATCACGGTGACGCTCACCGAGGTTGGCGAAGGGCCCGAGATTCGTACCGGCGTTTTTGCGGGCAAGATTCAGCTCGCCGCAGCCACCGCCGACACCAAGCCCGACCCGAATGATGATGTGCTCCACGTGCAGGAGCTCGATGAGCTCGTGGTCAAGTACACCGACGCGGTGCACCTCCACGGGAACGAGCCCAGAGAAACCGAGGCCCGCATCAAAGTATCGGGCTCCGTCAACTCGGGCGTGTCCGCCGACCAGTACGTCGTCTTCGACGAGCTGCTCAAGTCCCGCAAGGGCGTGGTGGAGGCCGAGGCACTCGTGGGCTTGGGCGCGATCTATAAGGACATGGGCCTGGACGAGCGGGCTCGCCAGCGGGCCAAGGAGGCCCTCGACCGCATCGACCCGATCATCGTCGCCCGCCAGAAGCTTCCGGGCGACGTTGTCGAGACCGCCTTTCGACTCAAGTGGGAAAGCGAGCTTCTGAAGGACGATTTTGAAGCTGCCTCGGCGACCTGTCTGGCGTTCAATCGGCTCTATCCGGAATCGGTACTCGCCGACCAGGCGCTCATGGCCCTCGGCCGTAGTCTCGTGGACCGTGGTGACTTTGCCGCAGCGGTCGCAGCCTTCGGGAAGGTGCTCGAGCTTCAGAATCCGATCTCAGCGGCTGAGGCCCAGTTTCGGATCGGCGCGGCCCTCCAGAAGGACGCGGAGAAGAAGGCCGAGGCTGCCGACCTGCACGGAAGCAAGTGGGGAGCCGGCGGCCTCAGCAAGGCGACGGCGGTTCAGAACATGATGGCACCGGCGATCGCGGCCTACCGTCGATGCTACGACCTCTTTCCTGAAAGTTCGTTTGCGGCCGACGCCCTCGGGCGGGTCGTGCGGCACTACGTTGACACAGAGAACTTCGCCCAGGCATCGGAGCTGCTCCAGAGCGTCTTCAAGGACTATCCCGACGCTGCCTTCCTCGACGAGATGCTCATGCTCTGGGCAAACGTGGCCTTCCGCATGGGCGACACCGAGCTTGCCAAATCAAAACTTCGGCAGCTCGTCTTCGACTATCCCGCAAGCCCACACCTCGAAGAGGCACAGCGAAAGCTCGCCGGGCTCGAAGGTGCGGCGCAGGGAGCCGGACCATGACCGGCCGCTTTTGGCTCGGCTTTGCTGTCGCGATTGTTGTCGCCGCGCTTCCCGTCGACCTGGCCGGCGCCGCCGATGTTTTTGCTTTTGAGGCCAAGCGGGCGTCAATCCTGAAGGCGATTGAGACGCAGCCCGAGGAGGTTATCCGCGACCTGGTCGAGCAGGGCGTCGCGGCTGCGCGACCACAGCAGGCGCTTGCTGCGGTGCAGCAGTGGCTGCGGGTCAATCTTCCTCGCGACCCAACCGTTCTCTACCACGCAGGCCGCGCGGCCGAGCTTTCCGGCGACTGGTCGTCGGCGGTCGCGCTCTACCAGCAGTTCTTGGAGCGTGCTGACCCGAAGTCAGCCACGGCAGGCGACGCGATCACCGCCATCCATGCGCTCGCGATCGGCTATCTCGACGACCCGGCAAGCGTGTATGCCTTCGACCGCGGTGCCGCGACGCGACTGGCGGTCAACCCGCGGTTCCGGCAGTTCGATCGCTGGTTCATTGACACCGCGATCTCCCGCGGCGATCGTCCGGCCGTGGCAGCGAGGCTCTTGGCGAGCATCAAGGGAGGTGCGTCTGCCGACGAGATGACCGCGCTCTACGACAACGATTTCCGCTGGCTCGTGAGCTCCATTCGCGGTGCCCGCTACGACCTGCCGCAGGACCGCGTTTCACCGGAGTTTGCTGCCGACTGTAAGGCCCTCGCGGCAACGGCGGCCTTCGATGAGGAACGGCGGCTCCTGCTCGACTGGTCGGCCGCGGTACGGGTTTACAACGCCGCAAAGATCGAAGGCCAGGATGCCACGCCACCACTCGCTGAGGCCCAAGCACTGCTCCAAAAGTTTCCGCGGCATGCCAAGACGGTGCAGACCGACTGGGCTGGCGGGCATGCCGGCCAGCACTACCGCGATGACCCGAAGAAGTATTGGCCGCATGAGGTCGAGGCCAAGATGGCGGCCGTGCGTGCGGCAATCACAAAACTCACTCCGATCGAGAAGGCTGAGCTTTTTGAGACCTGGGGTGAGAGGTATTACGCCGGCGGCCCGCAGGTGATGTCGGTCGCGGCAGCACGCGAGTTCGCGGTTGCCAATCCGCAGCTCGTCAATCAGACCACCGGTCCGGCCCTGCCGTTTGATTGGATGAAGCTCGATTTCGAGACGGCATCGAATCTCGCGCCGATCCTCGAACGGAATCCATCGCCCGAGGCATCGCTTGTTCGAGCGGTTGTGGCGGCGGGCAAGGGCAAGGATTTTGACAAGGCGATGGGTGCGCTTCTCGGTCCCGAAGTCTGGCGGCTCTCGCCGCAGGAGCTTGGCGGATCCTACGCCGACGCGGTCTGGCACTGGGCTAGGCGGCCAGGTGGCAATGCAACCCGCGACGAACAAATCAAACGGTCCAAGGCCATCGGGGAATCGATTCAGAAAGCGGCGATCAAAAAAGAAGCGGCCGCGGCCGCGAGGGTGGCGGCCGTCAAACAACTCCTCACTGATTTCCGGTCGCCAAAGCCGACAACTCCTGGTGTTCGCAGTCGGCTCGTGCAGGCGATCTCCGTGACGCCAGAAATTCTTCCTGACCTTCTCCGTGATCCGAGCGTCGAGGCGCAGCGGCTCGCGAGCGACGTGCTGGCGAGTGACTTCGAAGGGCCGAAGGGCCCACTGAGCGGCGACCCACAGATCCGCGGTCTTCCCACGGGCTCGTATTCTCCGCTCCTTTCACGATTGCTCGCCCGCCACAGTCAGAAAGTCGATTTCTTGAAGAAAGGCAATCTCTATCGAGCCCATCCGCTCGAGCCGGTTCTTCGTCAGGCGGTCACCAGCGAGATCGCTGCGAAGCGAATCGACCCAGGGCATCTCATCGCATGGATCAACGCCCGCGGCCCGGCCGAGACCCGGACGGAAGC
>JBGTKO010000504.1:0-24869 GCA_041744595.1 Pirellulales bacterium
GCTCGCCACCTGCCTCGAACCCAGGCCTGCGGAACGCTACCAGAGCGGACGCGAACTTGCCGCCGACCTCGACCGCTGGCTCGCAGGAGAAGCCATTCATGCGCGGCCGCCGACATTTCTTGAATCAGTTTCACGTCTCGCGCGCCGCCACCGTACGGCCGCGGCAGCGTTGATGGCGGGGTTCGCTGCGTTCGTCCTCATGCTGGCAGCCGTGTCGTGGGCGTGGCAGGAGGCTGAGACCGAACGTGATATCGCTGCAGAAGCCCGTATTGCCGCCGATGCCGCACGGCTCATTGCCGAAGAGCAGCGAAAAGAGGCCGACGCTCGCGCCACCGAAATCCGCCGCCAGCTCTATTTCTCAACGGTCTTGCTCGCCGCCGAGGCCCGTGATCGCGATAATCTCTCCGAAGCACGCCGTCTGCTGACAGAGGCCCGCGAGTTGGCCCCCGGAGTTGCCTCGCATCCGCTTGAGCTTTCTTATCTTGCGTCATCGCTCGACGAGTCTCTTGCGAAACTCGATGCCGAGGCAGGTACGGTGACCGCGGTAGCCGTGTCGCGTGACGGGACATGTGTGGCCGCAGGCACTGATGGAGGCCACGCTTTACTCTGGCAACCTGGCAAGTCCCTCGTCACCATGGCCGCGCTCGAGGGCCGCGTGTGGTCCGTCGCATTCTCACCAGATGGAGCGATGGTGGTGATCGGCTCCTCCGACGGCCGCGTGCTGGTCCACGATGTCGCAAGCGCGAAGGAGATCGTGAGTATCAATGCCCATGATGGAACGATCTACGCCATCGACTTTTCACCCGATGGCCGTCTCATGGCCTCCGCTTCCCGCGACCGCTCGGTACGGCTTTGGGATACGGGCTCGTGGGAGCCGCAGGGACTTTTCACGGGGCATGAGGGAACGGTGCTCTCAGCCACGTTTTCGCCCGACGGCGATCGGCTTCTCACGACATCATCCGACGGGACGGCCCGGATTTGGAACGTGGCCGAAGGTCTCGTTATCCTGCGGGTCGGTGACGGCTCGGCTCGCCTGTTTCGTGGGGCGTGGAGCAACGACGGAAAACGGCTGGTGACAGCAAGTGAAGATGGCAAGGCCCGCGTGCATGACGCTTCGAGTGGGCGTCTTCGAGCGACGCTCGTGCATCCGCAACGCGTCAATTCCATTGCCTTCAACGACGACGGCTCCCGCCTCATCACCGCGTCAGGCGATGCCGTCCTGCGGTCCTGGAACATCGCCAGCGGCACGGTCGTCGCACGTCGCCGCGGGCATTCGGATGGGATCTGGTCACTGGCTGTCCGGCCGGGCATGCCGAACGATTCCGACCAGAACCAGGCTCGCGTCGCCGTTGTCACCGGCTCGGCCGACGGCACCGTTCGCACATGGGATCTCGACGTCACAGGCGAACCGGCCGTACCGCTCGGGGCCCGTGGTGTTGCCGTCGCGGCCTCACCCGATGGAAAAACCCTCGCCGTCAGCTCCTCCCAGGGTGACGTGCGGCTCATTGATCCGGCAACACTCCGTGAGCGGCTGCATCTCACGGGACTCGTCGATCGTGTGAACGGCCTGGCCTTCTCACCGGACGGCACGCTTCTGGCCGCGACCGATGACAGCGGCACACTCTCCCGTTGGCGTCTTCCCGAAGGCGTGCTTCTCGAGCCGATTCGCATCCACGTCCGCCGCGCGTTTGATGCGTGCTTCAGCCCGGATGGTCGCGTCCTTGCAACCTCGGGCGAGGACCGCACCGCGCGTCTTCTCGATTCTGAAACCCTCGACGATCGAGTTCCTCGACTCAAGCATCCGTCCCGCGTCTTCCGCACGGCCTTCCATCCCCGAGGCCACCGGGTCGCGACCGCCTGCGAAGACAGGCAGATCCGGCTGTGGGATGCGGTGACCGGCGGGATCCTCGCGACATGGCCCGGTCATAACCGCGCGGTGAACTGGGTCTCGTTTTCACCGGATGGTAGACAGCTCGCATCAGCGTCATCCGACGGCACGGTGCGGCTCTGGGACGTCGACGCATCCTGTGCTCAAGATCCATCACACGATCCTGACGCCTCACCTCGTTCCAAAGCTCCGCCAGCGTCATGTGTGCTCACCGGTCCCTCAGGCCAAGTCTGGAAAGTTGCGTTCTCACAAGACGGCTCTCGGATCGCCGCCACGAGTGCCGACGGTCTCGTCCAACTCTGGGACGCCGACACCGGTCGGCCGGTGTCCGTCCTCCGTGGCCACCGCGACGAAACCTGGGGCCTCGCCTTCCTCCCGCGCGAGGGCGGCCTCGCGACGACCTCGTGGGATGGCACGCTCCGGCTGTGGGGTGTTCCGATGGCTACGCTCGCTGCCGCACGTCAACGGACCATGCAAGTGCCGCTGGACACCCCAGGACGTTCATTTTCGCCAGGGCGATGACACACTGGTCCAAATAGGGATCAAGGAGGAACCATATGCGACTGACGGACGAACAACTGGCGGCAGGATGGCTGCACCAACGGCGGGCAGTCAGGAACGTCGTCGCGAAGTATTTCAACGATGCACTGCCCAGTGATCCCGACGTGACTCGGCATGCCATCCAGGCCGTCGATGCGTTCGGCTGGAAAGATGTTCTCGTCTGGCCGCACCAGTTTTGCAGTTTGCCGTTAATGGAAGAGGCATCGTTCGAGTGGGTCTGCCACCAGGTGCAGGAAGGGGAGTGGCTTCTCGAACCACTCGCACGCACCGGCAAGCGTTTTGCCCCAGAACTCTTGGACATCCTGAATCGCGAGGCCTCTCGTTTCGGTGAAGGCGGGCCAGACGATTGGATCATCGGCATGGCGATCATCCTGGCGGGCCACCTTCGCCTGGAAGCCGCCGTTCCACTCTTGTGGAAGTATTGGGAGTGCGACTGGGATTGGTATAGCGAAGAATTGCTGGCGGCCTACACGCGGATCGGCACGCCGAGCGTCGTGCAATGGGCACAGGAGCACTATCCGGGTGCCGAAGACCATGTCCGCTGCTTCGCGTACGGGCTCTTCGAGCGGGTTCGTTGCCCAGAGGCCGTGCCGGCCATCGAAGTCGTGCTCGAGGCCGAACACGACGACCACCTCCGCGGCCAGCTCGGCATTGCGGCGGCCTATCAGTTCGATGAACGGCTCGTGCCCCTCGCGCTCCGAGTGTTGAACGAGGATCCTGATGATCCCGAACTCGGGAGCCTCCGCGAGGCCCTCGTGGCCTTCTCGTATCTGTCAGGGTATGAGTTGCCAGAACGCGACGCATGGGAGCGGGAGATCGACGCGGATGAAGACCGTCTCCTGCTCGCTCGCGAGAACAACTTCCCAAAGTTGAATCACCTGTTCGCCGCAGATTCGCCGATGGATCGCCACGACAACCAGTTGGAGATCGAGGAGACGCTCGGGGGAATCATGGAACGTGCCCGCATCGCCTCCCTTCAACGCGAGGGCCATGTCGGCCGGAACGAACCCTGCCCCTGTGGGAGTGACAAGAAGTACAAAAAGTGTTTCCTGCCTGCCTCCGGAGCATGATGGTAATGAACTCGACACAAGACGGCTTAACTCATGCTCGAAGTCGATCCCATCGGTGCCATGCCGTAGTGGCAAAGCGATCCTTTGCCGGTTTTTCCAGCCGTTGGACCAGCACGACCTTTCCCACGCTTCGCCACCTCGGGGCCGCGCTCACGTGGCTCACTGTCCTCGTGGTCGGCTTCGGTACGAATGCCTGCGGTGCCGAACATCGTCCAAACTTCATCTTTGTGATTGCAGATGACCACCGCTGGGATGCGATGGGCGTCGTACAAAGGGAGCAGGGCGAACGCGGCCGCTACCCATGGTTCGAGACGCCGGCCATGGACCGCCTCGCCGCGGAAGGGGTTCGGTTCCGCAATGCCTTCATCACGCACTCGATCTGCTCACCCGGCCGCGCCGGGTTTCTCACGGGGCAATACACGCACGTCAACGGCGTGATGAACAACAGCACGCCTTTTCCTGAGACTGCTGTCACGCATGCCACCCTGCTCCGCGACGCTGGCTATCGAACCGCCTACTTCGGCAAGTGGCACATGGGTAACCAGAAGGGGCCACGCCCCGGCTTCGAGCACTCCGCGAGCTTTATCAATCAAGGCATCTATCAAGACTGCCCGTTTGAGATCAACGGCGTCATGACGCCCACGGCCGGCTGGGTCGATGACGTGACCACCGACATGGCTCTCGAGTGGCTGCATGACAACCATTCAAAACCGTTCTCGATCGTGGTCGGCTTCAAGAGTCCGCACAACCGGCGTGGCGGTGAGAATCTCCCCGAGCGGCTACGCACGCTCTACGACGGAAGAACCACCCGCCGAACGCCAAACTGCGACATCGCAGCCGTGTACCACGCGCCCCTCACCGGCGCCGATAAAGGCAAGGAACGAGGGCTCTCCGCGAATGCGGTCCATCTCGACTACCTTCGGCACATCAAGGGCATCGACGAAAACGTCGGACGCTTGCTTGACACGCTCGACGAGATGAAGCTCGCAGACAACACCGTCGTCGTCTACACCAGCGACAACGGATATTTTCTCGGCGAGCGAGGCCTCGGCGACAAGCGAGCCCTCTACGAGGAAAGTCTTCGCATCCCGTTCATTGTCCGCTATCCAAAAGTGTTTCCGAAGGGTTCGGTCGTTGATGCGATGGTGCTCAACATCGACCTCGCCCCGACGTATCTCGACCTCGCGGGTCTTCCATCACATCCGGGCATGCAGGGCGTGAGCTGGAAGGAATTAGCCCTCGGCAACACGCCAAGCGACTGGCGGAAATCATTCCTGGCCTATTACCGCAAGGAGCTCGGAGACACCCCGACCTGCCACTGCGTCCGCACGGAAAATGCAAAGCTCATCGTCTACCCAAAGCACCCGGAGTGGACCGAAGTCTACGACCTCGAAAGCGACCCCTACGAGCTCACTCGCCTCCCCGCTGATGGCCCGCTCGCGTCTCGCCTTCAGGAGGACCTTACGGAGCGGATGAAGGCCGTAGGCTTTACTCCTTGACGAGCGGCCAGAGTTGCGGTCCGTCGGGCGTTTCTTGGTGGAGGGTGTCGCCGCCTGGCCCGAAGACGGGCGGTTTTTTTCTTTGCGTCACGACCACGCAGCAGGGGGCGCCGTGCTCGACATCCCAGAGCGCCCAAAACGGGTCCGAGTTTGATTCGAGAAGGCAGAGCCGCCCGTTTGGGGAAAATATCGCGCCTCGCGAACCGCCTGGCCCACATCGGCTCCAGACCCTGGTGCCGCGTTCCATATCCCATGCTGTGATCAATTCTGTGGCATGAGCGTAGTGTTGCCCCACGATGAGATGACGGTCGCCTGGCGCGAAGCGATGCCAACTGACCGGAAGATCGTGCTCGAGCGAGCGGACCAGTTCGAGCGTGCGAGGATCACGGAGGTGGACGGCAGGATCGTGGTGCTCGTACGTCAGGATGAATCGTCCGTCTGGCGTATAGCATGCGGCATCGACACCTGATGCCACCTCGAGCCTGCCAACGGTTTCGCCGGTGCCGAGGCTGCGCACTTCGAGCCTGCGCCCGTTGTTAAGTCGCAGCAGGAGCGTGCGCCCCGATGGATCGATGCTCAAGCCGTTCAAGGCCCACGCCTCGATGCCGTCGATCGTGTCTTGGATTTGCCCTGTGCCAGTGTCATGGATGGTCACTTCGTATTCGCCTTTCTCCCAATTTTTTCGCGGTCGGACCAGTTCACGAGCGATCGCAAACTCCTTGCCCGAAGACGCGAGTGCCACGGGCTCACCGAACCGACTCAGCCGTTTCACGCGAGCGAGCACGTGGTCACGATCGTCCACGACGACAATTTGCTTTTCGCTCCGCGACTCCAGAAGCCGACGACATCCGTCTTGGCTGATTCCAAGGAGATCCCAGTGGGCAAACGGACCCGGAACAACGGGCCGCCGTGCGGCAGGTGCGAATAGGAGAGCGTCCGCCCGAGTCACCCAGTCGTTCGATTTCCACGAGGTCGGGTTGGCGTCACCCACACAAATCACGGGCCAGTCTGCCCCGCCGAGAACGGGCAGCGAATCAGTTCCGGCATCAGGCTTCGCTGGCATGACCTTGCTCTGCACGATGGGGGGCCCGGCGAGTGCATCGACTTTCTCGACCACCTGAAACGTTTCGGCGATCGGGCCTGGCCTGGCGGCTCGGTCCACGACGCCGGCCACGTTCCATATCGCGGCACCATCCTCTGCTGCGCTGAGGATCCGATCACCGTGTGGCGCATAGGCGATCTTGTGGATGGGCCCCCGGTGGCCTCTAAAACAATGAGCAAGCTTTCCCGACGACGTCGTCCAGAGGCGAATCGTCGTGTCCATCGACCCGGTCGCGCACCGTAGGCCGTCGGAGCTGAAGGCACCCCTGGTCACTGGCCCTGTGTGCCCATCGAGGACGGTGGTCTGCCCCGTGGCCGTGCTCACGACCATCGCCCAGCCTTCATCGTCGGCGGCCACGGGTTCCTCCATGTCGTGGTGGCCTCGAACGCCTCCCGCGAGAACCCATACGCCATCGGCACTCATCGTGACGAATTGGACCCTGCCCGGCGGGCGTGCGAGTGAGCGAATGCGATCCCCCGTCTCGATGTCGCACAAATCGATCGAATCATGCGAGGCCGCCACGAACTGCCGACCATCGGGAGCGAGTGCGACCGCAGACGCGAAGCGGTGCAGAACGAGCGGTTCGTCAGGGTTCTTCGTGTCGATCACGATGAGCCGTGGGGCCATCTTGCCGCGAGAAGACGCGTTCCAGGTCGTGACAAGCCACCGGCCGCTTGCGTCGGTGGCCATTTCAGCCCGCCAGGGATCAAGGCGCGGACCCATGCGCCATAGCGTCACGCCCGTTGCCGCATCCGTGAGACGCGGGCCGTCGTGATCCCATGACATGACGGCGCTTCCGCCCCGAACGGCCGTGTGGTTGCGGCCCGGAAGCCGCCACTCCCGTTGATTTCCAGTAACCGCATCCGTCAGAAGGGCGGTACCCCACATAGACTCAGGGCCCAGGAGGAAGCGACTGTCATCCAGGAATGACGCTTCACCACACGACCCGTGGTAGTTCGGAACGGTCTGGACGATTTCGCCAGTGAGCACGTCTTGAACACGAAAAGGGTGCGACAGGTCGAGAAAGCGATCGCCCTTTGGCCAGAAGAACAGCTTCTCGTACGAGCTGTAACCCAAGAGGTACTCGGCGATCGGCAACTTCGCCCCAGTGGCGACATCCCATCCGGCAAGCTTGTCGTCGGTGTCGTCATCCACGCCGTTCGGTTCTCCCCATGTGGCAAACCGGCGTTTGCCATCGGGGCAGTAGGCCACGTGGACGTACGGCCATCCGCCCGGATGGGCGCCACTCTCGAAGACGACATCGCCAGACGCCACGTCCCATTCGACGACGTGCCCATCCACGGTCGCGAGGGCCCGTGTTCCATCGGGGCTCCATTTGAAATCCCCCAGGTTCCGGAGATCGCGCAGCACGCGATGGAGGTTTCCGGATGTGGCATCGTAGATCGACAAGGACACAACCCGAATTCCGGTACGACCCGCCACCGGGCGTTGCCAGGTGGCGATCCAGCGACTGTGCCGGCTGCCGAGAGCCTTTTCATTCTCTGGAAACGCTTGGATGCGGCGGCCCGACGCGGCATCCCAAAGCTCGTCGAAAGTGCCGTACTCTTTCCCTTTCCGATGGCCGAATGACACCAGCAAAAGATTGCCGCGGAGGAACGTTATCTCATGCAGCCAGGCCTCTTCCGGCACGGGCAGTCTGTGCAGAAAACGGCCGTCACGGCCATGGATGAGGACACCTGCCGGTTGGTTACGATCAAAGAGCCGGTGATGGTTCGACACGGCGATGAGGGTCGCGTCATCGTTGATCGCCGCACGCGGAGCGTCACTCCAAGTTCCTCGACGGTGAACCTCGGCGTTCCATTCGGGCTTGTTGCGTGTGATACGCACCTGCTCGACGAAGCCATCCGTGCTCCAGACCGACACATGCCGCGGATGCACGGCCAAGAGGAAGCGACCATCGGGTGTGAACTCCACGACGCGACGACCGTCATTCCATCGGTGCCGCTCGGCGCCGGCCTCGAGGTCGTAGACGATGCACTCGCACGATGTCTTGACGGCGACCAGCCGCCCCCGGGAATCGATGGCCAGCGGATCCGGCCACCTCATGGTCGTGGGAAGCCACCGCACCGCCGGCGACAATCCGCCGCGGGCGGTGTCGAGCGTCACGGCGGCTGGCCGGACCTCCCGCGGCGAGGTGTTGGCGGCGATTGCTGGATTCAGACATCCGGCGAGAGATGCCACGAAGCCGCACCAGAGCCAACGTCCGCGTGACGTTGCCATGCTCATTGCTCCACACAGGTACTGCGGTTCACGTTCGGGTTCGTAAACGGATCAACAGATCGTTCAGACCGCTGCGGGCCGACGGGGCCTCGGGGAGTCTGCTGACCGTGGCCGCATCCTCGAGCTCGCAGACGAGTCGATCATACTCGCGGCGGTGGAACGCGAGGTCTGCATCGCCGACGTCGGACTGCTCCGGCCCTGCGAGCTTGCGGGTGATCAGGTCATCGATGGATGACAACCGCGCCTCGCGGTTGAGATGCACGAGATTCGCCTCGACCTCACCGGTTCTCATCAAATGAATGCCGGTCAGGAGCACGCGGTAGACGTAGAGCAGCGGCTTCACCCGTCGCGGCTGCTCCTTCTCAAAGAGCTTCCACTGCGTGGCGGCGAAGCCGAGATAGTGGTGGGCATGGTGGCGTGTGACACAGCGCTTGGCCAGGGATTTCAGTTCCTCGTGCTCCGGTGTCGTGTGGACTACGAGCGGCGAAAAAACCTGTTCCAGGACGTATCCATTCTTGCGGAGCAACAGCGTGAAGAACTTTTTGATGTCGTGCGTGACCAGGTCAAGCTCCAGCACGTCGTCTTTGGTCTCGAGCTGCACGGGCGGCCGGCCAAGGCGTCTGGATCGTGAACATGATGATCCTCGAACTGGGCGAATCGCTTCCACGGCTGCCCGAAGCCTGGCACCTCGCCACGGAGATGCGGAAAGATGTCGTCCTTCGGCGGGATGGCCCAACCGTAGACATCGATATCGCTCACGCCGGACGAAACCCCGTACGCCGCCGAGCCCATGATGGTCTCGTACTGCACGTTCGGTGGCAGCCAGCGTGGCGGCTTGACGAGTCCTCGCTCGGTCAATCGTTGCAGTGTGCTCACGCGGGTTGCCTACGGGCTTCCGAGCCGTGCATCCCAGACGGCTCACCAACACGAAAGTCGATCGGGTCGGGCTTTCTCCGCATCGGATGTTCGCCGATGAGCCCGCCGGCGATGGAGTTCCGGAGTCTACCGGCTTGCAAGCACCTGTCCGAGCGTCTCTTGGAGCACGGCTGCGCTCCGCTTGAGGTTTTGCATTTCCTTGGGCCAGAGCTCGATTTCGAGCGTCTTTTCGGCGCCGCCACGCCCCACGACCGTGGGGACCGAGAGGGCTACATCCCGCAGGCCGTAGCAGCCACGCTGCACGGTCGAGACCGGGAGCACCCGCTTGGAATCGAGCGCGATCGCATGGATCACCTCGGCGATCGACACGCCCACGGCAAACCCTGCGCCAGTCTTTTTCTTGATCATCTCGGCGCCCGATGTCTTGGCCCGCTGGAAGATATCTTCGCCCAGCCGCGGTGAGAAACCAGGATATTTTTCAAGCGGAAGGCCCGCGACGCTGGCGCTACTCCACACCGGCACCATGCTATCGCCGTGCTCACCGAGGATGATGGCATGAAGCTGCGTGGCCGGGGCGCCGAGCTTCATGGCCAAGAGGCTCCGGAAGCGGAGCGTGTCGAGGAGTGTGCCGAGGCCGATCACGCGGCCGGCGGGGAGGGAAAGTTCTTTCTCGGCGAGATACGTGAGAATATCGACGGGATTGCTCACGACCAGCACGGTCGCGTCGGCCCTCATGCCGTGCGTCTTGATCGAGCCGAGAATGTTCTTGAAGAGTTCGACGTTTCGATTGATAAGGGCGAGCCGGCTTTCGTCGGGTTTTCTACGGAGCCCGGCCGTGATGCAGATCACGTCGGCATCGGCAAGACATTCATAGCCGCCGGCACGGATCACCTGATCGGCAATCGCCGCCGTGCCGTGAAGCATGTCGAGGGCCTGGCCGTCAGCCAGATCGGCGTTCGCGTCCACGATCACGATCTCGTGAACGATGCCCCCGAGCTGGAGGGCGAAGCCCGCCGAGGAGCCCACGATCCCACCGCCGCCGATGATGCCGACCTTCATGATGATTTCCCTTGTCGAATGGTGTGGTAGTGGACGCTCGTTACGCCGCGGAAATCCCGAGCTCTCGGCAGACCTGTGCCGTCACCGCCTTCACGAGCGCCTCGTGATCGATCGCTGCCGGCGTGATCGTGCGGCTGGCATTCTCCGGGTCGGCGCCCATCGGGGGCGGAGCGTCGAATGCCGTACGGTTCACACCGGTCTGGCCCCAGCTCGAACGGAAGACATCGTTGGCGCAGATATCGCAGTTCTCCATACCCGGCTCGAGCCGCGGATCGGTGTAGCCCCATTTTTGCTTGAGGTCGAGAAGCTCGCGGGTTTCTTGCTTCGTGAGATACGTGACGCGACCAAGGTCCTTGGACAGCATGAGACTCCGGCAATAGGCGTCGAGGATCTCGGTCCACCAGTAGGCCTTCTCGACCGTCTCGCCAAAACTGACCGTGCCGTGGTTGGCCAGGATCACCACGTTCGACTTCTTGACGAACGGGATGATGGTGTCGGCAAACTTCTGTCCGCCGGGGGTCTCGTAGCGGGTGATCGGCACGTCGCCGAGAAACACCTCGACCTCCGGCAACACACACTGCGGAATCGGCTCGCGAGCCACGGCAAAGGCGGTGGCGTGCGGCGGGTGGCAGTGAACGACCGACCGGATATCGGCTCGCTCCTTCATGATCGTCAGGTGGAGCAGTATCTCGCTCGAACGCTTGCGGTTTCCGGCAAGCTGATTGCCCTCCATGTCGACGATGCAGAGGTCTGACGGCTTCATGAAGCCCTTCGAGATCATCGTCGGGGTGCAGAGCACCTCCCGCTCGTTCAAGCGAAACGAGATGTTGCCGTCGTTGCCGGCAGCAAAGCCCTTGTTGTAGATCCGCCGACCGATGTCGCAGATTTCTTCCTTGAGCTGTGGAATGGTCTTCGCGGGCGTGGCGGATGGTGCTGGTTGGTAAGCCATGGGGTTCTCTCCTGGGGTGTGCGTCTGATGAAACGATGTGTGTGGTGGGGTCGGGCAGACCGAAGTGCCAAAAAGCCTCCTATCGATTCTTGCCCACTTTTCCGGTTCCGGTCGGTTGTCGGAAATTTCTGTTCGTGTCGGTCATGACGGTTCTCCGGCGATCGTGAGGCGATCGAGGATCGCCGCGACATAGGCATCGATGGGCCGGTCAACTGGCCGAAACGGCTGGGCGGCCTCGCCCGATTCGCTGAACGCGACAAGTTGGCCTTCGCCGGCGCCGAGGTCGTCCCAGGCCACGAGCGGTTCGGCCGGCCCGTCGCCGGCCGCGAAGTCTGCTCCTGAGAGCGGCACCACGAGGCGGAAGACACCGCCACGAACCGCGTCATGCGGCTCGACGAGGGTCACGGTGCCGATGGTTTTCCCAAGTCGCATGTCAGTGCCCCTTGCAGCCGCAGCCAGCGGGCCGGACGGCGAGTGCCGCGGGAATTTCAGGGGCGGGCCGCGTAGCGAAGTCTGTCGCGACCCTGAGGAGCAGCGCGGCGGGGAACGTCGAGGGGTCCACAATCAGAAGATTCGCGGCGGCTTCCGAGGCGGCAGCCGCAAGGGTTCCAGGATCGCGGGCGGTCACCGCGCGGAGACTGGCTGAACGGTTGGCGAGGACTGCCGCCGTCGCTGGCTTTCCTGTGAGGAGTACGCCACGAGCACCGTCTCGCGAGGCATGCACCGCAAGTGCTGCGATGACATCGGCGAGACCAGTTGCAGGAAGTTGCACGCCGCCAGGAACTGCTCGTGCGACCGCTGCGGCACGAGACGCCACGTCGACGGTACATTCAGCGCGGGCTACGAAGAATGGAACACCGCCTGCGCGAGAACCAGCCACGGCCCGGTCGATCGCGATGCTCTTGTCGCGTGCATATTCGCGAGCCGACGGCGTGATCACCGCGGCTGCCTCGACCGTCACACGCGTCGTACCAGCGGGAAGTTTTTCGAGCATCAAAAGCGAGATGACACGGCCGGCAACCGTGACACCGGCCGAGTACGAAGGGACCGGTGTGGTCACAGGTGCCAGTGTCGAAGCCGCTGCCGGTCGTGTCGCCATCTCGGGCCTCAATCGCCGTAAAACCTCCGCCACAAGGCTGCGGATAGCCTCGGCATCGGGAACGGCAGCGGGAGTGGATGTGGGATCGGCCATGAAACTCTTCACGGTCTAGCAGGTGGATCGACGAGCGCCAGCGTGCCCCAACGCGCGGGGGTTGTGTCGCTCTTGAGCAGGTCACGGAGCATTCGGCCGTCGCTCGTCATGACGACCAGATCGCCGGCCGAGGCCGAAAGCGAATCGACGACAATTTGCGGGTCACCGTCGGGCGAGCGCCGGTCGTGCATGAGCGGCTGGGCGACGAGCAGGCACGCACCCGCAAGCGACGGGTGTTTGACGGTCGCGGTGGCGGTGCCGATGATGCGGGCGAGTTGCACGGTTTTTGTTTCTTGGTGGTGTGTGCGCTTGAGTGGAATGGTCAGGCAGCCCCTGGGCTGCCGAGAATCCGGAGATCATCGACGAGCGTGCACCGACGCTGGCGGGTGAATGTGAGGGGCGTTGTCACACCCTCGCCGGTGGGCGTGGCGATCGAGAACGACAGATATCCCTCGCCGCCGAGGCCGAGGCCGGCCACGCTCGGTCCGTTCTTCACGAAGAGCGTCGTGTCGAGAAGCCGCCCCATGCGAGTCATGGCCCGCACGTCACGGGAGTGAATGATCGCCGTGTGGCGGAAGCCGTGCTCGCTTTCGTAGGCCCGTTCGATCGCCTCGTCGATGTCGCGGCAGCGAACGAACGGAAGGAAGGGCATCATCTGCTCGACTGGCACAAACGGGTTGTCAACGTCTGTCTCGCCGAAGACGAGCTCGAGACCGTCCTGTGGTGTCGCGCCGGCAGCCTTGGCCAAGAGCGAGGCGTCCTGGCCGAGGAGATCCTTGCAGGGCACCGGATGGCGGTGAGCGCCCTCACCGGCCATCACGATCGCCCGCTTCGTCAGGGCATCGACCTGGGAGGCGCTCAGCCGAAGCCCGCCCGCGCGCTCCATGGCAACCATCATCGCGTCAAACACCGCATCGACGACAAACACCTGTTTCTCACCGATGCACAGCAAATTATTGTCGTAGGCCGCGCCCTGGATAATCGATCGGGCGGCGTTGTCGAGGTCGGCCGTCGCATCAACAACGACGGGCGGATTCCCGGGACCAGCCACGATCGCCCGCTTGCTCGACTGGAGCGCTGCCCGCGCCACGGCGGGGCCGCCCGTCACGCAAATGAGTTTGACGCCACGGTGGTTGAAGAGCTCGGCTGCACTTTCGAGCGTCGGCTCGGCGACGAGCGAGATCAAGTTGTCGATTCCGAGATCGCGGTGGATCGCAGCATTGAACCGCCGAACGCCCTCAGCCGCGATCTTGCGGCCGCTCGGGTGCGGGTTCACCACGACTGTGTTCCCCGACGCGATCATGTTGATCGCGTTGCAGGCAATCGTAGGGAGCGAATGGGTCACCGGCGTGATCGCGGCGATAACGCCAAAGGGAGCGTGCTCGATTACGGCCAGGCCGTGGTCGCCACTAAACACCTCGCTCGTCATGAACTCGACGCCAGGCACTTTCTCGCCGAGCACCTTGAGCTTTTCGATCTTGTGGGTGAGTCGGCCAATTTTTGTTTCGGTAAACTCCATCCGGCCGAGCTCTTCGGCATCGTCGATCGCAATCCGACGGATGTGGGCAATCGCCCGTCGGCGGCCGTCCATGCCGAGCGATTCGAGTTGATGAAAGGCCTCGGTTGCAGCTTTTACTGCTTCATCGACGGTTGAGAAGACTCCGTGTGCCGTGGCCGCGCTTCGCGACGCTGCGTGCCCATTCGATGACATGAGGGCCCGAGCCGTCCCGCCACCCTGTTTGCCAGTGGTGATCTCGGATACGACCTGGCGGACAATGGCCGCGATATCGGATGCGCTTGGAGTACTCATGCTCGTGGGGCCTTTGGGGTTTCCGTGTATGGGGTTCTATGACTTCTTGAAAACGTCGTTGCCATCGACGCGGACGGTGTCGATCAGCCCGATCACGACGGCGTCGATCGGCAATGACTTGGTTTCGGGAGTGAGCCGAGCGCTCGAGCCCTGCGTGACGAGGACAAACTGCCCCTCGCCGGCGCCGAGCGTATCGACCGCGATAAAGGTCCGGCCGGTCGAGACGAGACTTGACCGAGTCTTCTCGTCGAGCCGGTAGGGCTCGACGACGAGCAGTTTGTGGCCCGTCATCGTGGCAGTCTTCTGCGTGGCCACGATCGATCCTGTCACCTGAGCGATGAACATTGTTGGAGTTGTTTCCTTCTTAGGTTGTGGCCGCGAGCACATCGCGAACCTGTCGTGCCACAACAATCTCTTCGTTGGTCGGAATGACCCACACGGCCGTCTTCGAGCTTGGAGCATTGATCGAGCGCTCGTCTTTCGCTGGAGCCACGTTGGCCGCCTCGTCGAGCACGATCCCGAGGTCTTCGAGCCCCGCGAGAACGGCAGCCCGAGTGGCAGGCGAGTTCTCACCGATACCACCGGCGAACCCGATGGCATCGATGCCGCCCAGCTCGACGATGCCAGCCCCCAGCCAGTGCCGAATCGCAGCCACATAGACTGCGATAGCCGTCTTGGCCCGAGCGTTCCCGGCTGCCGCGGCCTCTTCGAGGTCCCGCATGTCGCCCGACGTGCCCGACATCCCTGCAAGCCCCGCCTTCGTCGAAAGCTCGACAAGGAGATCCTCGAAGGAGCGGCCAGTCGCCTTGGCGACATGGAGCACCGCGAATGGATCGAGGTCGCCGGCCCGATTGTTCTGGGGCAGGCCCGACTGTGGGCTCATCCCCATCGACGTTCCCACGCTCTTGCCATCGCGGATCCAGCAGACACTGCTCGACCCACCCAAGTGACACGAAATTGCACGGTGTGCTTTCCCGTGCTGAGCCGGCACGAGCGCCATCAGTCGTTCGGCCACAAACCGATGACTCGCCCCATGAAACCCCCAGCGGCGAACGAGATATTTTTCGGACCAGTCCGTCGGGACGGCATACAAACCGTTGCGGTCTGGAATGGTCGCATGAAAACCGGTCTCGAACGCCGCCACGAGCGGCACACTTGGCAGCCGCTCGGCCACCTGCCGCATCGCCCGCACGTAGGGTGGGTTATGCGCCGGTGCCACCTCAGCCATCTCCTCCATCGCGGCAAGTACGTCAGGCGTCACGCGTGTGACGCCCCCCGCCCTGCCACCATGCACCGCCTTGAATCCCACCGCTGCCACCTCGGAAGCGGTTCCGAGCGGACCACCCGAGCCCGTGAGCTGGGAGAGGGCCGCCTCGAGTGCCACCGCGTGGTCCTGGACCGGCATCACCGTCTCGAACGCCGTCGATCCAGCCGTGGCATACACCCGGCTTTCCGCCGCACCAATCCGTTCGACACCACCCCGCGCGAGCTCCACGCCCTCCTCCCCGCCAGCCGTTTCCGGCAAGTCGAAGAGGCGGTACTTGAAGCTCGTAGAGCCCAGGTTCGCGACGAGAATTTTCATGGGGGACACCTTTTCCAGTCCGATTCAAATCCGAGTGCCTATGACTGCGTCGCCGGAAGCGACGCCCTCACACACAACCGGAGGGTTGCCAAGCGAGCGGCGGGCATGGATACCGCAGCTCGCGTGTCATAACCCCGCCGCTCGCGTGAAACTAAGCCAAAAATGCAGCCACGAGACTGTCAGCGGGACGCGGGATCACGTGGCTCGCAACGAGCTCGCCGACCTGCTGGGCCGAGGCAGCCCCCGCCTCGACGGCAGCCCGCACACTCCCCACGTCACCCTGCACCACCGTTGCCACAAAGGCGTTGCCGATGCTGAACCGCTTGAGGATCTTCACGTTGGCTGCCTTGGCCATCGCGTCGGTGGCCTCGACGAGGCCCACGAGGCCCTTGGTTTCCAGAATTCCGATCGCCGTATTCATGCTTGATTCCTAAAGGTTGATGAGTCTTCTTGTGAAACAAAATCCGAAATAAAACCGTTCTCCGTACCGACGATCAGACTGCCGCTGGCAGGATGACGCTGATGTCTTCATGCGGCCGTGCAATGACCTGCACGCTCACGACATCACCGATCCGACCGGCTGCTGCGGCCCCGGCGTCGGTCGCCGCCTTGACTGCGGCCACATCACCCGAGACGAACGCCGTCACGAGCCCGCTGCCGATCTTGTCCCACCCCATGAAGGTGACGTTCGCCGCCTTCATCATCGCGTCCACTGCCTCGACGAGCGTGGTGAAACCCTTCACCTCGATCATGCCGAGGGCCTCGACGTTCTTTGACATCGCTTGCACCCTTTCTGTAGTCTCAATCCTCTCATCCCCGCGGGGCACACGCCCCGCCGACCGCGCCGGCACACGCCGGCTTGATGACGGTCTCGTCTTGTCACGGCCATGGCCTGCTGCCACACGCTTGGCCATCAGTTTTGCCTCGCAAGCTCGACGCTGGATTCTTCACGTGGACAAAGCCATCCATGGCCTTTGTCCACTTGGCCGACCGATGGCAAAGCCAAGGTTTGCCATGGTCGGCAATCGCCGCATCGTGCGGCGACGATCATGTCGTGTTGAGAATGCGTCATCGGGTTTGCCTCACCAGCTCGACGCTCTCAGCGTGGTCGAGGTCAGCCGCGTTGCCTTCGTCGGTGTCGATATGCACCTCGAGCTTGCTCGTGGCATCCGCCCGCACGAGGAGGTCGCGGAAAACCGTGCCGCATGAGCCCTGAATCACGAGGCTCATCCGGTCGCCGTTCTTGACGCCAAAGTGCTCGGCGTCGGCGTACTTCATGTGGATATGCCGCTCGGCTCGAATGACTCCTTCGGACAGCTCGACGGCACCCGCCGGTCCCACGAGCACGCACCCCGGCGTGTCAGCGATGTTGCCACTGGCACGCACCGGCAGATTGATGCCGAGCGAAATCCCGTCAGTGAAGGCGAGTTCCACCTGCGACGCTTTGCGGGTTGGGCCCAACACCCGAACGGTGGGAAGCATTTTTCGCTTGGGGCCGACGAGCATGACCGTCTCCTCGGCCGCATAAAAACCATCTTGGTAGAGGTTCTTCATGGGCGTGAGCGTGCGGCCGGGCCCGAAAAGCTTCTCGACGTGCTCGTCGGTGAGATGGCAGTGGCGGGCCGAAATGCTCACGACGAGTTTGGGTTCGGCCTTCGGCGCCGCGGCAGATAGAGATGGCGGCACGCCTCGCGATGCAAGAACGATCTCTCGGACGATGCGCTCGACGGCAGTTCGATCGAGGCCGGAAGCGGTAGCAATCATGAGGTGTGGTTCCTATGGGCGGCTGCAGGGCCGACGGAGAGTTGAGGTTCCTCGACGACCGCGATCCTCAGTTCCGGCCCCGCCGAGGCGATCTGATCCTGCCAGGCAGGCGAAAGGCCGTCGTCGGAGACGACCAGATTGATCGCGCTCAATGGGGCAACGAGCGTGAGGCTCTTTCGGCCAAACTTGGAACTGTCAGCGACGACAATCACACGGCCAGCAGCCTTGAGCATGGCCTGCTCTGTCTCGGCCAGCAGAAGGTGCGCGTTGAAGAGTCCTTCGGTTGTAATCCCAGCGGCAGAAAGGACGGTGGTCGTGACGTGAAGCCGACCGAGCAGTTCATTGGCATACGGCCCGAGACAGACGCCGGTGCGTGGCGATACATAGCCGCCAAGGAGCACGAGGTCAGTTCGCGACTCGGAGGCAAAGAGGTTCGCGACCGGCAGGCTATTTGTGACGACCTGAAGCGAGCGACCCACGAGTTGACGGGCGACTTCGTAGGTTGTTGTGCCACCGTCGAGGAGGACCGTCTCGCCGTCGGCGATCGTCTCGGCTGCTGTGACAGCAATGGCCCGCTTGGCCGCCCAGTGCGATGGCTGCCGCTCACCAAACTCGGCGATCCGCGGAATGCCGCCGGCGTAGACGACGCCACCATGCGTCCGGCGGGCCGTGCCATGCTCCTCGAGCGCGTCGAGATCCCGCCGCGCCGTCGACTCGGAAATCCCCAATTCCTTGGTGATTTCGTCGATCGACGCGAATCCGCGGACGCGGATGATGTCGAGGAGTCGGGAGCGGCGTTCGTGATTTTGCATGCTTAGCATCGCTTCAATCACCGGATTATGACAGGAAACAACCATAATGCAATCACCAGAATGATGATATCATCCAATTCTCATCAAAATATGATCGTTTTCGAGGCCAATTTTGTTGAATGGCATGGTGGAAATCGTCCGTTTTTCACAAGAACGAGCGTTCAGAATAGGTTTTCACTACCCGTTTGGAGCGTAGGTCACAAACTGACACTGAGAGGAGGCTGGGGTGTGCCGATCGTCCATTTCGTTCGTCGATGCGGTGATTTGGCCCCGAAAAGGGCTCTGCAGGGCGTTCACATCCGCCCATTCCGAGCCACCTTAGACTCGGAGCTCGTGGGGAATCTCACCCAAGCCCTGATTGCCGGCCCTGAAGGGCCTCGACCGACCGCCTCAGGCTTGCTCGCTGAGCTTGGCAGCCGGCCTGGCCGAGCCGTCGAGGCATGGATGGCCCTCGACACAGTCACCGACGTGGGTCAGCCGCTTGGGATCGCAGTCTTCGTCACAGGAAACGGTGCGGCCGGGTTGCGGCACTCGATCTCGTGGCTGATCGTTCACCCAGGAGCGCGGCAGCGGGGCATCGGCCGGGCGATTGCCGATGAAGCGTGCCGCAGGACGTCACACCTCGAACCATCAGAGGTCTGGGTGGAATGCAACACACGTTGGCCAAGTGCGATCGCCTTCTGGAGGGCCATCGGTTTTCGCGAGCGTGGATGATGACAAACGCCCCGCGGGCCACGCCAGCACCAGGAGGCGTGGTAAGTTTGTGATCAGGAAGTCCTCTAGAACGATGGAGACCAGCCATGAGCGGACCGCAACAGCCTCAGACCTTTGAGCAAAAGATCGACAAGGTCCGCGGAGTCCATGAAGGGCTCGCCCGCGGTGCCGGTGGCACGCCTGGTGGAACGTGGCTCTTTTTTCTCGGCCTCGTGCTCGCCGGCGCGGGGCTTTGGTTCTTCCTCAGTAACGTCCACGTCGTCACGCGTGACGCCGGCGTTTTTTCAGGGGCCTTCAACCGCGGTGTCTTCGGCGGCGGGATGCCGGCGGCGAGTACCGGCGTGATCTTTGTGCCACTCTTCGTCGGACTCGTGGCCCTGTTTTACGACGCTCGGCTGCTGTGGGGCTGGGGGCTTTTTTACGTGGGCCTCGCAATCATCGTCATCGAGATTCTGAGCCGCATCCAATTTTTGATGCAGATCAAGACGAGCAATCTTCTACTCATGCTCGGCATGGTGGCCGCCGGCATCGGCATGATGCTCAGAAGCTATCGCGACGAATCGCCGGCCGCTGGCTAGCCCCGCCACGCAATGGATCGATTGAGCCAAATCCCGGCGCCCAAGAGCATCACGCCACTCGTAATGAGATGAACCGCGATGATCAGGCCGAGGTAAAACACCGCCTGTTCAGGCGTGGCCATGAAGAGAATACCCCCAAGCACACCGGTCACCACGCCGTCGAGAAGGATCCAGCCCCAGGGATAATCCCGCGGCACGGAGAAGGCTGCCACCAGTTTTCCTGCTGCCTCGAGGAGTATCAGCAGGCCGATGAAGACGACAAGCACCTCGATCCCCACAGCCGGTAGGGCCAGCATGGCGGTGCCTGACGCGACCGAGAGCGCCCCGCACAGGAGTGTGAGCCAAAAACCCTTCCATGTGTACGTGCCGAAGGCGGTGATGATCCGCATCACGCCCGCTGCCAAGAGCAAGCCGCCGATGAAGAAGTTGATCGTGAGGGAGGGGATATACGGCCGGGCAAACGCCCCGATCCCGAGGAGGACGAGCAAGGCCCCGAGGCCAAACGACCAGTTGCGAAGGGAAACGAGCGGACTTTGCTGCGGATCAGCATGTGCAATTTCGGTCATTGAAAAAGAGTTGCCTGGGCCTAAACGGGTGAAGACACAGTCTATGGGAACAACGCCCCCCTTCAAACCCATGCGTGAAGTGATTGGGCGGTTCTGAAAAGTGCCGCCCGCGGCAGGGTCGCTCGGCCGGACGCGTCGTCACGGTGCTGCCACGCCTTATTTCACGGTCTCATGCAACGCCTTGCCGTGATCGTCGCGGAACGTGATTCTGAGCCTGGCGTCGCCTGTGTCGGCGGGTTCGACCTGGACATGGATGAATCCGCCGGTCGGCTGGTCGTAGATGTATTTTTGTTGGATGAGGCCATGCGGATCTGAGCCGTTCTTGTCGCCGGGCCGTGTGCCGCGGATGGAGTTTTCGTCATTGAGGGCGCCACAACCGAACTCCTCAAAACCGGCCGGGTGGATGGAGTGGTACTGCCAGTGCCGGTCGCCGCAGAAAGTCATGACGTTGGTCATGGCGTTCTCCTTGATGAAGGCGAAGAAGCTGTTGGCTTCGTGGCGGAATCCCTCCGGATTGACATGGTTGTCGCGTTTCCCGGCCGAGTCGGGACCGACCATCGGCGTGGGGGTGATGATGATCTTCCACTTCGCATCGCTGGCCTCGAGCGTCGTCTCCAGCCAGTTACGCTGCTCCTTGCCCCAGATCGTTTTCTCCGGTCCGTCTGGCATGGTGTTGGGCGAGCGGTAGTCCCGGCCTTCGATGAACCAGAGTTGCACATGCTTGTGGACACGATGCGTTCGATAGGTCGGCGACGTCTGATCGCCCGCCTCGAGAATCGGCAACTGCTCGCGGAAGAGATTGATGCCCGTTGAGGGGATCGGCAATTTGTCGCCACGTAGGTCGGCATCGTTGAACCGAAAGTCGTGATCGTCCTTGGAGAAGTAGGCAGGTGTGACGGCAAAAAACTCGATCAGGCGAGGAAAGCGAAACTGCTCGTGCCATTTGCGTCGCAGCGCAGACAAGGTCGTGGCCGGTGCGTCGTAGGGAAAGTCGTAGTAGACGATGTCACCTGTGCCGATAAAGAAATCAGGCTCGAGCGCGGTCATCGCAGCGAAGGCGGGGTAGCCCAACCGCTTGTCTTCGTCGGTGGCGGTGACCGGCCCGCCGCCGTTGGCCGTGCCGCTCATGAAAGCGTGGTAGTTCATGCAGCTTCCCATGACGAACGACAGCGGCGCATCCCAATCGGCAGCGGGCAGCGTGCGAAATCGTCGCGCCGGTCCGGGCTCGGTGTTCTCCTTGTCTACGCCTGCATGGAGGCGATAGTAGTAGGTCGTGCCGGGCTCGAGGCCGGTGAGCCTTGCACGGACGATAAAGTCTCTGTGGGCGTCGGCTGTGATCCATTCCGTGGTCTGCGAGGCGGAGAAATCATCATTCGTGCTCCACGCGAATCGCGCGACGCCTTCCCTACCTGGCACATCGCCATGGGCGTCGAGCATCGGCCCAGGGATGGCGGTGAGCCGCGACTGGAGCAGGACACCCCGGGCAGTCACCTCGCCGGCCATCTCGCCCTGGGCATGGTAGACCTCCCCAGCATGAGCCGTCGGCTGGAAAAGCAGCACGGCAATCAGGCAGGTCATCAGAAATGGCCATTGCGTCATCATTTGAATCCGGGTGAGGGCTGTCCATATGATGCCAGAACCGTGGCGGGTTTTTTGCGAACGGCTACACCAGGATATCTTTGACGACGTGGCCATGCACGTCGGTTAACCGGAAGTCGCGGCCCTGGTAGCGGTAGGTGAGCCGCTCGTGGTCGATGCCCATGAGGTGAAGCACCGTCGCCTGAAAATCGTGGACGTGCACCTTGTTCTCCACGATGTTGAATGCGAAGTCGTCGGTCTGGCCATACGTGATGCCGGGCTTTACGCCGCCGCCGGCCATCCAATACGCATAGGCATTGCCATGATGGTCTCGCCCGACATTGCGTGACGTCGGATCGCCTTGGGCGAATGGGGTTCGGCCAAACTCACCTCCCCAGATGACGAGTGTGTCGTCAAGGAGACCGCGGCGGGCGAGATCGATCACGAGCCCCGCCGACGGCTGATCGGTGTCTTTGCACTGCACGTCGAACTGATAGGCGAGGTTGTTGTGCTGATCCCAGCCGGCGTGCATGAGCTGGATGAATTGGACATTCCGTTCGGCGAGCCGGCGAGCAAGCAGGCAGTTGCGTGCAAACGAACCGGGCCGGTGAACGTCGGGCCCGTAGAGCGCGAGCGTCTCTTCCGATTCGTCCGAAAGGTCGGCGAGTTCCGGCACCGACATCTGCATTCGGAACGCGAGCTCGTATTGAACGATCCGAGCCTTGATCTCAGGGTCACCGACGGCTTCGTACTTGAAACTGTTGAGGCGGCTGATGTCATCAATCACGGCGGCCCGTTGGTCGCGGCTGACCCCGGCCGGATCGGCAAGATAAAGCACCGGATCACCCTCGCCGCGGAGCTGCACGCCCTGGTACTCGCTCGGCAGAAACCCGCTGCCCCAGTAGTGGTCGTAGAGGAGCTGGCCGCAGGAGTTTTCGCGGTCGCGGGAGTTCATCACGACAAACGTCGGAAGGTCTTCGTTCATCGAGCCGAGGCCGTAGCTCGTCCAGGCCCCGATCGTCGGCCGGCCTGGAATCTGGCTGCCGGTAAGACAAAAAGTGACGGCCGGCGCGTGGTTGACCGCCTCGGTATTCGCAGACCGCACCAGGCAGATTTTGTCGGCGATCGACCCGATGTGCGGGATCCGTGTCGACATCTCCATGCCACAGTCTCCGTACCGCGCGAAAGGATCACGCCCCGGCAGCACGGGAAATTTTTTTTGACCCTGGGTCGTGGCCAGTCGCGTGGTCTTCATGATCGACTCAGGCATCTCCTCGCCGGCACGCTCGTGCATCAACGGTTTGGGATCGAAGAGATCGACATGGCTTGGACCACCTCCCATCATGAGATAGATCACCCGCTTTGCTTTGGGTGCATGGTGGGGTTTTGCAAGGAGTGCCGGGCCGGCGAGGGACTGGCTCGCGAGCGGATTGACAAGCGAACCGAGGGCGAGTGAGCCCAGGCCAACGGCACCGCTGCCAAGCAGCGACCGCCTCGTCATCTCGGTGAGCGGATGACCTTCCGGCAGGGCATCTCCCCTCGTCGGCTGCGCGTTCTTCGCCATTGCAACTACTCCTTGGTCATCGCTTCGTCGAGGTTCATGATCGTCTGGCCGACGCTCGCAAGGGCCGCCAGGTGAATGGGGTCAACGCCATCGGGCACCGGTATCTCCCCGATGCCCAGGTACTCTGCGGCGTCTTTGCCGTTCTTCTCGAAGTGGAGTCGCTCCCGCTCGTAGGCCGCTTCGAGCACCGTCATCTCGCGCTCGTCTGCCTCACGAAGCAGAAGCAGTTCGATCATACGTCCGATCACCGCACGGGGCTTCGCCTGCGGGTCATGATCGATCGCTCGCAAGGCCAGCGCCCGGGCAGCCTCGACAAACACCGGATCGTTGAGCAGCGTCAGGGCCTGGAGTGGCGTGTTGGTACGACTGATCTTCACGGAGCAGGCCTGCCGATTCGCGTTGTCAAACATGTTTGGTGGGGCCAGCGTGCGGCGAAAAAACGAATAGAGGCTTCGGCGGTAGAGGTCCTTGCCGGTGCTTTGCGGGTATTCAAACTGGGCGAAGCTGATGTCTTCCCAGAGCCCCGGTGGCTGGTAGGGGTATACCGGCGGCCCAAACATTGCCCGATTCACAAGCCCCGAGGCAGCTAGGGCCTGATCGCGAATCAGCATCGCCGGCAGACGGAACCGCGGCCCACGAGACAGCAGCCGATTCTCAGGGTCGATCTCCGCGAGACGGGGCGACACGGCCGACGACTGGCGGTAGGTGGCACTCGTCACAATCTCCCGGAGGATCGCCTTGGTGTCCCAGTGCGTGCGGTAGTTTGCCGCCAGATGGTCGAGCAGCTCTGGATGGCTCGGCGCGGCTCCTTGAAGCCCGAAATCCTCAGGCGTTTTCACGATGCCTTTGCCAAAAATCTCTTGCCAAAGCCGGTTGACGAGCACCCGTGCCGTGAGTGGATTGGCCTCGCTGACGATCCACCGAGCGAGGCCGAGTCGGTTGCGCGGAAGGTCTTCGGGGAGGCCACCGAGCGCCTCTGGGAGGTCTGGTTCGAGGGGGTCGCCCACGGGGGCACTGTAGAGCCCGCGATCATGCACCTGGATAGGCGCCGGTTTCGTGCGGTCGCGCATGACCATCACCAGCGGCATCGCCTTTTGCTGGACCATGCGGGCCTTCATGGCGTCGATCCACGCCCTGTACGTCGGAAGCCAGTCGGCATCTTGGGCTGCGGCGTGGTTGGCGTAGTAGTCACGCAGTTTGGGGAGCTGCATCGGGGCCTGGAAATCCTTGCCGTAGCGAGACCGGCCCACGAGGCCGTGAATGAGCGAAGGGAGTTTATTTATCTGCTCTTCGGTCAGGCCAACGGCCCATTGGCGAGTTTCAGCATTGAGCCTCTTCTCAGCCTCCTTTCCACCGAATGCCTCGTAGGCCTTCGCTTCGGCCTCCTGGAAGCGTGCGAATTCCTGCTCCTGCTCGGGCGTGGCCAGCGACATGACCGGGTCGCTCGGAAGAAAACGAAAATCC
>JBGTKO010000505.1:0-5879 GCA_041744595.1 Pirellulales bacterium
GGCCACATGTCGGCAGCGGCCGCTCTTTGACACGAGCGCCGATGGCCATTCGGCGGCAACCGCTGAGGAACAGACCCTCGAGGTCGGGCTTCTGCTCGACCGGCTCGCCGGCAGGCTCGGGCGACCGGCTGTCTTCGAGCCGCGGCTCGTGGCCGACGCACAACCGGAACATGCCTGGCTTGCTGCCCCGCCAGCCGCAGTGGCCACTCGGGGCAGCAGCCCTCGCTTGTCACGCGCGGGTAGCAGGCCTGTTTGGATGCCACCGCGACCGATTCCACTCGAAACGGAAACGATTTCGGTCGCGTCCGACGGACCGCCAGCGAGGTTTCGGCTCAGTGGCGCAGTCCACTGCGTCATCAAGGCACACGGTCCTGAACGGATCGAGACGGCCTGGTGGCGCGGGCCGACGGTCCGCCGTGACTACTACGTCGTGGAGACGGAATCGGGGGCAAGATTCTGGCTGTTTCGGCGGCTCGGTGGCAAGCCACGCGGCCACCGAGAAAGCGACTGGTATTTGCACGGGGTGTTCGCATGAAAAGAGGAGGCATGGAATGACAACCGATTTGCCGCGGTATGCCGAGCTTCATTGCACGAGCAACTTTTCGTTTCTTGAGGGATCCTCGCACCCTGAGGAGTTGGTCACCCGTGCCGCCTCGCTCGGCTACGAGGCGCTCGCGATTACCGATCGGGCCATGCTCACGGGAGTCGTGCGGGCGCATGGGGCGGCCAAGCAGGCGGGCATCAAGCTTGTCATTGGGGCGCAGCTCACTCCGGTGGACGCCCCGCCGATCATCGTCTGGGTTGCCAATGCAGCCGGCTACAAAAACCTCTGCCAGTTGCTGACACACGGGTATGCCCAGGCTGCCGAGAAGCACACGAGTCACGAACGGCCGAATATCGATGAAGATGATGAAGACATTCCTGCTCGCCCCGCCGGAGCGTGTCTTCTGACGCTCGACGACATTGCGCGGCACACGCACGGCCTCCTGGCAGGCGTGCCACTGGCCACGCTCGACCGCGGCAAATCATTTGGGGAGGGCAGCCTGCGAGAGCTCGCCCAAAAACTCGCCTGCTGGCGAGAGGTTTTTGGTGACCGGCTCTGGTCGCTCGCCGAAGTGGCTCTCGAAGGCGACGACGCCGAGCGGCTTCTATGGTTTGGCCGCGTCGCCAGAGAAACCGGTGTGCCGATCGTGGCGGCAGGTGATGTTCGCTACCATGCGCGGAGCCGGCTGCCGCTTTTCGATGTGTTGACGGCAGTGCGGCATCGCAGCACGGTCGATGCCATCCGCGGCAGGCTGCTTGCCAATGGCGAGCGTCATCTCCACGAGCGGTGGCGAATCGCCGAGAGGTTTTCGGCTCTCCCCGGAGCGGTCGAGCGATCAACAGAGATTGCCGCCCGCTGCACGTTCTCGCTCGACGCCCTGAAATACGAATACCCGCTGGCCACCGTGCCACCGGATCGTACTGCGGGCGAGCATCTTGCGTACCTTGCCTGGAAGGGCGCTCGAAAACGGTACCCCGACGGGATTCCAGAGAAGGTTCGAGAGCTTATCGCCCACGAGCTCGAGCTCGTTTGTGAGCTTGGCTACGAGGCGTATTTTCTCACCGTCTTCGACATCGTGCGTTTTGCGCGACGACAGAAAATTCTCTGCCAGGGTCGCGGGTCGGCGGCCAACTCGGCGATCTGCTATTGCCTTGGCATCACGTCGGTCGATCCGGCCCGGATGAATGTCCTCTTCGAGCGGTTCGTGAGTCGAGAGCGGTGCGAGGCTCCCGATATCGATGTCGACTTCGAGCATCACCGCCGCGAGGAGGTGCTCCAATACATCTACGAGACGTATGGCCGCGACCGGGCCGCCATGACGGCTGAAGTGATTTCATACCGGCTGCGATCGGCTGTTCGCGACGTGGGCAAGGCGCTGGGGCTATCGCTCGATCGAGTCGATACGCTCTCCACCGTGCTTGATGTCGGCGATCGCCTTGAAAATCTGCCGGCGAGGCTCGTCGAAGCGGGACTCGATCCTGCGAGTGACACTGGGAAAAGGCTCGTGTCACTCGTCGGCAGCATCGTCGGCTTTCCGCGGCATCTCGGCCAGCACGTGGGGGGCATGGTGATGACACGAGGGCGGCTCACCGATCTCGTGCCCGTGCAGCCGGCTACGATGCCAGGCCGCACGATCGTGCAGTGGGACAAAAACGACCTCGACGAGCTTGGCATTCTGAAGGTCGATTGCCTTGCCCTTGGCATGCTCACGGCGATCCACCGGGCTTTTGATCTTGTCGAGGAGGCTGGAGGCCCTGCGCTTACCCTGGCCACCGTGCCGGCCGAGGATCCGGCTGTCTACGAGATGATTTCGCGAGCCGACACGATCGGTGTTTTTCAGATCGAGAGCCGGGCGCAGATGAGCATGCTGCCGAGGCTCCAGCCACGGTGTTTTTATGATCTTGTGATCGAGGTGGCGATCGTGCGGCCGGGACCGATCCAGGGGAACATGGTGCATCCTTACCTGCGCAGGCGATCTGGCGAGGAGACCATCACCTACCCGAACGATGCGATCCGTGAGGTGCTCGAAAAAACACTCGGCGTGCCACTCTTTCAAGAGCAGGCGATGCGACTGGCCGTGGTCGCGGCCGGCTTCACGCCAGGCGAGGCAGATCAGTTGCGAAGGGCAATGGGGGCCTGGCGACGGCCGGGCGTGATCGACGAGTTTCACAAGAAGCTCGTCGATGGCATGCTCGCTCGTGGGCTCTCGAGTGAGTTTGCCGAGCAGGTCTTCAATCAGATTCGTGGTTTTGGTGAATACGGTTTTCCTGAGTCACACGCGGCGAGCTTCGCGCTGTTGGTCTACGTCTCTGCATGGCTCAAACACCACCACCCGGCTGCGTTTACAGCGGCGCTTCTGGCGAGCCAGCCAATGGGCTTTTATGCCCCTGCCCAGCTCGTTCGCGATGCCCAAAATCACGGCGTGAGGGTGCTGCCTGCCGACGTCAACGCAAGCCAATGGCACGCGATGCTGTCTTTCCGTGGACAAAGCCATCCATGGCCTTTGTCCACTTGCCCGACCGATGGCAAAGCCGAGGTTTGCCATAGTCGGCGATCGCCGCTTCCTGCGGCGGCAGATTTTTCCTCCGGTCTGTCGGATGACGTGCATTCGGGCATGAAAACACAGCCGGCGATTCGGCTGGGGCTCGAACAGGTCTACGGGCTTGGCGAGGCGGAAGCCGAGCGAATCGTGACAGCCCGAAAGGACGGTCCCTTTCGGCTGCCGCGAGAATTGGCCCGGCGAGCAAGGATCGACCGTGAAGCGATTTTGCATCTTGCCCGCGCCGGAGCACTTGCCTCGCTTGGCCTCTCCCGTCGCCGTGCGGTCTGGGAGGCGATGCGATGCCTCGACAAGCCGACAAGTCGGCCACTCTTGGAGGGGCTCGGAGACGATGCCGACGACGAAGGGGATGCGAGCGGCCTGCCGCTGATGACAAGACAAGACGAAGTGATCGCCGACTACCGGACCGGCGGGCTCTCGCTCACGGCGCATCCACTCGTCTTCGAGCGGCCGCGGCTCGCGACCCAAGGCGTGGCATGTATCGCCGAGGCTACCGTCGCTCCGGAGGGCCGTCGGGTGCGAGTGGCTGGCATTGTGCTTGTCCGCCAGCGTCCAGCCACTGCCAAGGGAATGATCTTTCTCACGATCGAAGACGAAACCGGCGCGGCCAACATCGTGGTCCGTCCCGACATCTGGAAGGCCGCCGACCACGCCGCCCGCCGCACCGCAGTGCTCATGGTCGAGGGCCGGATCCAGCGGCGAGGTGAGGTCGTGCATGTAGTAGCCACACGGCTCGCCACCATGATCGGATCCGCTACCGCTGCCACAAGCGACAGCACCTTACCCGAGCCCTCAACCTCCGAACTCGCCTCCCTTCCCCGCATGTCCCGCGATTTCTGCTGACTAGAGCGCATCTGGGTTATGTGTGGCGGCTGAGCATAGAAGCCCCTCGCGCCAGCGTGGGGACGGTGGGTGGTTGGGCGAGCCCGGTTGTGATGGCAAACGGGACGGCGCGTTATCCGCAGTCCCCCCGGCTTGCGCCGGGGGGCTTTTATGTCGGTGTGTGGCGATACACCAAAGATAGATGCGCTCTAGCGCGGGGGTATCGCCCGTTCGGCGAGGGGTCGCCCGTGTCATGGAGCCGGCGTAGAAAACTGAGCGGAGCCCGGATGGCGAAGCAAAGTTTTCTCCGAATGCAGCGACGGGCACGATGCCCGTCGGACTGAGAGCCGGGCTTCGCACGGCGACCTCAAGCCGGAAACGACGCCGGGACGGCGGCGACGGCGCGACAGCATCCCGGCCGGCGACATGACATGGGCGACCCCGTTGCTGTAGAACCGACGCCATGAAAGCATCGTCCTCCGGGTCCGTCACTTCTACGAATCTTCCACTCGGCGAGCCAGTTCGCGGTAAAGTTCGCGACTGCTACCGTCATCACACTGAGCGATACGGTGACACGCTTCTGATCGTGAGCACCGACCGAATCAGCGCCTTCGACTGGATCCTCCCCACGCCGATTCCCGACAAGGGCAAGGTGCTCACCACGATCTCGGCCTTCTGGTTCGCCCTCCTTGCACGCGACACCGATCCCATTGCCCACCATCTCCTCACGACCGATGTCGATGCAATGGAGCTTCCCGACACAGTTGACCGCGAACCGCTCCGTGGTCGCACGATGCTCGTGAACCTCGCGGAGGTGATTCCGTTTGAGTGCGTCGTTCGCGGGTGGCTCGCCGGATCGGGCCTCGTCGAATACCAGAAACACGGTACCGTCTGCGGCGTGTCTCTACCCGCCGGACTTCGCCCTGGCGACCGGCTCCCAGAGCCTATCTTTACACCAGCCACCAAGGCCACGAGCGGACATGACGAGAATGTGTCGTTCGACATGATGGCTGGCTCCATCGGCACCGACATCGCGGGCACACTCCGGGACAGGAGCCTTGAGGTCTATCGCCGTGGGGCTGATCACGCTGCTGCTCGCGGCATCGTGCTCGCTGACACGAAGTTCGAGTGGGGTCGGCTTCCCGACGGCTCGATCATCCTCGTTGATGAAGTCCTTACCCCCGACAGCTCGCGATTCTGGCCGGCCGCCGCGACCGGCCAAGACGGGGTGCCCGAGTCGTTTGACAAGCAGTTTGTGCGTGACTGGCTCGAAACGAGCGGCTGGGACAAGGCCAGCCCTCCCCCCGATCTGCCGGATGATGTCGTGAGCGGCACCCGCACGAAATACCTCGAGGCCTGCCGACTCATCACGGGGCTACTCCCCGACGGCGTGTCGTGAAGTGAATGCAGGGGGCCCGAACAGGCACCTTTTTCTTCGAAAAACGAGCCAGTCCCCTGGCGTGAATGGCCTAGGGACGAGGCCTTTTCCTCATTAGAATCGAACGTCCTGTTCCGCCTCGCCCCGCAGCCACCCCATGCTCCGTTATTGGACCGCCGGTGAATCCCACGGCCCCGCCCTCGTCGCACTCGTCGACGGTTTTCCTGCGGGGCTCGCTGTCGATGCCGCTGCCATCAATTCTGAGCTCAAGCGCCGCCAAGGAGGCTACGGCCGCGGTGGGCGACAGCGGATCGAAACCGATACCGTTACATTCCTCTCCGGCCTCTGGAAAGGCGTGACGCTCGGCAGCCCGCTGGCCCTCGAGGTCAGCAATAAAGATGCCAAGCTCGAACGCCTCGAAGAGGTCAATCGCCCGCGACCCGGCCACGTCGATCTTGCCGGTGCCGTCAAACATCTCGGTGGTGTGCGTGCCGTCCTCGAACGGGCCAGCGCCCGCGAAACGGCTGCCCGCGTCGCTGCCGGTGGACTTGCTCGCCAACTCCTGGCCACCTTCG
>JBGTKO010000506.1:0-12332 GCA_041744595.1 Pirellulales bacterium
CCCCCCCCCCCCCCCCCCCCCCCCCCCCCCCCGCCGCGGTTGGCTCAAAATTCGGGCTCGTCGTGCATGACGTGAACCCTGAGCAGCCTGGGGCTATCCGATCCGCGTGCGCACGGCCTCGAAGGCGGCGATGGCTTGTTCGAGGTCGGCGTGGGAATGAGCGGCTGAGACCTGCGTGCGGATGCGGGCTTTGCCTTCCGGCACGACCGGGTAGGAGAAGCCGATCACATACACGCCTTCGGCGAGCATGAGGTCGGCCATGCGGGTCGCCACCGCCGCGTCGCCGAGCATGACCGGCACGATCGGGTGCTCGCCCGGGAGGATTGAAAATCCACGCCGGGTCATTTCGTCGCGGAAGAATCGGGTGTTTTCGGCGAGCGTGTCGCGAAGCGTGGTGGATGCCTCGAGGAGATCGATCGCCTTGAGGGCGCCGGCGGCGATCGGCGGTGCGACGGTGTTTGAGAAGAGATACGTGCGAGAGCGTTGACGGAGCCACTCGATAAGCTCCTTGCGACCGGAGGTGTAGCCACCGCTCGCGCCCCCAAGGGCCTTGCCGAGCGTGCCGGTCAGGATGTCGATGCGGTCTGTCACCCCAAAATGCTCGGGCGTGCCGCGACCGTGCGGGCCCACGAAACCGACCGCGTGCGAGTCGTCCACCATCACGAGGGCGTCGAACTCGTCAGCGAGCTCGCAGATGTCAGGGAGATTGGCGAGATGGCCATCCATCGAGAAGACGCCGTCGGTGGCGATGAGCCGGAAGCGAGCGTCTTTCGCTTCGGCGAGCTTGGCCCGCAGGTCGGCCATGTCGTTCGTCTTGTACCGCAGCCGCTTGGCTTTGCAGAGCCGAACCCCGTCAATGATGCTCGCATGGTTGAGCTCGTCGGAAATGATCGCATCGTCGGGGCCGAGGATCGTCTCAAAAAGACCACCGTTGGCGTCCCAGCAGGAGTTGTAGAGGATCGTGTCGTCCATCCCGATGAATCCGCTGATGCGGGCTTCGAGATCCTTGTGAAGCTTTTGCGTGCCGCAGATGAATCGCACACTCGCCAGGCCATAGCCCCAGGTGTCGAGAGCCTCGTGGGCGGCGGCGGCGATCTCAGGATGATCAGCGAGGCCGAGGTAGTTGTTGGCACACATGTTGAGGACGGTGCGACCGCCCACCGCGATGTGTGCCCGCTGCGGCCCCTCGAGCACACGCTCGGTCTTGTAGGTGCCAGCGGCTTTCATCGCGGCCGACTGCTCGGCGAGCGATTCCCACATCGAATCACGAGGCATGCCGCGGGTCATGCGTCTCTCCACGACAGGATCACCTTGCCGCTCTCGCCGCTCTTCATCGCAGCGAAGCCCTTTTCAAACTCGGTGAAGTGGTAGCGGTGGGTGATGACCGGGGAGATATCGAGGCCGCTTTGGATCATGACAGTCATCTTGTACCAGGTCTCGTACATCTCGCGGCCGTAGATGCCCTTGATCGTGAGCATGTTAAAGACGACGGTGTTCCAATCGATTGCGATCGGTTCTGACGGGATGCCGAGCATCGCGATCTTGCCGCCGTGGCACATGACATCGAGCATCTGCCGGAGGGCCGCCGGCGAGCCCGACATCTCGAGGCCAACATCAAAGCCTTCTTTCATGTCGAGGTCGGCCATCACCTGCTGGAGGTCACCTGAGCGGATGTCGGCGGCTACCGTGGCCCCCATCTGCTTCGCGAGGGCAAGACGATACGGGTTCACATCGGTGATGACGACATGCCGCGCGCCGGCATGCTTGGCCACGGCCACCGCCATGATTCCGATTGGCCCAGCACCCGTGACGAGCACGTCCTCACCGAGCAGGTCAAACGAGAGCGCGGTGTGGACCGCATTGCCGAGCGGATCGAAGATCGACGCCACATCGAGATCGACGCCCGGGGCCTGATGCCAGACGTTGGTCTGCGGGAGCGAGAGGTACTCGGCGAAGGCACCGGGGCGATTCACGCCGACGCCCGAGGTGCTCTTACAAAGATGCCGGCGGCCCGCCAAGCAATTGCGGCAGTGGCCGCACACGACATGGCCTTCGCCCGAGACGACTTCGCCCGGAAAGAAGTCGGTCACGTTCGAGCCGACCGCCACGATCTCGCCGACGAACTCGTGGCCCACGACCATGGGCACGGGAATCGTTTTCTGAGCCCAGGAATCCCAGTTGTAGATGTGCAGGTCCGTCCCGCAGATGCCGGTGCGGTTGACGTGGATCAGGACATCATTGATCCCGATCTCGGGGACCGGCACGTCCTCCAATGAGAGCCCAGGCGCCGCATTCTTTTTGACAAGCGCCTTCATCACGTTCATCGAAACTCCTCTGAGGTGGGCACATCCAGAAACGACAAGCCTACTGCCGAATCACTTGCCGGAGGAGCCACCAGCCCCAGAGCACGATCAAGAGGTTTCCCAGCCAGACTGCCACCGGCGGCACAGAGCCTCGCTTGGCCTGGTCTACGCCCAGAATGAACACGGGGTAATACACGACGAGGATCGGAAGAAAGCACATGAAGAAACTCGTCAGGAAGTCGGCATTCCGCATCCGAATTGCCATGGGCGCCCCGACGAGCACGAAGCAGAGGCAACTGAAGCCGTTGGCCCACCGCCGCCAGGGTTCCATGATCACCCGGGTCAGCCGATTGCGTTCATGTCCCATCAGTTCCTGTTCGTATCGGGTGAAGCCCGGGAGGGCCTGCTCGATCCGGCCGGTGACCAGGCCGAGGGCGATCTTGCCGGCAGCGATCTGCTCGACTTTGTCGATGAGGTCAATCTGCTGCTTTCGAGCCACTGCGAACTGTGCCATCGGGATTTCGGAAGGACTCGTCGAGATCGTCTCTTTGCGGCTGACGGCGTCGAGCGGCACCTCGCGGACGATCGTATCGGGAAACGATGCGGTGTATTCCCCCATCTGGAGCGTGCCGTCTCGAAACGTCACGATGAGCGTGCCCGCTTCGGGATTCGCCTCGAGCATGGCCTCCGCTGCCGAGATCGTGGCTGGTGTACCCGAGTCACTCGACAGGAATGAGAGTGTGGGCCGCAGAAGCCGACGGCCGTCCACTCCCTTCACATTGATCGAGACCTGCGGAGTGCTGTAGCTCCGCTGCTGTCGCAGCCGTCCGTAGATGATCTCTTCGACACTGTTGACGACGACGCGACGGATACCGTCGCGTCCCCAGGAGACGGCCACGTCGTTGAGCCAGACCGATACGAAACTCACCGCCATCGCAAGCGCGACCGCAGGCCAGATGAGCGCCATTGGGGAAATGCCCGCTGCCTTGAGGGCCGTCACCTCATTGGCCGCACTCATCCGGCCGAACACGCTGGCAACGGCGAACAGCATCGTGCCCGGGACGGCAAACCGCATCGCCTCGGGGACGACGTAGGGCACGAGCATGAGGATTTGGAGAAGCCCGAGCCCCTGCTGCTGGGCCTCTTTGACCAGGCCCACAACCAGCATGAACAGCGTGAGGGCCGAGAGGGCCACCAGGAAAACCTGGAGCAATTCCCAGAGCACGTAACGGGTGATGATTTTCATGCCGGCCGAAGTGTAACGGCACCGTGGTCGTCACCGGCAGGCCGGTTTTGTGGCACTGAAACGACCGATCAGCGCCAGGTCCTCAGGCATGATCGTTGCGTATGGCGACGACCGCCTCGTGGTACATCGCGATGGCGGCGGTTGCTTCCGAGAGGCCGCCAGCAAGATTGCCTGCCGCCACGACCTGGCGGGCCTTCGCAGCCCGCTCGAGGATACGTTGTCTTTCGGGATCAGCGAGCCCATCGGCAGCGGTTTCGACGCTCGCCACAATCCCTTCCACGAGCGGTGCCGAGAGGCTGCAGTCGTACGAGCGGTAGGGCCCCTTTCCGAGTTTCGCCCCGGGCCGGAGGATATGCATCTCGTCTCCGGCAGGGGCCAGCATGGAAACAATCGCCGCCACGGTGCCGGCCACAAAGAGGAGTACCATGAGTCCTGTCAGAGCCCAACCCAGCGGCGAGGCGAGGTCCCCCAGCATTCCTCCCAAGCCGTCCTGCCCGAGGAGCGCAGCCGGATTGAGAATGAGGGCCCCAAGCAAGCCACCTGCTGCCACGGCCAGCGGCCCCGTGGGAAGCGACTGATTCCCCTCTGACGCGGTGGCTTCCGTGAGTGGCCAAGGAAGAGCGTCCGCTCTCGAGGATGTCTTTTCTTTCGAGCCCGCGCGGGCGACGACCAGCGTCACATTGTCGGGCGCGCCGCGGACCAATGTCAGCCCGACAAGCGCGGCTGCTGCATCGGCGGGGGGGAGCTCTGATACGATTGCCCCGATTTCCTCGTCGGCGACCTGTCCCGAGAGACCGTCGCTGCACACGACATACACGTCCCCATTCGCGACCGGGAACGGCCCTTCGAGATCAACCTCCACTCGGCTGTGTGGTCCGAGTGATCGTGTGATGATGTTCTTGGGAACGTGGGGCGCATTCTCCGGCGATGAATCCGGGCTCCGCGCCCGCTGAGCCTCGACCTCCCAGGCAAGCGAGTGGTCGGCGGAGAGTTGTTCGATCTGATTGTCTCGCACACGGTAAGCACGGCTGTCGCCTACGTGACCGACGAGGGCGCCTCGGGGACCCAGGACGAGGACGGTGCAGGTCGTACCCATGCCCCGGAGGTCCAAGGCACTCTCACCGCGGGCGTGGATCTCTGCATTGGCCTGCTGGATACTCGTTCGCAACGCCAGCGGTGGGGATCGTGCAGCCAACTTTTCGTAGATCAGCGGCACACTTTTGGCGGCGAGGTCGCTTGCCATTTCGCCGGCGGCGTGTGCCCCCATGCCGTCTGCCACGAGGAAAACCCAGCCCCGTGTGCGATACTGATCGGGGCTCCAGGCGTCGAGAACGGCCTTGGAATCCTGGTTGTTCGACCGCCGCCGGCCAACATCCGTGAGATCGCAGTACTCGAGGCTCTTGCCGGATCCCACGCGTCGCTGTCCTCTCAAAAAAGAAATGAAGGTTGCCGAAACCTCGTAGCTTACCTTCCTGCGGGCCGATTTCTCCATGCCTGTTCTCTGACCCTGGTCAGGGCCATCCGCGGCGGCCTCAGCGCTCTGGCGACGGGGCAGGAAAAGCCCTAGGGTCCACGGCATGCGAGTCCCCTTCCTGGCCATCGCCCTGACTGCCATTCTCTTGGCCCCAGGCTGCGTGCAGCGGCGGATGACGATCCGGAGCAACCCGCCTGGCGCGCTGGTCTATGTGGATGACTACGAGCTCGGCACGACCCCCGTGTCGCACGACTTCGTCTACTACGGAACGCGAAATATCAAGCTCGTGAAGGACGGGTACGAGACGCTCACAGTCCGACAGCCGTTCCCGGTCCCGTGGTACCAATACTTCCCACTCGACTTCGTCACCGAGAACATCGTGCCGTGGGAAGTCCGTGACGAGCGGGTGGTCGATCTGGCAATGGTGCCGGCCGCTTCAGTGCCGGCTGAGTCGGTCGTGGCTCGCGCCGAACAGGCGAGGCTCGCCTCTGGGAGTTTGCCGCCAGCCTCAGCCCCACAGGTGGTGCCGATTCCGACCGTGCCGCAACCTGTGCCCGCGCCCCCGCCGAGCATGCCGCCCCTCCAGCAGTACTCGCCGCAACCACTGCCTCCACCCCAAGGCTTTGGACCACCAGCGAATCAATTTGGGCCACCGGGGAATCAGGGGCTCTCTTTGCCACCACAACCTGTTGCTCCGTGGCAAGGAATGCAGCCCTCACCGAATTCGCCCCAACAGGGCATACCCAGCCTCGGCATGCCATAATTAAGGCATGACCGCATCTGCTTCATCAGGCCGCGTCGAGCCCGTGACGCGGGACGCGCTCGACGCGCTCAAGCTCGACTGCCTCCGCAGCCTCCTGCATGAGGTGTTGCCACACAACGCGTTCTATGAGGCGAAGTTGGGTCGCGTTGCGGCTGAGGGGCTTTCATCGCTCGAGGACTTGGCCACCTGGCCATTCACGTTCAAAGAAGAGCTTGTCACAGCCGCCGCCGATGGCGTGCCAGGCAACCTCACCTGGCCGGTCGAGAAGTACTCCCGATTCCACCAGACGAGCGGCACCCACGGGCGACCACTCCCCGTTTTCGATACTCCTGTCGATTGGGCCTGGTGGATGGAGTGCTGGCGGGTGATTCTCGACCGCGGTGGCGTTCGCCCGGATGACCGTGTGCTTGTGGCTTCGTCGTTTGGCCCCTATGCAGGCTTCTGGAGTTGCTTCGATGCGGTTGTCGCCCGTGGGGCACTGGCAATCCCTACCGGAGGGATGCCGAGTCTGGGGCGATTGCAACTGGTCCGTGCCCTGGCTGTGACGGTGCTCGTGGCGACCCCGAGCTACGCGCTGCATCTCGCCGAAATAGCCGAAGCCAACAAGATCGATCTGGCCGCAACGTCGATACGGCTCGTCATCGTTGTCGGGGAGCCTGGCGGCTCGATCCCGGCCACGCGGGCCCGCATCGGCGATGCCTGGGGGAGTGATGTCCTTGACCATGCGGGCGCGACCGAGGTGGGACCATGGGGCGTGGGCGACTTGATCGGCGGCGGCCTCGATGTGATCGAAACGGCGTTTCACCCAGAGTTTCTGGCGATGGAGACGGGTCGGCCGGCTGGTCCAGGGGAACTGGCCGAGCTCGTGATCACCACGCTCGGACGTACGGGAGCGCCCGTGATCCGGTATCGGACCGGCGATGTGGTCCGACCCGTCTGGACAGCCGACACGAACGGCGCGAGCGGCGCACCTCCCTGGGTGCGGCTCGAAGGGGGCATCCTTGGTCGGGCTGACGACATGCTCGTCGTCCGCGGCGTGAACATATTCCCCGGCGGGATCGACGACATCGTGAGGAGCTTTCCGGAAGTCGTCGAACACCGACTGACCGTTGCCACGCAGGGAAGCCTCGACGTATTGCGATTGGAAATTGAAGACCGCCTTGGCGATTCTGGAAGGGTGGCCAACGAATTCAAGCTTCGTCTCGGCCTGAAGGTCGAGGTGACCACCGTGCCAATCGGGAGCCTGCCACGGTTTGAGGGGAAGGGCCGCCGTCTCGTCGATCATCGTGCCCATCGGAGTGCCACGTTCACACCCTCCCCTGAGGCGTCCCCATGACATCACCTCTTCCAACCAGCATCGCCCGCCGCGACATCGAGCCCGGCCGACCGCCGGCTATCGAGATCGCCTGGAGTGACGGTGTCACGGCGACCTACTCACCGCGGCTCCTTCGTGATGCATGCCCCTGTGCAACGTGTCGCGAACAGCGAGCGGCCCCGGTAGCCACGTCGCTCTTGCCGGTGCTTGATCCACGGGAAACCGTGCCGCTCGCCGTGATCGGCATGAGTCCCGTCGGTCAATACGCCTACTCGATCGACTTCTCTGACGGCCATTCGAGTGGCATCTACACACTCGACTACCTCCGCGAACTGGCGTGAAGCCGGTTCAAGCCATATCAAAGCCGCAGGCGGCGGCGGCGATGACGGCTGCGATCCGTACGGCGTCATGGCAGGCGTCTTCACTCGTGCTTTCGGCAATCAGCTTGGCCTCGTGGTTGCCGAGGCAGAATTCGCAACCCGCAAGCGCCGCACAGGCAAGGCTCATGAGCTCGAAGTCCACGGCCGACGTGGCCGGCTTGGCCATCCGCTGCATCCGCAGCCGCGGCGGCCTCGCGGCGTAGCTCTCCTTGCCCGTCGCATGACCGATCATGTGGCGAAACCGGTAATAGACCGTGTTCATCGCCATGAGCCCGGCAGCGGCCTTCGCGTCTGAAACAACCGCCGCGGCCGCCTCGCCGAGGCCGGCCGTGATGTCATGTTCGAGGGCCGCGGCAAGTTTTTGTGTCCGTAGGAAGTAGGCGGACGCCAGGGCAATGCTCCAGGCTTGCGCGTCACTGAGGTTTTCCCCGGCGAGCACGCTCGAAAGATTGAGCCTCGTGTCTTTGAATTCCTCGGAAAGGGTTGCGCGGAGCGCATCGATGGCGGGAGAATCGATCGGCATGGCAAGGCTCTTCGGGAAGGTCGGGCTCACGTGTGGTACGCCAAGAATATAGACCGCATCCAGGCCACTGGCTCGGAACCCCGTGAATCGGAGTGGCTCGTTGAACAGACGGCGTGGGCGATGCTACGCTCGGGAAATTTGTTTTTTCCGCCCCGCGACCCACCTATGCCACGCCGCGACGACCTCCACACGATTCTTCTCATCGGCTCCGGCCCCATTGTCATCGGCCAAGCCTGCGAGTTCGACTATTCCGGGACCCAGGCCTGCAAAGCCCTCCGCGAGGATGGCTACCGGGTCGTGCTGGTCAACTCGAATCCGGCCACGATCATGACCGATCCGGGGACAGCAGACCGGACCTCCATCGAGCCTCTCACCGTCGAGATGCTCGAGAAGGTCATCGAGGCCGAGAAGCCGGATGCGGTGCTCCCCACGCTCGGCGGTCAGACAGCGCTCAATCTGGCGATGGAGCTCGAGCACCGCGGCATCCTCGCGAAGCATGGCGTGGAGATGATCGGGGCAAAGGCCGACGCGATCAAGCGAGGCGAGGACCGCGAGGTCTTCAAGGCCCTCATGGACAAGATCGGTCTCGAATCCTGCCGGAGCCGCATCGTTCGGAGCTTGGCGGAAGCCCGCGAGGCGGTTTCCGAGATCGGCCTGCCGGCGGTGATCCGGCCAAGCTTCACGCTCGGTGGGTCGGGTTCCGGCATTGCGTTTAACCGAGAGGAGTTTGACACCAAGGTGCAGCGTGGGCTCGACCTCTCGCCCGTGAGTGAAGTGCTCGTCGAGGAGTCGATCCTCGGCTGGAAGGAATTCGAGATGGAGGTGATGCGAGATGCCGACGACAACGCCGTCGTCATCTGCTCCATCGAGAATTTTGATGCGTGCGGCGTCCATACCGGTGACTCGATCACCGTCGCCCCGGCGATGACGCTCACCGACCGTCAGTATCAGAAGATGCGAGACGCCAGCTTCGCCGTCATTCGGGCCGTGGGCGTCGAGACCGGAGGTTCCAACATCCAGTTTGCGGTAGACCCGAAAACCGGTCGGATGGTCGTCATCGAGATGAACCCGCGGGTGAGCCGCTCCTCGGCGCTTGCCAGCAAGGCCACAGGATTTCCAATCGCGAAGATCGCCGCGAAGCTCGCCGTGGGCTGGCGGCTGCACGAGCTTCCCAACGACATCACCCGTCGGACCAAGGCCTGCTTCGAGCCATCGATCGACTATGTCGTGGTCAAGGTGCCGCGGTTCGCGTTCGAGAAGTTTCCCGAAGCCGACCCGCGGCTCACCACGCAGATGAAGAGTGTGGGTGAGACAATGGCAATCGGCCGGACGTTCAAAGAGGCCTTTCAGAAGGCCCTCCGTGGCCTCGAGGTCGGCGCCTTTGGTTTCGGCTGTGACGGCAAGGACGTCTGGGGCACGCCCGCCCAACCCGGCCTCGATGACATCCGGGCGAAGATCGCCTCGCCCGACCCAGACCGGGTCTGGTACCTGCGGTATGCCATGCTTGCGGGTATGACGGTCGATGAGATCTACGAGATCACGGCGATTGACCGCTGGTTCCTCGACCAACTTCACCAGCTCGTCGAGATGGAGAGCCTCCTGCGAACGGTTGGCTCGCTCACGGCGATCGACGACGGGCTCTTGCGAGCGGCCAAGCAGGCGGGCTACTCCGACCGCCAGCTCTCCACGCTCTTGGGCTCCTGTGAGATGGAGGTGCGAGCCGAGCGGAAGCGGCGAGGGATTGTCGTGGTGTACAAGGCCGTAGACACCTGCGCTGCCGAGTTCGAGGCCTCCACGCCCTACTATTATTCTTCATGGGAAGACGAGGATGAGACGCGGCCCAAGGAGCCTGGCCGCAAGCGTGTGATGATCCTGGGGGGTGGTCCCAATCGGATTGGGCAGGGGATCGAGTTCGACTACTGCTGCTGCCACGCGAGCTTTGCGCTTCGCGAGCTCGGGATCGAGAGCGTGATGGTCAACTCAAACCCCGAGACGGTGAGCACCGACTATGACACGAGCGACATGCTCTTCTTTGAGCCGCTGACCTGCGAGGATGTCCTCAACATCGCCGATCGCATCGAGCCCGACGGCGTGATTGTGCAGCTCGGCGGTCAGACGCCGCTGAACCTCGCCCGTGCCCTCCACGCAGCCGGCCTGCCGATCATCGGCACGTCGGTGGATACGATCGAGATGGCTGAAGACAGGGAAAAATTTCGTGATCTTCTCGATCGCCTCGGGCTCAAGCAGCCGGACAGCGGCATCGCCCGAACGCTTGAACAGGCCCGCAGAGAGGTGGCCCGCATCGGCTACCCGTCACTCGTGCGGCCCAGTTTCGTCCTCGGCGGCCGAGCAATGGAAATCTGCTACGACCATTCTCAGTTCGAGCGGTACGTGGCCGAGGCATTTGCGGTGGCACAGGGGCAACCGGTGCTCATCGACCGGTTCCTCGAAGACGCCATCGAGGTCGATGTCGACTGCATCTGCGACGGTCGCGACGTGATCGTCGCGGGGGTCATGGAGCACATCGAAGAGGCGGGCGTGCATTCAGGCGATTCGGCCTGCTGCATCCCGCCTCACAGTCTTTCGGACGATGTCATTGCCGAGATCAAGGCCGCGGCGTCAGGGCTCGCCCGGAGCCTGGGGGTGGTGGGACTCATGAACGTCCAGTTCGCCGTGAAGAAAGAGGTCGATGCCGACGGGTCAACGAGGCCCGCGATTTACGTCATCGAGGTGAACCCGCGGGCCAGCCGCACGGTACCGTTCGTGGCGAAGGCGACGGGGCTGCCGGTCGCAAAGGTCGCGGTGAAGGTGATGGCTGGAGTGAGCCTTGCGGAGCAGGGGGTGACGGTCGATCCAGAACCCGCTCATGTGAGTGTCAAAGAGAGCGTCTTCCCATTCGTGAAGTTTGCGGGCGTCGATATCGCGCTTGGCCCAGAGATGCGCAGCACCGGTGAGGTGATGGGCGTGAGCGAGAATTTCGCAAGCGCGTTCGCCAAGAGCCAGATCGCGGCGGGTATTTTGCTGCCGGAGCAAGGGAGAATCTTTCTCAGCGTGGCCAGCGAGCAGGCCAAGGAACAGATGGTGGGCCTTGCGCGGCGGTTGATCGACCTCGGATTTGAGCTCATGGCAACATCGGGGACCGCGCGGTCGTTGGCTGCCGCCGGCATCGCGGTTGAAGTCGTCAAGAAACTTCAGGAAGGGCACCCGAATCTCATTGACCATCTCATCGATGGCCGCGTCCAGCTCATCTTCAACACGCCGCGAGGCAAGGGTGCCCGGACTGACGAGGGCCGCATCCGAGCGGCGAGCGTGCTCTATGGCGTGCCATGCATCACGACGCTGCCGGCGGCCGAGGCGTGCGTTCGTGCGATGGAGGGATTGCGGACCGAGCCGCTCGGTGTCCAGCCGATCCAGGATCGGTTTCCGGCCCCCGTCGCGTAGCACACGATCGCCGCACGATGCGGCCAAGTGGCCAAAGGCCATGGAAGGCTTTGGCCGCGTGAAGCTAGTAGTAGCCGAAGAGCGTGAAGTCGCGGGCATAGAGCCGGCGGAGATTGGCAATGCCGGCCGGTCCAAGGCGATCGGCCGCGGTCGCGGTCATGGCGCCGCGGCGATTGACCGATGCGATGTCACGAAAGTGGATCGCTGTCTCGCCGCGAATTACGTCGAGGTCGCTGGTGAACGACTCGGTCTTGAAAGCGCGGTTGACCGCAAGCCGGCCACGGATCTCGAGGAACGTGTACTGTGGCGCAAACCAGGGAAGGGCCAGGAGATCGGTCTCGGGCCGGATCCGCTCCGCCACCTCAGCGACCGTGCCGCCATGCTGATCCACGAGCCGCTTCATCTCGGGAAGGTAGTCCCAGAGATCGTCCGTCTGAATATGGTCATAGGCGGAGATGAAGCGAGTCAGTGGATCGCGGACGAACGTGAACACATACGCCGACTCAAAGAAGGCCGGGTCGGCATCTCGGTATTGCTCGGCCGTGACATGACCGGTTTGGAATCCGAGCCAGGCGTCGAGCATCGCCGAGCCAGCACACTTGGGCACATGGATAAAAATCGCCCGGTCGCGTCGAAACTGCCGCGGCACGAGCCCAGGAGGTCGTCGTCGGAAGAGTTGAGACGGTCGTGCCACGGGCTCGTTGTTACCTGGGACTGTGTGTTTCGCTGGGGTCGTGATAGCTGGGCTCGTTCCGGACTGGCAAGGCGGATTACCACATGCATCGTCCACCGTGGCTCGGGGTTGCCCGTGCCACTTCGCCGGACGGGATGCTGTCGCGCCGTCGCCGCCGTCCCGGCGTCGGCTCCGGCTTGAGGTCGCCAGGCGA
>JBGTKO010000507.1:0-29575 GCA_041744595.1 Pirellulales bacterium
AAAATCCCATGTATCGACGGCGCGCCCATTCTTCCCGTTCTCATCGACTTGGCCCAGGAACGCGAAGAGCTGGTAGTAGTTTTTCTGGCTCACGGGATCGTATTTGTGATCGTGGCATTGGGCGCACGCGTACGTCAGGCCAAGAAACGTCGTGGATGTCGTCTCGATCCGGTCGAGCACGTAGTTGAACCGCACCTCCTCGGCGATCGCGCCCCCCTCGGCATTCACAAAATGGTTGCGGTTGAACGACGTGGCCAGCAGTTGATCCTGGGTCGGATTGTCGAGATGGTCGCCAGCCAGCATTTCGACGATGACCTGATCAAACGGCCGATTCGCGTCGATCTGTCGGATGAGCCAATCCCGCCACGGCCAGGCCCAGCGGTCGTTGTCAAACTGGTAGCCGTTGGAGTCGGCGTAGCGGGCTGCATCGAGCCACGGCATGGCGAGCCGCTCGGCACAGTGGGGAGACGCCAGCAGCCGATCGACCACCTTCTCGTAGGCGTTGTCGCTGAAATCATTCACAAACGCATCGACTTCTTCGGGCGTGGGCGGCAGACCGGTGAGGTCGAGCGCCACGCGGCGAAGGAGTGTTTTCCGGTCAGCCTCGGGCGATGGCGCAAGGCCCTTCGCCTCGAGCTTCGCGAGCACAAACCGATCGATCATCGTGCGTGGCCAGGCCTGGTCTTGCACGGCCGGGGGTTCTGTTCGAGCCGGCTGTAGAAACGCCCAGTGAGGTTCGTATTCGGCCCCCTGCTTGACCCACCGCGTCAGCACGTCCACGTCCTCTGGTCCAAGCGGCTTGTGCAACGACTCAGGCGGCATGATCACATCGGGGTCTTTCGACGTAATGCGATCGATCACGAGGCTCGCCTCAGGATCACCGGGCACGATCGCCGCGTCGCCACTGTCGCCGCCTGCCAGGGCCGCTTCGCGCAGGTCGAGTCGAAGCCCGGCCTCGCGGGTCTTGGGATCAAACCCGTGGCATGCAAAGCATCGGTCGGAAAGGATCGGGCGGACATCGCGGTTGTATGACACCGCGCTTTCGGCTGCCGCCGCGGCAACGGCAAGCAGCGCCCATGCCATGAAAACCTCTGCGAGTTTGGTCACGATGGTGGCCCTCCGCCATCGATGATGCGATCGAGCATGTTCGCGGCCTCGTAGCCACATGGGTCGTAGGGCATTTCGACGCTGGTCAGGGCAGGCTCGCACGGTATGTCGTCATTCATCGAGTATACGATGGCGACCTACCCGAGCACGGTGATTCGACCGATGATCCCGTCGTAAGGAACATGCCCGTGGCGAGTGTTGGGAAGGGAGAGGTCTGCGCAGTCATCGACGACGAGTTGCCCTGGCATCGTCCTGTTCGACCCAGGCTTGCGCGTCAGGATTCATTGCCACTGGCGGCCTTCGCTGCCGGCTTCCGCGGAATGGTCTTGACCGGGCTGGCTTTGGGGGGCTGCTTGCCGAAGATGACGAGGCTCTGCTTCGGGATCGAAAAAATGAAGGCCACGACCGCAGTGGCCATCACGCGGTTCGAATCGCCGTAGCCGGCGTTGTCACGATTGGGCTGATAGTAAAACGTTCCGTCGGCGCACCGGGCCATCGTGAACCACCAACGGTTCGCATCCATCAGGGCGCGAAAGCTCTGCTGGTCTGTATTGGCAGCAAGCGCCGTGTAGGCCATGCCCATCATCGGCGACCCGTGAGTGTCGGGAAAACTCTGCGGATGCAGACCGATTACGCGGGCATGAGCCAAGGCCCGTTGCCGATAGACAGGCTCAGGATAGGGCGAAAGCATGTTTGCAATGCCGGCGGCACCGGTGCGTCCCATGTCGGCCCAACCATCGGGACTCCCGCCAATCGAATCGCCATACCACACGTAGCCGTTGGGGCCGGTCGCTCGGGCCAGAAAGTCGTATGCGGCATCATGCCGGGCACGATCGATCTCGATACCGCAGCGATGCATGAGGGAATAGGCGAGCGCCCCTTGGCCAGTGATCATCGAGATCGGGCCATATCCTTCGAAGCCGGGGTTGTGGCCCCAGCCTCCGTGCGAGTCGCGAGGGCCCTTGGGAAATGAATCAGGGTGAGACTCCTTCGCCTTCGGATTGATCTGCGACATGTCGAGATACTGGCCGGAGGCGATGTTGTCGTGGATGTGCTGGAGCGACGGGAGCACCCGCTTGTCGCCGGTGGCCAGGTAATACTCGCTCAGGATGATGGCCTGGCTCATGAAGAACCAGTTGCGGAGGCCATCGGGCGGGCGGTCCCCTGGCTTCGCCTCCATGCAGATTCGCTCCACCGCTCGGGTCACGGCAGGCATGCACTTTGGATTCCCGCTGGCGAGCAATGCCAGCGGGGTGAACATGTCGGCCAGGGCGTCGCCAAACGAACCATGTTCGTTCTGATTGGCCATGAGGAGTGCGAGGCACTCGCCCAATATCTTCTCCGACTTCGGGCACTTCGCGGGAAACGTCGCCGCATAGCTGCCGTAGGTTTTTCCGACGGCAAGCACGACATCTCCTTGCTTGTCGTTCCGCCGCACCATGAGCTTCAGCTTGCCGTCAGCCTTCTTGTCTTGGCATGCCTCGAGCGCTTCGGCGAATTCCATGACAGGCCCATGCCCACCGAAAAACTCTTCGCCGTAGCCATTGCGGTGAGGGTTTTGGAACGGCTCACCGCCGACACCGATGATGACATCACCGACTTCGATTTGGCCGCTGGCGATTGATCCCGGAAAGACGTGCCGCACCAAGAGCGCTCGCGGCTCAACCGCCACCAACTCCGCCCGCAGCCCGGTCACGCCCAGGTTGTAATACCACCCAGGCACTTCAGCATCGGGACCGGCGTTTGCTCGCTGGTTCCAGGGTGAGCCATCGGCTGCGTTGTAGCCCACCTGTGCCGAGGCAGGCACCGCGAGCGATGCACACCAAGAAAAAGCAAGCAAGAAAGCAATTCTGCGATTGTTCATGGACATATCCTGGGGCCATCTCACGGCGACTGTTTCGGAGCATCATCGTAGCCCAATTGCCCGAGCGATTTGAGCCGTTCGAGCATCTCGAGGGCGAGTTTCGCCTCTTCGGTCCGTCGCTGCTCACACCGCTCGGCTGCTTCGCTGGCACCCGGTTTGAGCGGGCCCCGGGCATAGGTCATGAAATGCTTGCCGTCTTCGCCAGGGATAGGGAAGCCTTCGACGTTTGCCGACGAGGCAGAAAAACTCAAGAGGGTGAACGCAAGCGAACAGACTCGATGCAGAGCAGACATACGGTATGACAGATGTGACAGAAGCTATTTGGCCGCGGGCAGGCCAACCATGCGTCGCCAGGCGCTCATTTGGCCGAGATGCATCATCATGTGGCCGCCGCAGTAGAAGACCTGCACGGAGCCGATCGTGGGAAAGAGTTTGCCCATGGGGCCCTCGGCCGGGTTTGGCCGCTGAAAGACGTCATCCGGCAGGCTCCGGAGCGCTCCTGTGACCATGCGATAGCCCTCGCGAAAGTAGGCCAGGATCTCGTCCATGGAGGGATACAGATCGCCGTCTGGATCATCGCGGCAAACCGCGTCTTTGGAGAACGACACCTCGAAGCCTTCTGGGATCGATGGGGCCGGATGGCCAAGCTGAATGAGAATCTTCGGCGCATAGAGCGAAAGATGGCCGTAGATGAAGGCCGGATGGTTCGACGCCACAACCACGCCACCTGGAGCGGCAAACCGCGAGAAACGGTCAGCCGGGACATCCTTCACCAGCCGGTCGCCGTATCCGAGCGACACACCAAGCGAGTCCGCGATGACATTGCCGAGCGATCGGGACATAAGACGTTCAGCCGGGGGGACGGTTGCACACGCCTTAGTATTGGTATTGTTGATGGGACCGTCCACCTGATCCCGATGCGGTCAGGGCAGGAGACCGGTCGCGATACGGTTGATCGCTTCAGGAAGGGTCTCGCACTCCGCGGCAAAAACGCGGGCGGCGAGTGAATCGGGACTATCGTCGGGGAGGACTGGCACGGCCCGCTGCAAGAGAACACGGCCATGGTCATACTCATCGTCAACGAGGTGTACCGTACAACCGGAGATCGTACATCCGCGGTCGAGGACCGCTCGGTGCACCCCCATCCCGTGAAATCCCTTGCCTCCAAAAGCTGGTAGAAGCGATGGATGGATGTTGATCACGCGACCGGTGAAGTCGGCTGGGATGCGGACGAGATGGAGGAAGCCCGCCATCACGACAAGGTCGCCCTGGGCCGAGCGGCAGGCGGCAAAAATCGATTCGCTCCACGTGGCCATCTCTTGGGATCCCGGGGGCAACACCCGCACCGGGATACCAGCGCGTTCGGCGATCCGCACGCCCCGTACGTCACCACGGCTGGCAATGACCACCGGGATTGTCGCGAAAAGCCTGCCAGCATCAATCCGCTCAATGAGATTCTCGAGCGTTCGGCCGGAGCCGGAGAGAAGGACGGCCAGCCTGAGATGACGCGGATCAGACATGCGACGCGGCCCGTAGCTTGACTTCGATCACGAGTTCGTGGCTGTCGATGTCGATGGCCTCGCCTGGCACACCATCGGCCGCGACCGCTAGTGTCACCGCGAGTAGTGTCACCGCGAGAGTCTCGGCCAGGATGAAGTCGCGGTGGGCCTCGATTGCGGCACGCAGCTCGTCCGAAGGGGTTGCGAACACGAGATCGATGCGGTCGGTGAACTCCAGATCAAGTGCCTTGCGGCGAGTCTGCACCGCATGCACGACTTCGCGAACAAGCCCCTCGGCGACCAGTTCCGGCGTGAGTTCGCTCGCCACCACGACCACCGCCCGGGGCCCTTCCGCGGCCGCCCATCCAGGCTTGGCAGTCGTGCGGACGATGACGTCGCCTTCTTCGAGCATTGCCTCCCCGCCTCCCGGCAGCGGGAGCATTGCCCGGCCAGTCGATTGAATCGAAGCCAGGATCGCGGAAGCATCGGCCGTTGTGAGCGCCTGCCGAACCCTGGGCAGGTCGCGGCCAAGCCGAGGCCCGAGCTTTTTGAGATCGGGAAGAATACTTCGCTCGATGTAGCGATCGGGCTCCCGACACACTTCAAAGTGCTTGACGTTGAGCTCATCGCACACGAGCGCCGCATGCGCGGAGAGCCACGCGTCGTCACCGGGCGTCGCGTCAGCGAGGATCACTTCCACCTTCGACAGCGGCTGCCGCACCTTGAGCTTTTCAGCGGCCCGTGCGGCACGACCCAGCGACGCCACGTCACGAACCAGTGCCATCCGTCGCACGAGATCGCGATCGACGAGTCCCTCATCACCCTCGGGGAAATCGGTGAGGTGCACGCTTTCTGGCACCTTGTTGCCAAACGCACCAACTGCCAGGTTCTGCCAAATCGCCTCCGAGACGAATGGCACAAATGGCGCGGCCAGCCGCGTGACAACGAGAAGCGTTTCGTAAAGCGTCCAGTAGGCATCGAGCTTTTCAGCATTGGCGTCTGGACCGGTGTCGGCGCGTCCGGAAGCCCAGAACCGATCACGACTTCGGCGGACAAACCAGTTACTCACCGCATCGACGAGCTTCGAGAGCTCGCCGGCTGCGGAAAAGTGGTCGAACGCGTCGAGCCGTTCGACCATGGAGGCGGCCGTCGCGTGGAGCTCCGACAGCATCCAGCGGTCCAGCTCACTGCGGGCCGAGGCAGTCCGCCAGCCGCGGGCACGAGCGAGATCAGCGTGATTGAGCTGCCCCGGCGAGTCGATTGTTGCACCAGGATCAAATCCGTCGATCTGTGCGTAGATGACGAAGAACGAATAGACATTCCAGAGTCGCAGCAAAAACTCCGGAACGCTCTCGCGGATCGTCCGCTCGTTGTAGCGAATGCTCGTCCACGGAGGTTGGCCCGCAAGGAAAAACCACCGCAGGGCGTCGGCCCCATACGCATCGAAAATCTCCGCAGGCTCGCGGTAGTTCCGCCGACTCTTGCTCATCTTCTGCCCATCTTCGCCCAGCATGTGTCCGAGGACGATGCAGGTCTTGAAGGGGTGCGGATACTCCGATGGCGGCAGGACAACACCGGCCGGGAGACCAGCCTCGTTGGCAGTTCCAAAGAGGAGCGTGCTGATGGCCACCTGGCTGTAGAACCAGCCGCGGGTCTGGTCGATCGCCTCAGAAATAAAATCGGCCGGAAACTGACCAGAAAATTCGTCGTGGCCACGGTGTGGCCAGCCCCATTGGGCAAACGGCATGCAGCCGGAATCGAACCAGCAGTCGATCACTTCGGGCACCCGCCGCATCCGAGAGCCCTTCGCGAACGGCGAGTCGTACGTGACCGCATCGATGTAGGGCTTGTGAACACGCAGGTCATCAGAAAGGTCAGGCTTGGCCCGCTTCGCCTCGTCAAAAACCTCAGTGCCAGTGATGCCCGGCTTGGTCATGAGCGCATCGTACGACGGCACAGCCTCCGCCCGGCCCGTCTCCTCGCACACCCAAATGGGCAGCGGCGTGCCCCAGTACCGCTCGCGGGAGAGCGCCCAGTCGACATTGGACTCGAGAAAATTGCCGAATCGGCCGTTCTTGATGTGATCGGGCAGCCAGTCGATCCGCTCGTTGTTGGCAAGCATCTGCTCGCGGAACCGGCTCGTACGAATGAACCAGCTTTCCCGCGGATACTGGATGAGTGGGTCCTTGTCGGCCCGCCAGCAGAACGGGTAGTCGTGGACGTACTGTTCTTGATGGACGAGACGTCCACGGGCCTTCAGGTCGCGAGTGATGTCGCGGTCGCAATCTTTCACAAACCGACCGCTCCCCATTGGAAAGGCATCGGTAAACGTGCCGTCCGAGGCCACGGCGTTGAGGAGCGCAGGCCCGGCACCTTTCGCAAACCGAGCCTGCTCCGCCACGAGCACGCCGTAGTCAACCTCGCCGAAGGCGGGCGCAATGTGAACGACGCCGGTGCCCGAATCGGTCGTCACGAAGTCGGCGGCGACGATTCTCCAGGCAGCCGGCTCGGAGCCACCGCTTGCAAGCGGCTCGGGCTGCGGGGATCCGGCGGATCTGTAGATGTCGAACGGGGGCACGTACGAACGGCCTACGAGCGTTGCTCCTGAAAGCTGCTCGATGACATCAAATTGTTTCTTGGTCTTCTCGCCAAGCGACACAGCGAGCGCTTCAGCCACAACGTACTCAGGCCCACCAGCCTCCGTGCCGGTTTCTCGAAGCACGACGTAGTCGAGGTCGGCCTTCACCGCCGCGAACTGATTCGACGGAAGCGTCCAGGGCGTCGTCGTCCAGGCAACGAGATTTCTATTCGTGGACACCCCGGCATCATCGAGCATTGGAAACGCCACATAAACGCTTGGGTCGGCTACCTCGCGGTAGCCCTGGCCGACCTCGCCGCTCGAAAGCGCCGTACCTCCCTGCGCCCACCACCAGACGATCTTGTGCCCTTTGTAGAGCAGCCCGCGATCAAACAGCGTCGCGAGCGCCCACCAGACGCTCTCGACGAACGACTTGTGATAGGTGACGTAGGCTTCTGAGAGGTCAATCCAGAAACCAATTCGCTCAGTGAGCGTTTCCCACTCCTTCGTGTACCGCCAGACGCTCTCCTGGCATCGATGAATGAAAGGCTCGATGCCATAGGCCTCGATCTCCGCCTTCGAGTGGATGCCGAGCTCCTTGCAGACCTCGACCTCGACCGGAAGGCCATGCGTGTCCCAGCCCGCTTTCCGCTCGCACAACTCGCCCCGCATCGTGCGGTAACGGGGATAGAGGTCCTTGATTGTGCGTGTCAGACAGTGCCCTGGATGGGGCATGCCATTCGCCGTGGGCGGCCCCTCGAAGAACACAAACCGCGGACAGCCAGCCCGAGCCGCAAGCGACTTTTGATAGATGTCTGCCCTGCGCCAGAGGGAGGCGATCTCCGCCTCGAGAGAAGGAAAATCGGGTTTACCGCGAACGGGTTCGAACATTGTGGTCAGGCGGGGAACACGGGAATCTGAGGGAATCGAATCGTACCGCGGCCCGACACATCACTACAGGGGTAGTGATCGCCACCGGGCGATGTGGTCCAGTATCCTGTCGCCCATGCCCTTCCCGCACGCTGTGCTACAGCACGACCGATGATTCCCGTTCCATCCCCCATCGACAAGCCAACTCGCCAAATCATTTCTTCCGGCACGGCCGGCCGCCGCCTGACGGTTCTCTGGCTTCTGCTTGCAGGCCTCGTATTCGTGCAGCAGGACTTCGTCGGCTGGTGGGACGCGCCGGTGATCGTGATGGGATTTGTGCCGTTGCCGTTGGCGATCCAACTGGGTGTTTCACTCGCCGCCGCGGCCGTCTGGTGGTGGGCGACACGATGCTGCTGGCCCGACGATCTCGTCACGATCGATCATGAGCCAACTGGCGGAGGGCCGCGATGACGGCGCTTGTGATCCTCGCGGTCTACCTCAGCCTGCTCGTGGTCCTCGGTGGGCTCGCCGGGCGGCTCTCGCGGGGCACGTCGGCCGACTTTCAACTCGCCAGCCATTCGATCGGACCGGTACTTCTGCTCCTGTCGCTTTTCGGGACGACGATGACCGCTTTCGCCCTCGTCGGCTCAACCGCAGAAGCCTACCGCCGTGGCTCGGCCGTTTACGGTCTCCTCGCCTCCGGCAGCGGCATCGTTCACTCAGCCTGCTTCTATTTTCTTGGCGTTCGTCTCTGGGCCCTGAGTCGCCGGCATGGCTATCGCACCCAAATCGAATTCTTTCGCGACCGGCTTCAGAGCCCCCTTGTGGGGATCGTGCTCTTTCCTGTGCTCGTTGGCCTCGTTGTGCCGTATCTCCTCGTCGGCGTGATCGGCGGTGGAGAGATCGTCAGCCAGGTAACCGCCGGAGCCTTCGCGCCGACCGACGCATTTTCCGGCTGGTTCGCCGCAAGCGGCCACGGCGTGCCTCGGTCGCTCGCGTCGCTTGTCATCTGCCTCGTCGTGCTGGCGTACGTCTTCATCGGCGGCATGCGGGGAACCGCTTGGGCCAACGCGCTCCAGACGCTCATCTTTATCGCGCTCGGCCTCGTCACATTCATCGTGATTGCTCGTGGCGTCGGTGGCGGTGACACGCTCTGGCAAAGCCTTGTCACTGCGACCGCGGCCGTTCCTGCAGACAAACTCGGCGCCACGGGAGTGTCGAGCCTCACATGGTTCGGCTACCTGCTCGTGCCGCTTTCCGTTGGCATGTTTCCCCATGTGTTTCAGCACTGGCTCACCGCCCGAAGCGCAACCACCTTCAAGCTCCCGATCGTTGGTCAGCCGCTCTGCATCGCCGCGGTCTGGTTCCCGTGCGTTCTTATTGGGCTCTGGGCCACCACACCTGCCGCTGGCCTTCCCGCCGGGATCCGCGACAACGAGATTCTCGGGCAGATGGTGGCCCAACACGCCGGCCCCGTGCTCTCAGGGCTTTTGGCCGCAGGCATCCTCGCTGCGGTGATGTCCTCGCTCGACAGCCAGTTTCTCTGCCTCGGTACGCTCTTCACACGCGATCTTGTCCCGCTTGTCGCACCGCGGGTAATCCTGACCGAGCGATGGGCGGTGCGGCTCTCTCGTGGATTCATCGTGGCGGTGGTGGCAGCCACCTGGCTCGTGAGCCTCGTGACACCCACTGGGGTCTTTGCACTGGGCGTCTGGTGCTTTAGCGGGTTCGCCGCCCTCTTCCCGCTCGCCGCGGCCGCCGTCTTCTGGCGACGCCTCTCGGCGGCCGGGGCCATCTCAGCCGTCGTGGCAACGGCAACCGCCTGGGTCGGGCTCTTCTGGCACTCAGGCTTTGGGACAGCAAAAGGCTATGCCTTTCCTCCACTTCCTGGCAGCGATGCGGCCCTCGCCCTGGGCCCGCTGGGTTGGCTTGGTCACGTGCTGCCGCCCTTGCCACCGGTCGTCGTTCTCGTGGGCCTATCAACGATCGTGCTTGTCGTCGTGTCGCTTGTCACCCGACCTCCCGACGATGCCACGCTTGAACGGTTTTTTCCACCACGGATCACCCCACGTTCACTCCCACGTTAACTGTTCGTGTCGTCCCGTCGTCCGAGCGTGCGCCGGAGCCCGAGCGTGGCAAGGAAATACCCGACGCCCAGAATCGCGGTCGTGCCGCCGACTGCGGCGGGCAGGCCGGCCCGCTGAAGCGCGGCGATCGCAACGGATGCCGCGAACGTCGATACCGGGATCAAGAGCCCCAGGCTCCAGGCCCGCGCCCGAAGCCGAATCGGTCGCGGAAAGAGATTCACCGTCAGTTGTGAAACAGGATTTCGCAGGCTGTAACGAAGCTCCACCTCGACAAATCGGGCGAACACCGCCGTCGTCAGTGTCACAGGCATGGCCACGAGTGCCGCTGCGAGAGCCATGAGCAGGCCGTAGGTGGCATGGGCGGTTCCGAGCCCCACCCAGCCGATCCCGCGGGCAGCTAAAACGAGCTGGATCACGACGCTCGCGAGCGTCGCCACCTGGACATAGCGACCGAGGAACGCTGAAAGGGCCACTTCGTCGGGAAACGCCTCTTCAAAGAAGCCGCTATATCGAAACAACACGAACGTGCGGCAGGCGAAGTAGGCGATCGTCGAAATGGTGATCCACCACAGGAGCGGATCGGTGAAGACGAGCCGTGCAAAATCCCTCAGCGATACCGGCGCCACCGATGTGACTGTGTTCCTTGCGTCGGCCACCAGGCTATAGCGGCGACGGATCGCCAGCATGACGCCGGTTGCCGCCACGAACAGCAGAACGACAACGCCGAGGAGCGGCTCCAGCCCGACCGGCCCCGACATCCACTCGAGAATGCTTCCACCGGCCAGGCTCCCAAGACGTCCCCCCGCGTAGACAAAGGGCATGATCCGCGCGAGGTCAGACTGCGGAAAGAAGTCGCGAAGAAAATTGCCGAAGTGCAAGAGCACCATCGTCATCCCAACCTCGCGGCAAATGAAGACGGCACCAAGCCACTCCAAGCGGGAGCCGCCACTTGCCAGGGCAGTGAGCGCGACCACAAGCGCGATCGCGGGCACGAGGATGATTGCCGCGAAGACCGTTCCCGTATCGAACCGCTCCGCGCTGACCATGTAGGCCGCGACGGCAAGGAAGACCCCCGCAGCCGCCACCGAATAGACAAGCGGAAGCCTCGCCGTGCCGACCTGCTTGAGAAAGAGCGCGAGCGACAGGCCGTCGAGTAAAGACAGCGCCGCGAACAGAAGCAGATAGAGGCAAAAGAATGGTAGCGCCCTCGACAACTGCCCCGGCTCGAGATGCAAAAGACGGCGGAACATCGCCGCTCAGGCCGAGGCCCGGTACGGCCTGGCGACGGTGACGCCGGCCTCCCCAGGCACGAGGTCAAAGGCCGAAGGCTCGGTGGCCCAGCGATCGAGCGTGTGCCCGACCAGGCCGACCGCAAAGCGACTCACCCCTTCAAGAACATGGACTGAGAGCCCGAGGGCCTCGAGCGTCGCGGCATTGCACAGCGGCATCACAAAGTCCGTTCCCTTGATCTTCGACGTGTCACCCGAGGCAGTGATGTTGTTGATGAGGCTGCGTCGCTCGGCTGGCCCGCAATCCGCCCGTTCCCTGGCCACCTTGGCAATCGATGGCACGGCTCGCAGGACGCCGCCGTCGCGGTAGACGACAACCCGCAGTTCGTAGCGGTGGCCGGCGAGGGGATGCCGTGGGTCGGCCACACGGCAGGCATCGACATACTCACAGATCGTATAGGGAAGCGACCCGCCAGGCATCCCGTAAAACTCCGCTGTCTCGGCCAGCGAGGCATCGACTTTCCGAGCCACGCTATCAGCCGGTTCATCGGCACTCAGAAAAAATTCGATGCCATGGCCGAGCCCGGTCCCATGCGGCTTGATCACCGTCTTTCGGCCGAGCGAGATCCATGCACGGACCGTGTCAATGAGCTCGTCACGAGAATGGGCATGGGCGTGGTGCATTGCCGGAGCAGCGGGGCCTCTGCTGTGCTTGGCGAACGAGTTGACCATCCGGTAGGCCACCCCCTTATCGCTGCCGGCTGTGTAGCAGCGATTCACTGGTAGGAACGAGTCGATGTCGATCCCACCGGCAAAGTGTTGGACAAGATTGCCGCAGAAGCGATCGTTGACCGCGGCAGCGAGCCGGCGGCCATGAATCCGAACGCAGCCGTCGTCGCCAAGTCTGGCGGCCTGGATCAGATCCTTGATGTAGCCGATCACCACGGTCGGCCGTGCAGGCCGCAGGCTGCCTCGCTCAGCAGCGAGTTGATCGAGATTGCAAACATCGGCTGAACCGCAAGACTTCTCGAGTCCACTTCGCAGCGCATCAACAAAGAGGAGCTTTTCGTGAAGTAGCCGGTTGGCCCGCGGGGAGGCGATGCGCTCTTTTCCGGAAACCGCCACGACCACCAGGCCGGTTGGGTCCTGAACGTAGCGAGGCATTTCTTCGAGAGCACTGAGAATTGCGTCGATGCAGCCTCGTGGGAGATTGGTCACACCGCCGATGCCGGTGCCATTGAGTTCCAGAAGATGGACTCCGGGCGCGTCTCCCGGGCCGCCATCGATCGCGTCGCCACAGGGGGAGAGAAGCAGGTCGAGCGGAGCCACCACGAACTGCCCCCGCTGCGCCGGCGAGGAGAGTGGCCGGCAGGCCCGACCGGTGAAGTGGGCTACGAGATCCCGATCCTGGCCGGCCTGAATCGACGCGCGATCTTCCAGTTCATGCCCGAGCAGCGGCGAGGCCGCGACGAGCGTGGAGAGCGAGATAGTTGGGGCGTCGATCGACATGGATCACGGGTGAACGAGGGAACTTTGGCGAAGAGTCCCGCGCGAGGCAGCCGTGGGTCAAGATCACTCCAGCCCCTTGAAAACGTGCACGAAATGGTCCTCAATGACGGAAAACGGGCGTGATCATCTCTGGCCTACCCGGTGGTCAAGGGCCGTGGTCTTGCCCCAACGGAAGCCTGCGGTGATCGCGGCCGTGACATGCCGCTTGGCGAGATCGACCGCGGCTGACAGTGAAAGCCCCCGTGCCAGCCCCGTGGCGATCGCCGCTGAGTAGGTGCAGCCTGTGCCGTGGGTCGTGAAGCCGCGACGAAATGCCGCCGAGAATCGCTCGATGCCAGATGCCGTGATGAGGATGTCGGTGGCCACGCGGCCACCAAGGTGCCCTCCCTTGAGGAGAAACGCACAGCCATGCTGGTCAACGAGACGCTTCCCGGCATCCTCCATCTCGTCGAGGTCACGGCAGGGAAGCCTCGAAAGGATCCGAAGCTCGTCGAGGTTTGGCGTGACGAGCGTGGCAAGCGGAAAGAGGTCACGGCAGTACGCAGCAATCGCAGACGGTTTGAGGAGCGGTTCTCCGCTCGACGCCACCATCACCGGATCCACCACGAGCGGCAACCGCGGGACGCTCGCAAGCGTCTCGGCCACACCGCGGATGATGCCTCGCGAGAAGAGCATGCCGGTCTTGGCGGCGGCCACGGGAAAAGCTTCGAGCGAGAGTCGAATCTGCGCGGCGACCACGGCCGGCTTTACTGGCTGAATCGCCTCAACGCGGCCCGGCACCTCCGCCACCACGCAGGTGATCGCCGTCTGGGCATAGCCCCCGAGCGCGGTGATCACCTTGAGGTCGGCCTGAACCCCTGCCCCGCAGGAGTTGTCCGATCCTGCGATCGTGAGCACGACGGGCGGTGGCTTAACGGTCATTGGTGAACAGGCGGTGGAAAAATTCAGCCGCCGCAGGAAGTGGCGGTTGCCGAGCATGGAAAACCTCGGCTTTGCCTCGGCTGCGTCTTTGGTCTTCGAATCAATGCTCGACCAAGTGAAAAAAGGCCATGGATGGCTTTTTTCACGGACAGCTAGAGGTCAACCGTCTTGCCGGTGCGGAAGGATTCGTCGGCTGCCAGCACGATCCGAAGGCTGTTGACCGCGTCATCCATGTGGGCTGTGAGGTCGCGGTCGTGCTGGATGGCGTCGAGAAACAGCTCTTGTTCGAGGAGACAGAGGCCATCGTGATCAGGCTCCCCGGAGCAGTCGATGAATTCGTCAGCCCGAGCAAATGAACCATCTGCGGTCAGCGCAGCATGATGGAGCTTCAGCACCGCCGCCTTCGTGTGCCCCTCAACGTCGTCGCTGTCGGCCTCCCCTTCCTTGACGCCTGCGATACTCACGCAGCCCTTGGGTCCAACCACATCCTTCACGAAGAAGGCCGTGTCGCTCATCATCGGGCCCCACCCCGCCTCGTACCAGCCGACGGAGCCATCGGCAAAGCTGACCTGGAGGCAGCCGTAGTTGTACATCCCGGGCACGAGCTCATCGGAAAGCCTGGCCCCGATCGCCGACACCCGCACAGGCTTGGATCGGGTCATCTGGCACATCACATCGACGTAGTGCACGCCGCAGTCCACGATCGGCGACATCGACTGCATGAGCGACTGATGGGTCTTCCACTTGTCGCCCGAGGACTGCTGATTGAGGTTCATCCGCATGACCAGCGGCTTGCCGAGCGTGTGCGCCGTCCCGATGAACCGGATCCACGTCGGGTGGACGCGGAGGATATAGCCAACGACGAGCTTTCGGTTGGCAGCCCGCGCGGCGGCCACGACTCTTTCAGCCTCAGCGACCGTCACCGCAACCGGCTTCTCGAGGAACACATGGCAGCCAGCCGCAAACGCCGCCAGGGCGTACTCCGCATGGGTGTCAGGATAGGTATTGATCGAGACGGCATCGGGCTTCGTGGCGGCGAGCGCCGCGTGATAGTCAGAGAACTGCGGATACTCGGCTCCGAGGGCATCGAGCACCGCCCGTCGCGACTTTTCTCCGCGAGACACGACGCCTACGATCTCGAAACCGGGAAGCGCGTGGTAGGCCTTGGCGTGCGACATCCCCATGTGGCCGCAGCCGGCGACGAGAACTCGAGTCCGAGAGGCTGGCATAAGGAATTGCTTTCGTTGTGTTGGGAAGGCGGTGCAGACCGCTTCTCAGACGGCCGACGCCACCGCTGCACGGATGATTGCCCGAAGCTTCGGCTCGGCTGACCGCGCGACAGCAAGGATCTTATCGACCGTGGCGACCTCGAGTGCATCGGGCAGGCACATGTCAGTGATGACCGATATTCCGAGCACCTTCATCCCCCCATGCACGGCCACGAGCACTTCCGGCACCGTCGACATGCCCACCACGTCAGACCCGATGATCCGCAGGAAGCGGTACTCCGCGCGGGTCTCGAGGTTCGGGCCAGCCACGGCCACGTAGACGCCACGGTGGGCAACAAAATCTTCCCGCCTGGCGACGGCGAGCGCCTGGTCAATGAGCGCGGGCGTGTAGGGGGCCGACATGTCGGGAAACCGTGGACCGAGCCGCTCGTCGTTGATACCGATGAGCGGGTTGTCGCCGATGAGGTTGATGTGATCGTCGATCACCATGAGGTCGCCTGTGCGGAACTGCGGGTTCACGCCGCCGCAGGCATTCGTGACGACAAGCAAACCCGCACCGAGACGCTGCATCACCCGCACCGGAAACGTGATCTGCTGGCAGGGGTAGCCCTCGTAGGCGTGCATCCGGCCCTCCATCACCACCACCGGAACACCGTCGAGCAGCCCGCAGACAAGCTGCCCTGCATGGCCGTGAGCGGTCGAGCGGGCGAAGTGTGGGATGTCGTCGTAGGGGATCGTGACGGACTCGGCGAGGCTGCCGGATATCCCTCCCAGGCCACTTCCCAGGATGATCGCAACCTTTGGTTCGAGGCTCCACCGTGTGTGGATAAAAGTGACGGCCTCGGTGATCTTGTCGTACTGGTCGAGCATGCCTCGCTCCCGGTGCTGAAGTCTGCGCGGGGGCACTGGACCCGCGGGGGCCGGCAAGCTTACCAGTGGTCCCGGTCACTCGCCCAGGAGCGCCTGGAAATCGGGATTGCCGTGGAGGCTTTCCAGGTCGGGATCGGTTTCCATGTGGGCGATGTCGTCATAGCCCAGCAGGATCGCGCGGGAGAGCGAGTCGATCGCCTCATCGGCTCGGCCTGCCCTCGCAAGCGAGCAGGCAAGGTTGTAACGGGCGAGAAAGTCGTCGGGAAGAAGCTTGACGATGCGGCCATCGAGCTCGACGGCCCGCCCCATGTTGCCCTTTCGCGAGACCAGTTCGGCCAAAATGCGGAGCACTTCAATCGAATCTGTCTTACGCGCCAGGAGACGCTCGTAGAAGTCGATGTCGAAATCGAGCTGGCCGAGCGAGCCGAACCAGGCCATCGCCTTGCGACGGTCCCGGCGATGCCCGCCACGGGGCCCTTGGCCGGGCCCCGTGTTCGGGTCGTCGGAAGCGAACTCATGGGTATCGAGTCCGGACATGGCTCTCTCTCCTGCCGTCAATCACCGGCGGTGACGGACGCTATTTCTTTCTGCCGGTGCTCTTGCCAGGGGGCGGCTCGGCATCGCCTTCATCTGGATGGTCCCAATCAGGGTCAGTCGGATCCTCCTCGAAGTCGTCATCAAACTCGTCATCGAAGTCGTCAAAGTTTGATTCCTCGTCCGTCGGTGGCTGTGCAACCGCAAGATCCTCCTCGTCACCGAGATCCTCCTCCTCGTCTGGATCGACCGCGGCAACCACGGCCGGGACTCCGCCTGTCACGGCCCCCCGATGCCCGAACGGCAGTGTGGGAAGGCTGTCACCAATGGCTGGTGCCAACGCATCAAACGGGAACGTGGGGCAAGGCAGGATGGCGATCACGGAAGGCACTCTGGGACTCTGGAACTCTTCATGGATAAAACCGTTTTCCGGTGCCGGAGTCAAGCCGAGGGGTCGTCAGGGCGCTGAGACACGGGCTATGTGTGGTAGTCGGCGTTGAGGTGGACGTAGTCGGCGGTCAGGTCGCTCGAGTAGAAGACGATCCTTCCTGGGCCACTGCCGACGACCAGATCGATCCGGGTTTCACGGGCCGCGTTGATCGAGGCGGACACTCGGTCGGCATCAAAGGGGACAGGCGCGCCGGCACGAAAAAGGAGCGTGCCGTTGAGCTCGAGTTCGACCGCCGACGGATCGAATGACACTCCCGAATAGCCTGCGGCTGACACGATCCGGCCCCAGTTGGGGTCGGCGCCATGAACCGCCGTCTTCACGAGCGGACTGTCGGCGATCGTGCGGGCAATCTGTCGAGCGTCATCGCGGCTGGCACAGCCGGACACCTCGATCCTCATCACGTGCGTCGCCCCCTCGCCGTCATCGGCCATTTCACGGGCGAGTGTTCCGCAGACATCGTGGAGGGCACAGCCGAAAGCTTCGAGTCCTTCACCTTGGAGCGGCGGCCCACCGCCGGCTCCGTTGGCCAAAAGCAGCACGGTGTCGTTCGTGCTCATATGGCCATCGACGCTCACGCAGTTGAACGTCTCTTCAGCAGTCTCTGCGAGGAGTCGCTGGGCGTCGGCCGGATGTAGCGGAGCGTCTACGAGCACAACTCCGAGCATCGTTGCCAACCGTGGCCCGATCATCGCGGCCCCTTTTGCCATCCCGAAGAGCGTGTAGCCCATGCCGCTCGCCGTGAACGTGCTTCCAGCGAGCTTTGGCCGCGTGTCGGTGGTCATCATTCCGCGAGCCGCCGACACGGCAGCATCGGTATCGGTGCCAAGCCGCGCGGCCGCTGCCTCAATCCCCGAAGTCACCGTGGCCATTGGCAGAAACTCACCAATGATCCCGGTTGAAAGAACGAGCACATTGGCGGCTGCCGCATCGATCAGCCGGCCAGTCGTAGCAGCCATCTCGCGGGCATCGTCGAAACCTTTTGTGCCGGTGCAGGCGTTGGCGTTGCCGGAGTTGATTACGACGCCGCGAAAGCCGGTGCCCGGCGTGAGCGCCCGGTCATAGGCCACCGGCGCGGCAAACACGAGGTTCGTCGTGTAGACGCCCGCCGCCGTGGCAGGCACGTCACTCACGATGACGGTGACATCTTCACGGGTGCGATCTCGCTTGATGCCAGCGCGGACGCCAGCCATCCGAAAGCCACGGGGAATCGGCGGGATCGGCAGTCGAATCGGTGTGTCGGAGGGAAGCATGAGATGCACCAAATAGCATGGTTATAGCCGCTGCCGCAGGATGCGGCAGTCGCCGACCATGGCAAACCTTGGCTTTGCCATCGGTCGGCCCGAGCGGACAAAGGCCATGGATGGCTTTGTCCGCGGCTCGTTACAGCAGACCAGCGGTTTCGGGCTGGCTGAAAAGGACATTGAAATTTTGGACGGCCGCGCCGGCGGCACCTTTGACGAGGTTGTCGAGGCAACTGATGAGGAGAATCCGGCCGCGAACCACGCGGGCGGTGATGTCACAGAAATTCGTATCGACGGTGTCTTTTGTACCCGGAAGGTGATCGACGATTCGCACGAACCGCTCGCCTGCATAGGCCTCTCGCAGGACATTCATCACATCGCCCTCGGTGACGGTCTTCGTGGGCTTGGCATACATCGTGGTGAGGATGCCACGGTCCATTGGGGCCAACTGCGGCGTGAAGATCACCTCCGGTCGCACGCCTGCGTGCCGTGCAATGACCTGCTCGATCTCCGGCGTGTGCCGATGCCGACCCACGTTGTAGGCCGACATACTCTCATTGCACTCGGGAAAATGCGTCATGAGCTTGGGCTGACGACCAGCCCCGCTCACGCCGCTTTTGGAATCGATGATGATGTCAGAGAGCTCGATGAGGCCGGCCTTCACGAGCGGCGCCAGCGGCAGGATCGCCGACGTGGCATAGCAGCCTGGATTGGCGACAAGCTGCTGACCCACGATCCGCTCGCGAAAAAGCTCTGGCAGGCCGTACGCCGTCGTCCCGAGGCGTCCGGTATCTGGATGCTCGTGGCCATACCACTCGAGGTACGTGTCGGCATCATCGAGCCGGTAGTCGGCGCTCAGATCGACGACCTTCGCGCCGCCGGCGAGTACCTTGGGGATGATGTCGGCGCTCGCCGCATGTGGCAGGCATCCGAACACGCAGTCGGCCCGTCGCCCAACCTCTTCAGGTTCGAGATCTTCGAGCTCGAGCTCGAGCCGTCCCACGAGTGTCGGGTGGACGGTTGATACCGGCGGCCGGCCTTCCTGCCGGCTCGTCACCGCCACGATCTTTGCCGAGGGATGCCGGAGCAGAATCTTGATGGTTTCGAGAGCTGTGTAGCCGGTGGCACCCAGGATGGCGACGGTGATCATGCGGAGGTTTCTCAATTTCACGCGGGCGATGGAAGCCACCAGACTATCGCGACGGCTTCGCAGCTACCAACCGTGCCTCGAACAGCCGAATGAGCCAGGCAGCGACGGTCCGCTTCGAACCCGCCCGGCTGCCAACCGCTTCGTGGCGGCGATCATAGACAGTCACCGCCGTCTCTGTTCCTTCCATCGCCGTCAGGTCGTTGACCACGATGAGGTCGCACCGTTTTGCTTCGATCTTCGCGAAGGCTCGCCTGGGGTCTGCGCCAGGCTCGAGCGCAAATGCCACAAACCATTGGTCCTTCGGCGCCTTACGGGCAAGCGTTGCAATGACATCGGGCGTCGGGCGAAGCTCGAGTGTGAGGCCATCGCCAGCACGCGGAATCTTTCCGCTGACCTTTCGCACGGGCTCGAAGTCGCATGGGGCCGCGGCGGCAATGACGCCGTCGCAATGGGCCAGCTCGGCGAGTGATGCCTCGAGCATTTCTGAGGTGGTCACCACCGGCACGACCCGAGCGTGGCGAGGATAGGTGACATGCACAGGTCCGCTCACGATCGTGACGTCGTGCCCGCGGGCGAGCGCTGCAATCGCCAGAGCAGCCGCCATTCGGCCGCTCGAGGCGTTCGTGAGATACCGGACATCGTCGATAAAGGCCCGTGTGGGACCGGCGGTGAGGAGGATGCGCGCCATGTCGTCGGGAAAGTCCTCCTCGTCAGACGACGCGGGTCTGTTGCGCTGGCCCGCCGACGAGTGCCGCCTCGATGGCGGCCGCGATGGCATCAGGCTCGGCCATCCGCCCTGCCCCCTGCTTGCGACATGAGAGCCAACCGGTTCCTGGCGGGATCACCTGAAACCCATCGGCGATGACCTGCTTGATGTTTCGCTGCACCGCTGGCTTGGCCCACATTGCGGCATTCATCGCAGGAGCGACGAGGACTGGGCACTCGGCGCAGAGCATGAGCGTCGTGAGGAGGTCGTCAGCCGCCCCGGCCGCAGCCTTGGCGAGAAAGTCTGCCGTCGCGGGAGCCACGACGATCAGATCGGCCCGCTCCGCAAGCTCAATATGGGCCCCGAGCGGATACCGTGACGCATCAAACCCTCGCGTCGCCACCGGCCGGCCGGTAAGGGCCGCAAACGTCGCCTCGCCGACAAAACGCCGGCCGTTCCGCGTGAGCACGGCGGTCACACCGGCACCACGCTGCACGAGCATGCTCGCGAGCGCCGCTGCTTTGAAAGCCGCGACCCCGCCACTGACACCCAGCACGATCTCACGGCCTGCGATGCTCATGCATTCGGGCTCGCGTAATGCTGCCTACAAAACGGTTGGGTCAAAATCGAGCGGGCCACCCGCTTCGGACGACTCGCCCGTGATCCGTAGGTTCATCGATGTGTCGAGATAAATCTTGTCTTGCTTGATCTCGTCGATCACGATTTGCATCTTGTCGGTGCTCGTGGAATCGACCAGCGGACGGCTTCCCGCGTTGAGCGCGACGAGCCGCTTCTGGATGAGGGTCGAGAGCTTGAACCGCCCTCCCACCTTGTTGACAATTTCCTCTTCTCGCAGGTCATCGATCATGCGCTGACTCCGGGGTTGGACGTTGAACGATTCTTGGTGTAGGGCTCATGAGAAGCGACGCTGGCTGCTGGTTCAAAACCTTCCGCCGCAAGGACGCCCCGCACCTGTCCGAGTGCTTCGTCAACATCCTCGTTGACCACTCGGTATCGGTAGCGGTGAGCCTCGAGAAGCTCCCGACGGGCCACTTCGAGCCGGCGCGCCATCGCCTCCGGTGACTCGGTGCCGCGGCCTTGGAGCCGCTCGAACAACTGGTCGGGGTGGGACGGCTCGACGAAGATCGTGATCGCCTCGGGATACTTTTCGAGCACTGAGATTGTACCCTCGACGTCGATTTCTAGCACGACCCACTGCCCAGCGGCCATTCGGGGGGCCACTTCAGCCACGAGCGTGCCATACCAGTGCTGGCGGCCGTAGACCTGACAGCACTCCAAAAACTCCCCCGCTGCTCGTCGCCGCTCGAAGTCATCGAGGGAGATGAAATGGTAGTCGATGCCGTCTTGCTCCCCAGTCCGAGGGGGCCTCGTGGTGACTGATACGCTCGGCACCAGTTCGGGGAGCGTCTCCAGAAGCCGCCGGAGGAGCGTGGTCTTGCCCACGCCCGATGGGCCAGAGACCACGACGAGTTTTCCGGGGCTGTCTGCCATCTCGATGTTGTACCGTCATGAAACGTCAGGACCAGCCCTGGACGCCCAGCCCGTGGCACGGGCTTCACTCCAGGTTCTGGACCTGTTCACGGAGCCTTTCGATCAGCGTTTTGGCCTCGACGACGGCATGGGCGATATCTACGTCGGTACTCTTCGACCCGACGGTATTGGCCTCACGGGCCAGTTCCTGGGCCAAGAAATCGAGCTGACGTCCGGGTGAGTTGTCATTCAAGAGCCGGTCGAACTGGTCCAGGTGGCTCTCGAGTCGAACGATCTCCTCAGCGATGTCAGACCGATCTGCGAGCAGGACGAGTTCCCGTGTAATGTCGGCGTCGGAGAGCGTCGCGCCGCGGTCCGCCAGGAGTCCAGCCACGCGTTCCAAGAGCCTTTCTCGATGTCGCTCCACCGATGCTGGGGCACGGCTTTGAATGGTCGCGACGAGCGCTCTGACCTCCCTCATGATGCCTTGCATGTCAGTTGCAAGGGCAGCGCCTTCGGCCGCACGCATCGCGTCGCAGGCATCGAGGGCCGCCGACAGCGCCTCGGCGACAAGCGGCCAGGTCTGCTCAACCAGGTCTTCGCCGGGGGTCGTCTCAGCAACGACGCCAGACAGTCCAAGAAGGCCGTCGAGGCTTTGCGGAAGCGCCAGGCCGCGGTCGGCTGCAAAACGCTCGAGGTCGTCGAGGTAGGCTGACAGTTGATCGAGGTCAAGACGCCTTGTGGCCGAAGCCGGACCGCCTTTGATGTCCAGGACGACCGAAACAGTCCCGCGGTGAATCCGAGTGCGAATCGCCGCCTCAATCCGAGGCTCCAGGCCGAAGAATCCTTCGCGGGTGCGGACGGAAAACTTGAAGCCACGGTTGTTGACGGTACGGACTTCAATACGGCAACTGCTGCCATCAGCGGTGGCCGTGCCCGCTCCGCAGCCCGTCATACTCCGCGGCATGTCACTCAGCCGCCGGTGACGAAGGCTCGGGCGACGACGACTCGCTCACAGGCTCCGTGGGCGGAGAAGGCACGCTCGGCTCTGACGCATCGGTTTTTGGTTCTTCAGCATCGCCCTTTGCTTCGACACCCCTGGAAGCTGGTTCGGTTTCAGTGACACCGGCAACGGGCTTTGATTCCGACGCCGCGGCATCATCATCTTTCGATTCACTGCCCGCCTCGGCCGGTGGCGTTTCGGTTTCAGGCGGTGACTCGACCTCCGACGTGACCCGGTGGCCGGCAGAGCCGCCGAGCGTCGGCGCGATCCGTGACGACGCGGTGCTCAGGACGTTGCTTGCGAGAATGCAAAGAAGAATCCAGCACGACGCCACGAGGACCGTGATTCGAGTGAACACGTCGCCCGCCTTCGTGCCAAACGCGCTCTGACCGCCTGCCCCGCCGAAGGCTCCCGCAAGCCCGCCTCCCCTGCCCCGTTGGATGAGCACCAGAGCGATCAAGAACAGCGCCATGAAGACGAGAAGAAAGCCGAGCGAAAAACGAACGAAGTACTCGAACACGACAGAAACTCCAGGGGCGGGCCGAAGGAGGAAAGATCATAGCCGCCCGTGGCGGCTGGCGTGAATCCCAGGTGCTTCCGCAGCCGTCAGCCGCGGGCTTCACCAAAGGCTTTTGCGATCGCGAGGAACCCGTCGGCGTCGAGGCTCGCGCCCCCAACGAGGGCCCCGTCGATGTCTGGGCACGCGGCTAGAACGGCCGCATTGTCTGGCTTGACGCTGCCACCGTACTGAATCCGGACCTTGTCAGCCGTTGCCGTCGAGGAGAGCCCCGCGAGAAGCCTGCGAATCGTCGCGTGGACCTCCTGGGCCTGCTCGGATGTGGCCACCTTGCCGGTGCCAATCGCCCACACGGGCTCATACGCCACGACGAGTTTTTCGAGACTGGCTGCATCGAGACCGGCAAGCGAGCCATTCACTTGGGCCGTCACCACGGCCTCGGTCCGCCCTGCCTCGCGTTCTTCGAGCGTCTCACCAACACACACGATCGGCACGAGTCCAGCCGCGAGCGCGGCCTTCGTCTTCGCGTTTACCGATGCATCAGTCTCGCCGAAGAGTGTTCGCCGCTCCGAGTGGCCAAGGATGACATACTGGCAACCGACATCGACGAGCATCCCTGGGGCTACTTCGCCCGTGAACGCACCAGACTGCTTGTCGGAAGCGTTCTGGCCGCCCACGCCCACGTCGCTTCCGGTCTGGGCCTCTGCCTCCGCAACTGGCACGAGATAGACCGTTGGCGGACAGACAACGATCTCGACACTGCCCGCCTCGCCGCGGCGACCAGCGACAACAGCGGCGAGCGAAACGCCACGCGAGCGATCCAGATTCATCTTCCAGTTGCCAGCCACGATCGGCGTACGACGAGCAGTCATGTGTTTCTCCTCAGGAAGCCCGGCAATGTAGCCGAGAACAAAATCCTCGTCACGGCATCACTCCTTCTTCGCCGCGGCAAGCGGCTCGGGCTCGGTGAGCACGAAGAGATGGCCGTGGTCGCTCGTGACGATCACCGCGGTGTCCTTCCAGGCGTCGTGCTTCTCGACCCATGCAACGATCGCCCGGAACGCCTCATCGCCACTTTGAACAGCGCCGATCGCCGTATCGATGTTGTTGGCATGGGAGGCCCAATCGACGTCCCCCGCCTCCACCATGAGCCAGAATCGCTCCCGGCGGCCAAGCACATCGAGCGCCGCGGTGGTCATGTCGGCGAGCGTCGGATTCTCCACAATGTCGGCCTCCGAGTAGTGGATGTGGGAACCATACTTCGTGCGAAACTTGTCACTCTCCTCATCACCAGATGGTTCCGGATTGCCCTGGGATGGGTCGAAGTCCCCATCAGCCGTGCGAAACGGCAGGTTGCTATTGATCGTGCCGAAGACACCGAAAAGCCGAAGATTTCGTTCGATGGCGTCGCTTGTCGCCTCCGCGAGCACCTCCGCCCCAGGCCGCCCAGCGGTTCTTGCTGCAACGCGGTACCGCCCTCCGGATCCTGCATCGATCGCGGAAAGCGTCGAGCCAGCGACATACTTATTGCCCGGCTCGTAGTTCCGCCCCTGTTGTCGCGAATCATCGTCAGACTCGACGCCGAAACCGGTACCGATGACGACATCGAGGCCCGGAAGCGGCACGGGGTGAGCTACCGAGGGCTCCCCGAGCATGTCACGGGAAATGTCCTGATAGTCGTCTCGCGACACGTTATTGGCGTAGGCACAGCCCGGCGTCGCGTGTGGCACTGGCACGCTCGTGACGGCGCCAACGGCAAAGCCTCGCTTCTGAAGCAGTCGCGCGACGGGCTCGAATTGCTCCCCCTCCGGACCCACGTTTATCGCGTCGTTGTACGTCTTCCGACCACTGCATAACGCCGTGGCCGATGCGGCTGAGTCGGCGTAGGTGTGGGGCTGGTCGCGGTCACGGCCGATGAGATACGTGAGGTTTGGCCGGGGAGCCCAGGGCGTCGCGCCACCGCGGGAAGGATCATAGCCACCCTTCCTCTTGCCCCCCGGGTTCTTGATGGCCTGGGCATTGACATCGACGTTCGTGCCGTCATTGGCCGGGCTCGTCACGAAAAACCCAAAATCGGTCGGACAGCCACGGTAGTCCTGAAACGCAAAACCCGTGCCGCGGCCCTCGGAGTAGGCGACCCGGCCTGTTGTGGCGATTGCCGCGGCCCTGGTCATCGTCCAGTCGAGCCCGTCAAAGATCACGAGAATGATGTACTTTTTACCGGCATCGGCAGCGGCAAGCTGAAGCCGAAAAATGTCCGTCTGGTCGAAGTAGTCGGCGTCGGGGTTGAGGGTGTCCCCAGGAAGATAGCCATAGAGTTCTCGAAGGCGGGCCTCGTCGCGATAGATGCTCTTCGGTCCTGCGTGGGCCGAGAGATCGACGCCAAACGTGTAGACCGGAATCAGTCGATTCGAGTGATTCGACCAGGACACGTAGCGGTCCGGGCTGTCGCCCCAGTGGCCCCACGAGGCCACGCCTTGTTCCTCAGCCGTACGCTGGAGGTCCCGGATCACGTCGGGCGTTTTCTCCGCCCCCGAATCCGCCTGCGAAAAGACGATCCGCACGAGGACCGCAGCGGCGACACCCAGGCAAACCACCCAGAAATTTCTGTTTTTCATTTGCGAGAGCATACGCAACGCTCGCGACGCATGCACGCCGCAAGCCCGGCTGCCCGCCCACGCGGCTGTCGTTGCCGGGATTCACGCCTTGGCACCTTTGCCCTGACGAGGCACATTTCGAACACGTTCAGGGTTCATGAGCCAAGCCCATTCGGTTGGCGCGGGATTTGCCGGCTCTATGCTGTGCGTTTCCGCCCATCCCCCGCCTTGAAGGATTCCCCGTGGTCGATGACGAACTGCTCCGACGTGACGTCCGCTTCCTCGGTGACATGCTCGGCGGCGTGATCAAGGAACTGGAAGGTCCGGAGGCACTCGACCTCATTGAGGAGATCCGGGGACTCGCCCGCTCACGTCGGGCTGGCGACCGTGCAGCCGAGGCCACGCTCGATGAGAAGATCGCGGCCCTTGATGAGCGGCAGGCCACGATCGTTGCCCGGGCGTTCAGCGTTTTCTTTGATCTGGTGAACATCGCCGAGGACCGCCAGCGGGTTCGAGTCCTGCGAGATCGCGAACGGGATCGCGATCCATTGCCATTGGTAGAGTCTCTTGCCGGCGGTGTTACCGCGTTTCAAGTGGATGGGATGCCCGCCGAAGACCTTCAGGCTGCGCTCGATCGCCTGTCGATCGAGCTCGTCTTCACGGCACATCCGAGCGAGGCCAAACGCCGGAGCATCCGCGCGAAGCTCCGGCGGATGCGAAAGAAACTCGCCGCACTCGACAACACCGACCTCCTCCCTCGAGAACGCCGCGGCATCGAAGCTGAAATGCATGCCGAGCTTGTCGTGCTGTGGCAGAGCGCGTTCCTCCGGCCGTCGCGGCCGACGGTGCTCGACGAGGTTGACCGCGGTCTCTCGGTGATGCCCCGCATCTGGAAGGCAGTGCCCGAGGTCTACGCGTCTCTTCGGCGGGCGCTGGCCGACGCCTATCCCGATTGCACGTTTCACATCCCGACGTTTCTCACGTTCGGCTCGTGGATGGGGGGTGATCGTGACGGCAATCCATTTGTGACGGCCGACGTGACCGCCGCCACGCTCGAACGGCTGCGGCACGCGGCGATCGATCGCCATCGCTCATGGTGTGAAAAGCTTTTTGATTTGCTCACGATTTCGCTCGAGGCCGCGGCTGGTGGGCGGCCGCTCGCCGAACGGCTCGATGCGATGGTGCGTGAGCATCCGGAGGTCGCGGCATCGCTCGAGAGTATCGACCCGCGGGCGGTCTATCGAAAATGGCTGTCGATGATCCGCCTGCGTCTCGAAGCATCCCGCAGGCTCACACTGGCCTCGGCCGACGTTCCGCCGCTCGCCTATCGATCGGGCGATGAGTTTGTCGCGGATGTTTCCCGTCTCGTGGACTGCCTCCAAGCCGATCACGGCCTGGCCCTTGACTCGCCGCCACAGGCCTGGCTCGACCTCGCCCGCACGTTCGGGTTGCACATGACGCGGCTCGATGTTCGCCAGGACGCACGGGCATATGCCGACATTATGGGAGCCGTCCTCGCCGCGGCCGGCCTCGTGCCTGACGCTGCTGCCTACAAGGCCCTTGGTGCGGAGGCACGGGCGCGGCTCTTGGTTGACTCGCTCGGTACGGTTGGCACTGTCCCTCGAGACTCCCTTCCGCCACTGGCTGCCGACACGCTCGATCTCTTCCAGCTTCTCCACACAACAGCGGTGCGATTCGGCCAGGAGTGCCTTGGCGGCGCGATCGTGAGCCTCACCCAGTGCCCAGCCGACGTACTCTGTGTGCTCTGGCTCTGGCGATGGGCGCAGGGCCAAGCGGCTGCGGCAGGCGAGCCGGTCGCCGATCATGACATCGCGATCGTGCCACTCTTCGAGAAGATCGACGACCTCGCCCATGGTGACGACACACTCGCTGCGATGCTCGAGGAGCCCGCCTACCGCGAGCACCTCGCCGGCCGCGACGACCGCCAGATGGTGATGGTTGGCTATTCCGACAGCACGAAGGACGGTGGCTACCTCGCTGCCTGCTTCGGTCTTCAGTCAGCCCAAGAGCGACTCCATCGGGTGGCATCGGCTCGCGGCGTGCGGCTCACGTTCTTCCATGGCCGCGGGGGTTCACTCGGCCGTGGTGGCGGCCCCGCGGCCCGCGGCATTCTTTCCCTTCCGCCGGAAACGCTCGACGGCACGCTCCGGCTCACCGAACAGGGAGAAGTTCTGGCTGAGCGCTACGACGATGCCGAGATCGCCCGACGCCACCTCGACCAAGTTGCCTGGGCCACGCTCGTCGCCTCGACCGCGCCTTCTCCACCGCCACCCGATGACTGGCCTGCCATTGCCGACTCGATGGCCGCGCGGTCGCTTGTCGCCTACCGCGACCTCGTCGATCAGCCCGGCTTCATCGGCTACTTCTCGAAAACAACACCGATCGATGACATCGAGAATCTGCCAATTGGGTCACGACCAGCCCGCCGCCGCGGCGAGCGCTCGCTCGACGATCTGCGGGCCATTCCCTGGGTCTTCGCCTGGACCCAAAGCCGGTGCATGATTCCCGCGTGGTATGGCCTCGGGGCGGCCCTGAGTCAGGTGAAATACGAAGACCGACGAGCCTGGCAGCAGGTCTGCGAGATGTACCGGCGATGGCCGTTCTTCCAGGCCACGATCGACAACGCCTCGCTCGCGCTCGCGAAGGCAGACATGGTGATCGCTGCCCACTACTCCGAGCTTGATGATGATGACGACGCCCGCAAGCGGATATGGCAGCGGATCGCCGCCGAGTATGACCGCGCCCGGCAGGCGATCCTCGACATCGTCGGCGGGAACGAGCTGCTCGGTGGCACCCCCTGGTTTCAGCGATCGATCGAGGCCAGAAATCCGTCCGTCGATCCGCTCAATCTCATCCAAGTGGAGTTCATGCGACGTCGTCGAGCTGCCACCGAGGCTGATCCGACCGCGAGTGACACCCACCGCGACCTCCTGCGGCTCTGCGTCCAGGGCGTTGCCGCCGGCATGCGTACGACCGGCTAAGAACCACCCCGCGGAGCTGGAGCTGAACCTCAAGTACATTGATCCGAGCTACGCGATCCGGAGCGTCGAGGCCAACCCGTTCGATGCGGTCTACTGTATTCGGCTCGCCCAGAACGCCGTTCATGCCGCAATGGCCGGCCGTACGGAGATGGTGGTCGGCCGCTGGCGTGGCCGCTTCATCCACATTCCAATGCCGCTTGCGGTGAGCCGACGCAACGAGGTGTGCCCCGACGGTGATCTGTGGCTGTCGGTCCTCGATGCGACGGGCCAGCCACCCTTGTTCGTGTGATTTGCCATTCCCGACCCCGGCAGGAGACTCGTATGACCACCGTAGCCTTTTATGACACGAAGCCCTATGACCGCGAGTACATCCTGGCCGCCGTCGGCGCGGGAGAGCTCCATTTTGCTTTCCACGATTTTCGATTGACCGCAGGCACGGCCGCCACAGCAACTGGCACGGCAGCCGTCTGTGTCTTTGTCAACGATCGTCTCGACCGTGACTGCCTGACAGCGCTCGCGGCCTCTGGCGTCAAGCATGTCGCTCTTCGGTGCGCCGGGTTCAACAACATTGATCTGGCCGCAGCCGGTGAACGAGGCCTCACGGTCACCCGCGTCCCCGCATACTCGCCCCACGCCGTCGCCGAGCACACGGTTGCCCTCGTTCTCACGCTGAATCGCCGGATCCACCGGGCCTACAACCGCGTTCGCGAGCTGAACTTTTCGCTCGCCGGGCTTGTCGGCTTCGACCTCCATGGCAAAACCTGCGGCATCGTGGGCACAGGTCGGATCGGTCGCGTGACCGCCGAAATTTTTCGAGGGTTCGGTATGCGAGTCGTGGCCCACGATCCGTTTCCCGTACCCGACTGGGCCGCTCAGCACGAGGTCGCCTACCTCCCGCTCCACGAGTTGTTTGCCGCGAGCGACATCGTGTCGCTTCATCTGCCGCTCTCGCCAGATACGCATCACATGATCAATGCCCATTCGCTCGGTTTCATGAAGCCAGGCGGCATGCTCGTCAACACGAGCCGTGGAAAACTCATCGACACGAAGGCAGTGATCGCGGCCCTCAAGGGTGGCCGCCTCGGTGGCCTTGCGATTGATGTCTACGAAGAGGAAGAGG
>JBGTKO010000508.1:0-7049 GCA_041744595.1 Pirellulales bacterium
ATCACGAGCGACGACGAGACCGGCGCCCTCCTTGAAGCGATCCAAACGATGACCGGCGACCTGCGGGGCCTCATCGGTCGCATCCAGCGATCGTCGGTGGCCCTCATGAGCACGGCCACGGCGATCCAGGCCACCTCTGCCGAGCAGCAGCAGGTCATGGCCGATTACGGCGCGTCAACGAGCCAGGCCGTCGCGGCCGTCAAGGAAATCTCGGTCACGAGCCAGGAGCTCGTACGGACGATGACGGAAGTCAACGACATGGCGGGCTCGACGGGCGCGAAAGCGGCGGAAAGCCGTGCCGATCTCGCTGACATGGATGTAACCATGCGGACGCTCGCCGAGCGGACGAGCTCCTTTGGCTCGAAGCTTGCAACCATCAGCGAGCGAGCCGCCACGATCAACCTGGCTGTGACGACGATCACGAAGGTGGCCGACCAGACGAATCTTCTCTCGATCAACGCCGCCATCGAAGCGGAGAAGGCGGGTGAGTATGGGCTCGGCTTTCTCGTCGTGGCCCGAGAGATCCGTCGGCTCGCGGACCAAACGGCCGTGGCATCCCTCGACATTGAACGGATGGTCAAGGAGATGCAGTACGCTGTGTCGGCCGGCGTGATGGAGATGGACAAGTTCTCCGAGCAGGTACGGACCGGTGTGAGCGAGATCGGCGCGGTGTCGAGCAAGCTCGGTGAGATCATCGAGGCGGTCGAAGGCATCTCGGGGCGGTTCGGCCAGGTGACCGAAGGCATGCGTGCCCAATCACAAGGCGCCGAACAGATCCGTGAGGCGATGGTCCGTCTGGCGGAGGGTGCTGCTCGCACCGGCGGCGCGCTGGATGAGTTCAACAGTGCCACCGTCCACCTGCGGGAGGCGGTGGGTGACCTCAAGGAGGAGGTGTCGCGGTTCACCATCTGACCCGGCCACTCGAGGCCGCGGCGGGGTGGCGATCCCGGCAGATCGCCGATGCAACTGCTCACCTTCGCCATCGGCGGCAATCCCTACGCGATCGAGTCGCGACGCATCGTGGAAGTGCTCCCGCTCGTCGCGGCCAGGCCGCTGCCCCACGTACCCGACTATGTGCGTGGCCTTTTCACATACCGCGGAAGCCTCATGCCGCTGATCGACCTCGGACTCCTGCTCGGTGTCGGCCAGGCGGCGGAACTGCTGAGCACACGAGTGATCGTCGTGTCGCTTGGCCAGGATGCCGGGGCCGGCCTCCCTGTCCGCGTGAGCGACCATCGGCTCGGCCTTGTCGCAGAGCAAGTCATCGCGATCCGCGCTGCGGAGGAGGGGGCGACGGCGTTCCCGCCCCTCGGCCTTGCCGCAGCGCCGTACCTCGGACGCATCCTTCGGCTCGGCAGTGACACGGTCCAGGTGCTCGACATCGACCGGCTTCTCCCTGAGGATCTTGCTGACGGACTGTTTCCCGAGCTACCCACGGAGCGTCGGCCATGACCCACGCTGCCGATCCGGCTGCACTGGCGATCATCCAGGCTCTCCTCGAGGAGTGGATCGGCCTCGACGCAGGTACCGTCGGCACGGCTTCCATCGATCGGGCCGTGTCGGAACGGATGAAGGCCAAGGGAGAAGCCGATCCTGCTGCCTATGCGCGGCGGGCCTCTGCCGACCCTACCGAGCGAGATCTCCTCGTCGAAGAGGTCATCGTCGCTGAGAGCTGGTTTTTTCGAGATCGGCAGGTTTTTGAGTTTGTGACCGACTTTGCCATCACGCGGTCAGCGCTGCCGGGCCGGCTGCCTCTTCGCATCCTCTCAGCACCTGCGGCGGCTGGTGAAGAGCCCTATTCGCTCGTGATGGCGCTCTTCGACGCAGGGCTCTCAGCGAATCAGTTCCAGGTCGATGCCATCGACATCAGCCGTCGAGCGATCGCCCGCGCCGAGGCTGGACGCTACTCCGCGAATGCCTTTCGCAATGCCGATCTCGGCTTCCGCGACCGGTGGTTCACGCATGACGGCGGGCAGTCGGTGATCGATCCGCGTGTTCGAACACAGGTGCGGTTTGCCTGGGCGAATATTTTGGAGTCTGCCTTTGCGACAGGACGACCCGCCTACGACGTGATTTTCTGCCGTAACCTCCTGATCTACCTCACCCCAACTGCCCGGCGTCATGTCGAACGCCAGCTCGAGCGGCTTCTCCTTCCCGATGGACTGCTCATTCTCGGCGCCGCCGAGCCGCCGATCATGCAGGGCGACTGGATTCCCGCCGGCACGGCGTCGCTGTTCGCGCTTCGCCGCGGCGTGCATGTGCCGCCCCCACGGCCGTTTGCTCCATCAACACGCCCGCCCGCATCCCACCGCGCCGCTCACACTCCGCCACAGAATGCGACAGGGGCCGACCGGGGAGAACCTCGGTTTCTCCGCAAGTCGGGCAAGAGTGACCAGGCAACGGCTGGCCTGCCGCGCGAGCGGCCAGACCTTGAGGAAGTGCTCGCCGAGGCAGACCGCCTCGCCAATGCCGGCCAGCTCACCGACGCGCTCGCCTACTGCGAGCGGCATCGGCCCCTCATGCCACCATCACCCCTGCTCTTCTTCCTCATGGGAATGCTGCATCAGTCGGCCGGTGATCTCGACCGCGCCGAGGGCTGCTTCCACAAGACGCTCTACCTTGACGCGGGCCATGAGGAGGCGCTTCTGGCACTCGCACTCCTGGCACGTCAACGGGGTGACATGGCGATGGCCGAGAAGTATCGCCAGTCGGCGGCCCGCGCGATCGCCCGCAAGGAGGAATCGCGATGATCGACCATGCGTTTTCGACAGAGGGCCCAGTCATACCGCCGATGCCGGAGTGCTGGCGGATTGTCGGTGTCTCAGGGGATCGCACATGCCCCGAGCTCGAGCGATTCATCCACTGCCGCAACTGCCCCGTGCTCGCCGAGGCCGCCCGCGGATTCTTCGACCGCCCCGCACCCCCGGGCTATCTCGAAGCCTGGCAAACGGTGCTCGAGGAGCCCGATGAACGGCCCGATGCCGACGCCATGAGCCTCCTCGTTTTCAGGATCGACACGGAGTGGCTGGCCCTTCCCGCGTCGGCGCTCGTCGAGGTGACGCCGATTCGCCGCGTCCATGCCGTACCGCATCGCGGCGGAACCCCGCTCGCCGGTCTCGTGAACATCCGCGGCCGTCTCGAGCTCTGCATGTCGCTCCACGCCGTGCTCGGTTTGCCAGGCGGGCCGACCTCCGTGGCGGGCCATGATCAACCTCCTCACGGCGAGGAGGGCGTTCCCCGGCTCCTGGTCGTCGAACGGCAGCAGATGCGGTCGATGCAACGGTGGGTTCTCGGCGTGGATGACGTGGCCGGTGTGAAGCGCGTACCGCGATCATCATTTCGAAAAGTTCCTGCGACCGTCGGCCAGTCAGCCTCACGTTGCTCGGCCGCGCTCTTTGATGATGAGGAGCGCTGCGTTGCCCTCCTCGACGAGGAACGACTCTTCGACGCACTCGACCGGTCGGTGGTCGCATGACACGGAGACGCCAGGATGGCTGACGATCTGAGCGGGTTCTCGATGCTCGAGCTGTTTCGCCTCGAGGCGGAAGGCCAGACGGGCGTGCTGTCTGCCGGTGTCTTGGCGATCGAGGACCTTGACAAGTCGCCCGCGACGGTCGAGGCGATGATGCGGGCGGCTCATTCGCTCAAAGGCGCGGCGAGAATCGTCGGCCTCGATCCGGCTGTGCGTGTGGCTCACGCGCTCGAAGATGTCTTTGTCGCCTGCGGCAAGGGAACGCTCCGTATCCGCGGCGAACATGCCGACCTGCTGTTGGCTGCGATCGATTTTCTCAGTGGCATCGCAACGGATGACAACGCGACCGCGGCCGACTCGCCGTGGGGATCGAAGGCTGACGCGGTCGCCAAGAGCCTGGAGAGTATTGCGTTGGGCAGCGCCAGCACGCATGCAGCGGTGAGCCAGCCACCACAGACCGTGGCCGCTGCCCCCGAGGCGGCGGTGCCCCCGCCCGCGCCTCCCCTCGCAGCGACAACGGCTCCGACCGTCGCGGCTCGGGTCGAGAACCCTACCCCGGAAGACCCTCCGGCTGGAGCCCGCCTCGGTGAGCCGAGTGACCGCGTCGTGCGGGTGTCAGCCGAGAGTCTCAGCCGCTTGGTTGGCCTGGCGGGCGAGGCGCTCGTGGAAACACGGCAGATGCGTCCCTTTCTCGAGGTCCTCCACCAGCTTCGTGCCTCACAGGTCGATCTCTGCGACGCGATCGCCGCCGTCGACGACAAACTCGAAGAGCAATCTGCCGACAGCCCGACAAAAATCGCATCAGCCGTGGCCACGATACGCGAGCGGGCCGACGCCATGCTCGCATCGCTGGTCCGTCACACCGATGACTTTGATGGTTTTGCGCGTCGCAATGAAGACCTTTCCAGCCGGCTCCACCATGAGGTCATCACAAGCCGGATGCGGCCACTGGCCGATGGCATCCGAGGGTTCCCAAGGCTCGTTCGCGACCTGGCCCGCACGCTCGGCAAGCAGATTCGCTTCGAAGTCATGGGCGACCAGACCGGCGTCGATCGCGACATTCTCGACAAGCTCGAGGCGCCGCTGTCGCATCTCATCCGCAACGCCATCGACCACGGCATCGAAGACCCGGCCACCCGGGTCGCCGCTGGCAAGCCAGAAGTCGGAACGATCCTGCTCGAGGCGCGGCATCGGGCGGGGATGCTGCACCTACGGCTCTCGGACGACGGCCGTGGCATCGACGTGGAGCGACTTCGCGCGAAGGCCGTGGCCCGTGGGCTCGTGGCCGATGCCGTGGCCGGCCAATTGAATGAGCTCGAACTGCTCGAATTCCTTTTTCTTCCTGGGTTCTCCACGAAGGATCAAGTGAGTGAAATTTCGGGACGGGGCGTCGGCCTCGACGTGGTGCAGAGCATGGTCAAGGGGGTGGGCGGCAGTGTTCGCGTGGCCACGCAACTCGGCGGCAGCACTGTCTTCACGCTCCAGCTTCCGATCACGATGTCGGTGATCCGCGCGCTGCTCGTGCGGATTGCAGGCGAGCCCTACGCCTTCCCGCTCACCCGCATCGACCACATCCTTCCGGTACCGCACGACAAGATACGCACGATCGAGGGGCGGCAATATTTTGACCACGACGGCACCGCGATTGGCCTCGTGCAGGCTGCCCAGGTCCTCGAACTGCCCGGGCCCCCACCGGCCGACCCGATGCCAGTCGTCGTGGTGAGCGACCGTGGCCAGCAGTTTGGCATGATCGTCGATGCCTTTTTGGGCGAGCGGGATCTCGAAGTGCGACCGCTGGACCTTCGGCTCGGGAAAGTGCCTGACATCTCGAGCGCATCGCTGCTCGAGAATGGTGATCCCGTGCTCATCGTCGATGTCGAAGACCTCGTGCGGAGCATCGACAACCTGCTCACAGGCCGCCGGCTCTCCCGCGTCGAGTTCGAGCAACTCGCTGCCGAAACGCGGCCGCGGAAGCGGATTCTCGTGGTCGATGACTCGATCACCGTTCGGGAACTCGAACGGCAGCTTCTGCATTCTCGCGGATACGTGGTGGACGTGGCCGTCGATGGCATGGATGGCTGGAACGCCGTCCGTGGCACACCCTACGATCTCGTCGTGACCGATGTCGATATGCCGAGAATGGATGGCATTGGGCTGGTATCCCTCATCAAGGCCGACCCGGTGCGCCGTGAGATTCCCGTGGTGATCGTGTCGTACAAAGATCGCGAAGAAGACCGTCTGCGTGGACTCGATGCAGGCGCCAACCGCTACCTCACGAAGAGCAGTTTCCACGACGAAACGTTCCTCGATACGATCGTTGACCTGATTGGGGAACCTGATTGAGGTTCGACGAACCCGTTCCGTGGCACCGTCGCTCTGGGTCGAACATCCGAAAGCGGGAATCCGAGCATCACAAAAATGCGAATCGCGATCGTCAACGACATGCGAGCGGCAAGCGAGGCGCTCCGACGAGTCGTCGAGGGGCTTCCCGGTCACGAAGTTGCCTGGATGGCCGTGAATGGTGTTGAGGCAGTGGCAAAGGCGAAACAGGATCGTCCCGATTTGATCCTCATGGACCTCCTCATGCCGCACCTCGATGGCGCGGAAGCCACGCGGCAGATCATGGCCGTGGCACCATGCGCCATTCTTGTGGTAACCGCGACGGTCAGTGGCAACATGCCGCTGGTGTATGAGGCGATGGGGCATGGCGCCCTTGATGCGGTCGATACCCCGAGCCTTGGCTCTGCCGGCGAGATGAGCGGCGGACAACCGCTCGCTGAGAAGATCGGTATCGTAGCCAAGCTCGTGGGAAGTTCGGCAGCGGCTGTGAAGCAGACGTCCCCCAAGGCCGCCCTGCCCCGCCTGCTGGTTCTTGGTGCATCGACAGGTGGCCCAAAGGCCCTCTGCGACCTCCTCCTCCCGCTGCCCCACGACTGGAACGTGGCCACGGTCGTGGTTCAGCATGTCGACGTGACATTTGCGGCGGGCCTCGCCACATGGCTCGCCGATCGCACAGGCAAGCCGGTTCGCGTCGCTTCCCCTGGTAACGTGCCCAAGGCGGGCGAAGTTTTGATCGCCGGCACGAACGACCATCTCGTCCTCACGCCAGCCCGCACGCTCGACTACCGTCCGGAGCCGCGACAGATCTTTTTCCGGCCGAGCGTCGATGTGTTCTTTGAAAGCGTCGCGGCATCATGGCCACAGCCGGGCACAGCGGTGGTGCTCACGGGCATGGGCCGCGACGGTGCGTCTGGTCTCCTCGCGCTCAGGCACAAAGGCTGGCACACGATCGCTCAGGATGAAGCGACGAGTATCGTCTGGAGCATGCCGAAGGCCGCCATCGAGGCGGGTGCCGTAAGTGAAGTCCTTGCGATCGATCGCATTCCAGCCGCAATTATCGGTCAGTTCATGCCACGCTGAGCCGGCCAGCTTCCTGCCGGCCGTGCGAGTGCGACCCGCATTCATCCGGCCACCGAGCTACCGGACTACGAGGAAGTCATCCGCTTGCGATTGCGGTCTCCGGCTCGGGGTTGCCCGTGTCATGGAGCCGGCGTAGGAAACAAGCGAAGCCTGGAGG
>JBGTKO010000509.1:0-6519 GCA_041744595.1 Pirellulales bacterium
CAAGACCTGGGAGCTCGAGTCGCTCGCAGCGGGGAGCCGTCGAAACGAGGCTGCGTGGGACGCCGAGCGGGTCGATGCCGTGCTCGGCGATGCCGAGTGGGAGGCCGCTCGAATCGAAGCCGCACGGCTCCGATCCGAGCGGGCTCGTGACGCGGCTCGTGACGCGGCTGACGCCCTCGCCGAACGCATTCACGCCGGCGAGCTCGAAGCAGGTGAGGCACGCCACCAGCGGGCACGAATCGTCGAGCGGATTCAGGACGAGTACGACCTCGACATCGACGCGATCACCGCCGAGCCAACCAATGAGCCCGGGACGGACGAAGAGACCGGGTCGGTGCCCGACGACAGGGCAGAGCTCGAGACAGTCATCGACCAGCTTCGTCGCAAGATTGCCAACATGGGCAACGTCAACCTCGAGGCGCTCGCCGAAGCCGAGGAGCTCGCCACGCGGTTGGCAACGCTTGAGGGACAGCTTGCTGACGTGACCCAAGCCCGTGAATCGATCGAGGAGCTCATCGCGCGAATCGATGGCGAGAGCCGACGCCTTCTCGGCGAGACGCTCGAAACGGTCCGGGGCCATTTCCGAGAGCTGTTCGAGCGGGTCTTCGGTGGCGGACAGGCCGACCTCGTGCTGGAGCCAGGCGTGGACCTGCTCGAAACGTCGGTCGAGATCATGGCCCGCCCTCCCGGCAAGGAGCCGCGGAATATTTCATTGTTGTCGGGGGGCGAGAAGACCATGACCTGTGTCGCGCTCCTGCTTGCAATCTTTCGTTCGAGCCCGAGCCCGTTCTGTGTGCTCGACGAGGTGGATGCCGCCCTCGATGAGGCGAATGTCGATCGCTTCGTCGGCGTTCTTCGGGATTTTCTTTCTGCCACGCAGTTCATCGTCGTGACGCACTCGAAGAAGACGATGGCGGCGGCCGGCACGCTCTACGGCGTGACGATGGAGGAGCCCGGCGTATCGAAGCGAATCGCCGTGCGGTTCGAGTCGGCAGCGGCCGGCGTGGTGGCAGCCACCAGAAACCGGGCGGCCTGATGCGGGGTGGCGGCCCGGCATCAGTCGGATGTCACCGTCATAGACTCCCTGGCTTACCGCGCAGCCATGCTGCGGGCGGTGTTACCGCTGCCGTCGTGAAGAACGTCTCAAGTCGCATGACGTGATCTTTCGATTTACACGTTCGGATGGTCATGTCGTGAACGTGTCCGTGCCCGAATGGGTATCGCCACGCCACGGTATGCCGCAGGGGGGGAATCCTGCGAATCCGGTGATGGAGAATGCTGTCGCTTCCGGGCGATGGCCCTTCATGACCGTTCTCTCGCCCCCCTTTGCGGCCTCGGGCCGTCTCTCTCGGGGCACGTCGGTGCGACAACCCTGACGAGAAAAATCGCACCACCAGGGGGGCCGTGTCCCGCGAATCATCACATCGCGGACTGGCCAAGTCGATTCCGGACACGAATGATCCACATGGAGTCCACGCGATGAAGGTATTTACGACAGGCCAGGTCGCCAAGATCTGTAAAGTTGCTCCCCGCACGGTGAGCAAATGGTTCGACTCCGGCCGGCTCAAAGGCTACCGCATTCCGGGCAGCCAAGACCGCCGTATTCCACGCGAGTATCTGATCAAGTTCCTCAAAGAGCACGGCATGCCGCTGGGTGACCTCGAAGACGAGGCGATGGCGAAGGTGCTCCTCGTCGGCCAGGACCAGGTCCTGATCGAGAACCTCAAGCGATTCCTCCCCGTCGAGAAGTCGTTCAAGATCCAGGTGGCCGCCAGTGGCTTCGAGGCTGGCATCCAGGCCGAGAGTTTCCATCCCGATTGCATCGTGGTGGACTATTCGATCGGCCGGATCGACGCCCAGCAGATTTGCCAGAACCTGCGACGCAACACGGAGTATGCCGACACGATCGTGATCGCCCTCTTGCCGGATGACGGCTCGCAGATCACGGTCGATCGGGCCCACGTCAACGAGAGCTTCAAGAAGCCCTTTGATGTGGCTCTTCTCGCCGAGCGGCTCCGCACGCTCATCGGCGCGAAGAAGGAACTGGTGTGACGCCCCGTCCACCGCTTCTCGGCCGGCACACGCGACTCCATGACCACGGCCCGACGCGCTCCACGAAGCGCGTCGGGCCGGCGTGCTGCTATCTTTCCGTGAAGCTTGGCCCTCCATGGCCCTCCATGGCCCCTCCATGGCCTTGCTTCACATGGTCGGCGAGGGCAAAGCCAAGGTTTGCCACCTCCGGCGATCGCTGCATCGTGCAGCGAAGGGCTGCTACACTCGCCTCCATGAGCGACGTATCCGTCCATCCGATTCAGATGATCGACGTCGGCGGCAAGCCGGTGTCACTACGGACCGCCCGTGCGAGCGGCCGGCTCATGACTCGACCGGAAACCGTCGCTCGCATTCGCGGCGGCACGCTCGCAAAACGAGACGCGATCGCAGCGGCCAGGCTCGCCGGCATCATGGCGGCCAAGCGGACGAGCGAGCTCGTACCCCTGTGCCACCCGTTGCCACTCGATTCCGTCAGCATCGAGATTGATGCATCGCCGCCGGATCACGTCGCGATCGAGGCGACAGTTCGGGCGACCGCTCGCACCGGGGTGGAAATGGAAGCGATGGTCGCCGTCATGGCGGCCGCGCTTGCGATTTACGACATGGCGAAGGCGATCGATCCGGCCATGACGATCGATCAGATTCGCCTCGATGAGAAGACGGGCGGCGTCGGCAAGGATTTCAATCGAGCGGCCAGTTAGCCACCGGCCCGATCCTGGGCGAGGATCATCGGCTCAAGCTCATCGACGAAGTCACGGGCGTCCTTGAACTCGCGATACACGCTCGCGAACCGGACGTACGCCACCTGATCGAGCCCACGGAGTAGCTCCATGAGCCGCTCGCCAATCACTTGGCTGGGCACTTCGCTCTCGTAGGCGCCATAGAGTTCGGCTTCGAGGGCAGCGACGACGCCCTCGATCTCCTCTGCGGTGACCGGTCGCTTCCAGCAGGCCTTGGCCAAGCCCCGCTTGATCTTGTCACGGTCAAAGGGATCACGAACACCATCCTTTTTCACGACCGTCAAAAGGTGCCGCTCGATCCGCTCATACGTCGTGAACCGGCGCCGGCAGTTGACGCACTCGCGACGACGGCGGATGGAGCCACCATCGTCGCCGGCCCGCGAGTCGATCACGCGGTCGTTATCGGCTCGGCAAAATGGGCAACGCATGAGGAGACACCAGTTTCGAGAAACTCTATCGTAGCGCCCGGTACGCCAAACTGACAACTCAGAGCGCACCGCGAGGGGCTGCCCGAGTCATGTCGCCGGACGTTCGCTACGGGCTTCGTGCCCTCTGCTCACTCGGAGGAATCTGAGCTTCGCCATCGTGGCTGCGCTCAGATTCCTACGCCGTCTCCATGACTGGGGCAGCCCCTCGCTCCCCCTATGGTGCAGCATCAAGAGTCAGCCGTTATCTCCGCTGCCGGCTCGCCGGCGCGGCCGTTGACGCTCGTTCGCGTGAGCTTCCAGTCGCGGCGCTGGCGGGAACTGGGGATGTTCATGGACTTGCGGTACTTCGTGACCGTTCGTCGGGCCACGGTGATACCCTGCTTGCCAAGCTCGTCCACGAGGTCATCGTCGCTGTACGGCGAGTCCTTCGGCTCCGCATCGACGATCTCTTGGAGCTTCATCCGCACGGTGTCCCAGGCCACCTCGTCGCCGTCGGCGCTCGTGGTGCCCCCCACGAAAAACTTTCGGAGCGGATAGATCCCTCGGGGCGTCTGGAGCCACTTGTCGTCCACCGCCCTGCTGACGGTCGTGACATGCATGCCGATCACATCGGCGATCTGCTGCATCTTGAGCGGTTCGAGCGACTCAGGCCCCTCGGTCAGAAAACGCGATTGATAATCGACGATCGCCTGAGCCGTCTTGAGGAGCGTGCTGCGACGCTGTTCGATCGCATCGATCAACCACTGGGCCGAGTTGATCTTCCGCCGGATGTAGTCGCGTGTCTCTGGAGGAGTCTCTGGGGAAAGGAGCATCTCGCGATACGTCGGACTGATCCGCAGGTTCGGGAGGTCGATGTCCTCGAGCCGACACTTCCAGGTGCCGTCTGGTTGTTGCTCGACGTACACGTCCGGCTTTACCGGCACGACCACCGGCGTCGAGAAGACAGCACCGGGCTTTGGCCGGAGATCGTGGAGGCACTCGCGGAGCCGTTCGATCTCCTCGATCGGAAGCCCCATCTTCTTCTCGATCAGAGGCAGCCGGTTGGCGGCAAGGTCTTCCAAGTGGTCGGCGACAAGCCGCCGGAGCTGGCGGGCGCTCGGCGTGTCGTGGCGGATCTGAAGGAGGAGGCATTCCTTCAAATCGCGAGCGGCAATGCCAGGTGGATCCATCCCCTGAACCACACGGAGCGCCTTGGTCAGCAACTCGATCTGATTCGCAGGGCCATCCGGATCGATCAGTTCCTCGAGCGGCATCGGGAGGTAACCGTTGGCGTCGAGGTTGTAGATGATCCTGTCGGCCGCGGCCCGCTCCTCGTCGGTGAGATCCTCGCTCGCCAACTGCGCATGGAGATGATCGCAGAGCGTCTCCGGCCGCTGCTGCATGTTGGCCATCATGTCGAGGTAGCGGTCCCCGGCCTGATCGATCTGGGACGCCGAGGGCCGGCTGCGGTCGTCGTCGGTATCCGGATACTCGTTGGACCAGTCGTACGACCGCTCGAAGTCGGCCTGATTGGCATGATCTTGATCCACGACGAGAGGCATCTCGTCGACGGTCTTGCTTGACGGCAATGGATCGACTTCGGCCGGACCCGCACCTTCCATGGACGCGACGTCGCGCTCGGGCTCATCGACCTCGAGCGTCTCGTTGTTCTGGATCTCCTGCTCGATCCGCTCTTCGAGGGCGAGAACCGCCATTTGCAGGATTTCCATCGACTGGATCATGCGAGGCGCGAGCACCTGCTTTTGCGCCAACCGCATTTCCTGGCCGAATGACATCCGCATGATCGTCACACTCCTCGAGATTCCGCCGGTACTTGGCGGGACCGATACTGGTAGGATACACCACATGCCGCATGGCGAGGCACGCCAGTGAGGATTGCGTGAACCGGGGACGCGACAATCTGCCGACTCCTTTCGAATGAGCCCAGCGTGGTTGCCCGTGTCATGTCGCCGGACGTTCGCTTCGGCCATCGCTTGGCCGCAAGCGGCCTCGCTTCCATGGCCTTCGCTCACTCGGAGGAAACCGCGCTTCGCCCTCCAGGCTGCGCTTGTTTCCTACGCCGGCTCCATGACACGGGCAACCCCCAGCGGGGTGAAGCTTTATCATTCACCAAAGCGTCAGTCAGCGAAGCGGCGGCGACCGGTGATGGCATCGGCGAGCATGTCGCGGTTGGCCTGTTCGAGTGAGGCGCCGACTGTAAGTCCGCGGGCTAGCCGTGTGAGCTCGACGGGAAGGCCGGCGAGACGTTCGGCCACAAGCAGTGCCGTCGCGTCTCCCTCGACATTCGGTGTCGTGCCGAGAATGACTTCGCGGAACCCGCCCTCGCGGACGCGGGCGGAGAGCGAGTCGAGCGAGAGCCGCTCTGGCCCCTTGCCCTCGAGTGGCGCGAGCCGTCCATGGAGGACATGATACACACCGCGATAGGTACCGGCCTGCTCGATCGCGAGGAGGTCGCGTACCTGCTCGACGACGCAGAGGAGCCCATGATCCCTCTTCGGGTTTGCGCAGACGTCGCACACTTCTGCCTCCGCGAGATTGCCGCATGTGCGACAGGGCCGAAGGTTCTCCTTCACGGCCCGGATCGCCGCGGCGAACTCGATCGCTTCTTTCGCCGGCATCATCAAGACGTGGTAGGCAAGCCGTTCGGCTGATTTGCGGCCAATGCCGGGGAGGTCCGCAAAGGCTGTAACAAGGCGGGCGACGGCACCCTCTTCAGACGGCTTTTCAGAGGTCGGCATTCGTATTCTCCGAGTCGCCTGGCTCTTCGGATAGCTCGACGGCCGCGGCTGCCTGGACCGCCACTGGCCGCCGCTCACTCGACCGCAAGGGCTCGACCTTACGAACAGCCGCATCAAAAAGCGTGCGGGCATGGACCACGAGCGGATGATCGATCGCCACCTTCAGGAGCGCCGCCTGGGATTGGGCGGGCGGGCCCGCAGGTTTGGCAGCCGGTCTTGGCACCGGTGCCGCGAGCACGATCGTATGCCGCACCGGGCGACCAAGCTGGCTTTCGAGCGCCGCGGCAAGTGCGGCCTGCGTATCGGACCGTCTCAGAAAGGCCGCTGCGGCTGCCGCCTCGGCAGGCAGCGTCACCTCGAGCTCGTCGGCTTTCCATGCCACCGCAGAAGCACTGGCTGCAAAGTCCGCGGCTAGCCCTTCGAGACTGGCAGCAACGCGATGCCACACTGCCGCCGCATCGGCAAGCGGCGGTGGCACCGCGGTCAATGAACCGCGAGTCTCGGCTGCCGTGGCGGGACGCTCGGCGGCTTCGGCTGCGGACCGCGGGCTTCCGTTCTTTG
>JBGTKO010000510.1:0-1607 GCA_041744595.1 Pirellulales bacterium
GGTTGCAACTCAAGAGGGCTTGTCCCCGTGGATGAGGTAGCCGGCCCAGTCCCAGCAGGCTGAGTCCTGGCTTGCGTCGGCGGCCCACGCGGCGAGCGCGGCCTGGAGCGTGTCACATGGGCGACGGTTTGGAGCAGCCGCAGGAGGCAACTCATCGACCCGTTGAGCAAGCAACGGCAGGTTCGGCGGGGCGATTCGCCAGGCCAGATTCGGAAGTGCGTTTGCTGCGAGCGACACCACGAGGGCTTCGGCCCGATCAACGAGGTCCGGCGGTGTTGCTGATCCATCGACTTCTTGAGCCAAGAGCAGCGTACCCCTGCTGCCATGCGTGGCAGCGGCGATGCGTGTGACGACTTCGTCGGCCGCAGCAGCGGGTACGACGGCCATAAGCACCGCCGAATGCCAGGTCCACTCGGAGATGCGGTCGGCGGCGGCCGTGGCGTCGAGCGGAAGACCGTGCGCGTCAGCGAGGAGGCCAATGACGGCCACGCCCTCGGCGTCGCAACGATCAAGGAATGCTCCCAACGGATCGGCGACGACTGCCGCGATCGCTGCCTCACGAAACTGCTGAACGTCAATCGCAGCTTCCGGCATGACAAGCCCGCGAGGCACATACCGCCTGCCGTCGAGCCAGAGCGACCGTCCGCGGACGCCGAATCGCCGAAGCCCGACGGCCCGAGTCCATGCTGCCATTTCGCGACCACCTGCCACCAACCTCGCATCGAGACGGTAGAGGTTCGGCATCTCGGGCGTCCAGTACGACGGCTCGGTGAGGATGGCCCGTGCGACGATCGAGTGCGCGGTGGCCCCATGCCCCGCATTTCGCACCTGCAAGAACTTTGCGGTCACGGGGAGCGTGATCGCCCGGCGACATTCAGGACCAGTGAGCGTGCCTGTCAGCATCACGTCGGCCGGGTCCATGCCCTCTGGCAGCGTTGCCCGCAGGAACACTTCAGCCCGCAACGAGTCACACCGTCCGAGGATCCATTCGAGGCTCACGTCGCCTCCGAAAAACGCTCACGGGCCAGTTCCCCCAGCCGTCGGAGGTCAAGTTTTCCAGTGCCCAGCACCGGCATCTCGGCGATTTCTGCGAAGGCATCTGTCCCGGGAATCCAGAGGTTTGGCATGCCGCGTTCGCGGAGCGCGGCCACGACGCCACCAAAGTCACGGTCGGTCGGCAGATGGAACACGACCAGCCGTTCCCCTTTTGCCTTGTCGGGCACGGCGGTCACGACGGCCATGAGGTCGCCGTCGGAAGCTCCAATCGCTTCATTGATTGCCTCTTCGACTGAGATGTGGGGCACCATCTCGCCCCCGATTTTTGAGAACCGACTCTCGCGGCCAGTGAGCGTGATAAAGCCCTCGCGATCGAGTCGGGCAATGTCGCCCGTGCAGTACCAGCCATCCTTGACGACCTTCTCCGTGAGATCAGGTCGATCAAGATAACCCTGCATCACGTTGGGGCCCGTGATCCAGAGCATGCCCTCCTCGCCAAGTGGTAGCTCCTTGTCGCCATCACGGTCGGTGACCTTCGCGCGGCAGCCGGAGATCGGCTGCCCCACGGTGCCCTCGCGAGCGTCCACGGGCCTGCCCGGCACATGCCGTGC
>JBGTKO010000511.1:0-19625 GCA_041744595.1 Pirellulales bacterium
CCTCGGCGGCACCGGCTCGATCGCCGGGGCCCTCACGATCAACGCGGGCGGCACGCTCTCGCCGGGCGCGAGCATCGCGAGCATCGCCACGGGCTCAAACACGTGGCATGGGGGCATGGACTTCGACTTCGAGTTCGACACCGACGGCTCCGGGGCTGCCGGCACAAACTGGGACCTTCTCACGATCACGGGCACGCTGGATCTGACGAACGCAAGCCTTGTCGATCCGATTCTTTTCAACCTCTTCACGATGGCCGACGCGAGCACCCCCGGCCTGCTTGCCACATGGGACGCGGATGTCGATCACACCTGGGCCAGCTTTGTGACGACGACCGGTGGCATCACGGCTTTTGACGTCGATAAATTCTCGATTGGCACGACCGGCTTCCAGAACCTGTTCAACGGCATGTTCTCGGTCGTGCAAAATATCGACAACCCGAACAACCTCGACCTCGTCTACATCGCCGTGCCCGAGCCGCCGATACTCGCCCTCCTCGCCGCAGGCGGCCTCGCCGGGCTCATGCTCCGGCGCGGCCGACCTTCCCCTGCTTCCGATAGGCCCGCGGCGACACCCCCACGACCTTCAGGAACTGATCGTTGAGTGTCCGGGTGCTGACAAACCCGGTCCGCTGAGCAATTTCGGCGACCGACTCTTTTCCCCCGGTCAGTTCACGTTTCACGCGTTCGATCCGCAGCCGACAGATCTCGGCGGCGACGGTCACACCGAGGGCTTCGTGAAACCGCATGTCGAGCGTCCGCCGCGACACCTTCGCGTTTTTCGCGACAGCTTCGGCATCCAGTGGCCTGGTGAGGTTTGCCGCGATGTACCGCATGGCCTGTCGCACGAGTGGATCGTTCACGGCAAAAAACTCGGTCGAGTGCCGCGTGACGATGCCTACCGGCGGCACGATCACGGTCGTGGGATCCGCAAACGGTGACTCACCACGCTGCTTGGCATCGATGAGCCGATCGAGCATCGTCGCGGCGTCGTAGCCGCATTTCTCATCAGGCATCTCGACGGCGGTGAGGCCAGGCTCGGGGTGTTCGCACTGCACTTCATCGTTGAGCGAGCAGACGATCGCGATCTGCTCGGGCACATGCCAGCCGCGGTCATGGGCGAGTTCGACGATGAGACGAGCAAACCCCGGCTCACGCACAAGGAGCCCCAGTGGGAGCTTCCAGCCGTCCATCCAGCGGCCGATCGTTTTGACTGCGTCTCGCCACTCCTCGGGCCCTGCGGGCAAGTCGAGGGACACGCTTCCGAGCCAGCCTCCGCCCGCCGCCTCCTTGACGAACTGTTCCATGGCCGTGGCCTGACGGAACGAGGCCGCGTCGGTGTCTTGGACGAGTGCCGCGAGGTAACGGAAGCCACGGCCGAGTAAATGATCGGCCACGAGACATCCGCTTTTGGCGTAATCGGGAAACACGCCGGGCAGCCCCTGGGCCGGTGATGACAGCCACACATTCACTGCCGGTACATCCAGCCGCTTGGCCCGCTCAGCACCAAGCACCGTGATTCGCCCAATGATGCCGTCGTAGGGAATCGGCTTCCCTTGTTTTTCAGGAAGTGAATAGTCGGCCCAGTCATCGATAACGATCTTCCAGTCGGGATGTTCGCGGGCGTAGTCCCTGATGCCCCCATACACCGACACATGCCGCTTGTACGGCTTGTCGAGATCCATCATCACGCCGATCCGCTTCATACCCACCGTTTTATCCGAAGGGCCCGCGATGGCAATCGACCTCAGTCAATCGATCGGATTGAGAACGGCACCAAAGCCGGCGTTTCTGAAGTCAACGACGTTTCGCGTGTAGAACGTGTCTACACCGTTGCGACGCAGCGTCACAGCAAGCACCAGATCGTACGTGCGATGCCGCGGAAACGATCGCGTGGCAAGGCTCGCGCGGATCGTCGGCCATGACAGCAACTCGTGGCAGCAGAACGACAATCCAGATCGCTCGCGAAGGAAGGCAACACGTTTGACGGCCTCGGCAGCGGAGAGAGGCCGTGCGAACACCCGCGGATGCCTCAATCCAGCGTAGAACTCGAACAACACCTGGTCCGCCAGCATCCAGTCCTGTGGAGCGGCAAGAGCCTCATCAAGAATCCGCATGGCGGCAGCATGCTCGCGACAGTCCTCGTCTGCCGCATAGAGGAGAATGTTCGTGTCGAGGCTCTTCATCGCTTCGCCCGCTTCGCGGTCGCTCGCGTCTGGTCAGCCGGCTCATCGTCTCGACCGGAGCCGTGAAGCACGTCTTTCAAACGGTCCGCTGGAACCTGCACGCCACCGCCGTGAAACGTCGGAAACCGTGATGGCTCTGCGGGTGGCAAAGACGGCGCTTGCTCGAGCATCCGATCCACGGCCCGTCGAACGAGCTCGCTCACGGGGCGGTCTTGGTGCCTTGCCACGGCCCGCAACTGCTCCATGACGGGATCGGGAAACAGGATCTGAATCTTTTGCATGTATCCATGCTAAAGACATGCTTTTCTCGAGTCAATCGCCACCCCGGCGATTCGCTTGAGGTACGGTGGTCTTGGTTCAGCGTGAACGGAAACCGTGATGGCCACGAATGGGAAGTGACTGACGCCACTGGCGTAGGCTCCTTCGTCAGCCCCCGAGGCTCGCGAACCGCAGCTACTCTTCTGCCGATTGGCCCGCCAGATCGCCAATGATCTCGCTGACGCCGTCGTAGTCGAAGATGACGGGAACGCCGCCAGGGGCAATCGCAACAGCGGTTCCGTCGCGTTCCACGATCGCCTCCGCGTGATCAATTTCATGGCGACTCCCGGCGACCGTCACGATGGTGAACGGTCGAAAAGGAACTCGCTCTCGGCATGCCCGAATCGCCACCGCGAACGTGTCTCGGTCCATTGCTTGCCTGCTCCCTGGGTCCATGCACTCACGCACTGTACACAAAGACACCATGCGTGTCAACGCCGGTGGCGAAACACGCCGCGCGTGGCCACCGCCCACTACCTCTGCTCCTGGCCCCCTTGCGAAACGCCCGCGGTGGCTTGCTGCTCCGTCACCGCCCCCTCATACACCCCCACACCGTCAGGCATGGGCTCGCCCGGCCTTGCGAAACTCGCTCGGCGACATGCCCGTGGCTCGCCGAAACTGTTCGTTGAGCGTTCGCTTGCTCCCAAACCCTGTTTGTCGTGCGATGGCTTCAGCCGTATCTGATCCGCTTGTCAGCTCGCGCTTCACGCGTTCGATCCGCAGCCGGCAGATTTCCCCGGTGACGGTCGTGTTGAGCGCCTTTTGAAACCACAAGTCGAGCGTGCGGCGAGTCACCTTGAGCTCGCGGGCCACGCGGTCTGCGGAGAGCGGCTTTGCCAAGTGGGCGCCGATGAACCGGAGGGCCTGGCCCACCAGCGGATCCTCCACCGCAAAGAAATCGGTGGAGTGTCTGGAAACAATCCCGACCGGTGCGAGGTACACGGTTTTTGGGTCTTTGAAAGGGCACTTGCCTTTCCGGCAGGCATCGATGAGGCCGTCGAGCATCCGCGCCGCGTCGTGTCCGCACTGTTCGTCGGGCATTTCGACGGCGGTCAGGCCTGGTTCGGGGCGATCGCAATGCATTTCGTCGTTGTTGGAGCAGACGATGGCAATCTGCTCAGGCACGTTCCAGCCGCGCTCATGGGCCAGTTCGATGATTGCGCGGGCGTAGCCAGGATCGCGAACGAGCAGGCCGAGTGGCGGTTTCCAGGAGGCCATCCAGCATTGAATAGTCTGGATCGCCCGACGCCATTCGTCGTAGGTTTTTGGCTCCGCGATGGATTCCGTGCCGACCCACCTGTCGAATCCTTCGGTTTCGGCAAACTCCTTCATGGCGGTGGCCTGCTGTACCACCCCGGTATCTCCGTCTTGGAGGAGGGCGCCCAGGGAGCGGAAGCCGCGGCCGAGCAGGTGGTCGGCCACGAGCTTGCCGCTGGCGGCGTAATCGGGAAACACGCTTGGCAGCCCTTTGGCGGGCGACGACAGCCAAACGTTTACAGCCGGCACATTCAGCCGCCGTGCTCGCTCGGCGGCAAGCGGCGTCAGTCGCCCCACGATGCCGTCGTATGGAACAGGTTTCCCGCGTCGTGCCGGCAGCGACTCGCCAGCCCAGTCATCCAGAATCAGCCGCCAGTCTGAATGCCGCCTCGCGTATTCCAAGATGCCGCCATAGACAGACAGATGCCGCTTGAACGGCTTGTCGAGCTCCATCATCACGCCAATCCGCTTGAAGTCACCCATGGCTTTCAGCCCCCACTTGGTTAACTTTACTTTCGCTTTTGTAAGTAAACGGATTTCACCAAATCCAGCCCACCTGTTTCTAGATTATTCCCTCGTGATCCGCTATTATTCATGGGGTCGTGGGGAAGTCCATGCCATGCCGGGAAGACCTGCATCCTCATAGTTGTGGATCAATTCACGGTTCTTGATTTCGCGAAAGGTACCTGATGAACGTTCGCAATTGGTTGGTCCCTCGATTCACAAGTCTTGCGGTGAGGCTGCTCACTGCTTCATGCATCCTGGCGACTTCGGCCACCGCGCCAGCCGCAACGCTTTACTGGGACGGCGGCACCGTCGATATTCCCGGAAACGGCAACGGCGTCAGCTCTGGCGGTGCCGGTGACTGGAACACCCTCATCGAAAACTGGGATCAAGGCGCCGGTCTTCCGTACGCTGCTTGGAACAACACCAACCTCGACACCGCCTTCTTCGGCGGCACCGCGGGCACCGTCACGCTGACCGCGCCAGTCACGGTTGGCGGGCTTAACTTCTTCTCCAACTCCGGCTACACCCTCACCGCCGGCACCAACGGACTCACCTTCGGCGCGACCACGAACACCATCAGCCTCGTCAATCAAACCACCTCAGCTACCAGCAGCGCCACCATCTCCGGCACCGTGGGCGGTGCGGGTAACGTGATCCTCACTTCGCTCAACCGGTCTGTCGCCAGCACCCTCTTTCTCACCGGCACCTCCACCGGTGGCTGGACCGGCACCACCACCCTCAATGCGGGCGCGACACTGTCGCTCTCCGGCCTCAACCAGGGCCTCAACAGCACCACTGGCATCACATTCAATGGCGGCAACATCACCCTGACCAATACGGCGGGAACGGCGGTTGATAACAACCGTGTCAGCAGCGCGGCCATCACCGCCAACGGCGGCACCTTGACTCTTGTCAATACGTCCGGTGCCAATGTCTATGATGAAATCATCGGTTCCGTCGCCCTGACCAGCGGCCAGACCAACTTCGTCTTCACCACCAACCAAGCCAGCACAGGCAGCCAGAGACTCACCCTCGGCGGTCTCACTCGCCCGGGTGCCACCTCGGCGGTCACCTTTTCCTCTGCCAGTGGACTGAATACGACCAAGAATATGATGGTCGTCTCAGGTGCCACAGAGACAACAGCAGGGCAAATCATCGGCCCTTGGGCCACCGCCGGCACCACTGCTGCTGCCCAGACGGATTACGCGGTTTACAACAGCTCCTCACAGATCGTCGGCGCGGGAATCGCCGGCTCGACGGAAGACCTTTGGACGACGGCCACCGACGCCTACACGAATAGCTTGGCGGCCCAAACGCTCACCGGCACCCGCACCATCGCCGCCCTTCGCAACTCGGGTGCGACCGCAACGCTGACTCTGGCTACGGGCGCTAACCTGGAAACTTCCGGCATACTGAACGGCGTGGGCACACTATTCACCGTGGACCCTGGGACGGGCGGTGTACTTACAACCCCCACGGGCGGAGGGAATCTTCATCTCAACACCGGTAGCGGAGCCATCACCGTCAGCGCGCCGATCAATAACAACGGCGGCAACGTCACTGTCGTCAAAAACGGCAACGGCAACCTCACCCTCAGCTCCACCACCAACGACTACTCCGGCGGCACGGTGGTCAACGCGGGGACGTTGACATGGACCGCCAATACCAACCTGGGGGCGAGCGGAAGCAGAAACATCACCGTGAACGGAATCGCCAGATTGACCGGCAACGATGGCACCAGCTTGAATGCACTTACCGTCGGCAGTGGCGGCGTGGCAACACTCACAACAAACTTAAGCTACACCTTTACCTCCGCGTCTGGCGCGGGAACGATAATTGCTTCCGCCGGCCAGAATAAACTCGTCAGTCTCGGAAATGCGAGTTCGTTCACCGGTACCCTGGCGTTAGCTTATGCTTCAAACAACCTTGGCAGTCTCTATACCAGCCCTAACGTTTCATTTTCCAGTATGAACGACGCGGCTGGCTCGGCGATCCAATTTTACAGGGTTCAAAGTGGAACCGATTCTGGTCAGGTTGGGCAGGTTGCTTTGACGGGCAATACGGGGTCTGTGACGTTTAACAATCGTCAGATTCAGCTCCTGCCCAGAAACGGGACAGCCCACTCGGCTTTGTCCGGCGCTGCCCTGATCAACAACAATGGGACTGCTGCAAACAGTTGGACTATCAATACGGATCTCCTAAACCTCACCGAGAGAACCACCAATTTACACCTGGCGGGAACCAACACGGGTGACAACGCATTTAACGGGGCGATTGGCAATTCGCAGGCGGGATTTGCCCTCTCCTTGATTAAGGCCAGCAGCGGCACCTGGTCTCTTGGTGGGGCGAACACCTATACCGGCTCCACGACGATTTCCGCTGGAACCTTGATTGGCATCGGTGCCAACGCGTTCGGCAGCACCTCCGGGATCACGATGGCAGGCGTTACCCTCAGCCTCCGGGGCGATAGCAGCACGGACTTCGTGAGGGCAAGTAATAGTGCCCCCTATTCAATCACCACGTCGGCCTCGGGTGCCACGATCAATGTTGACCGCGCGACGGTTGCGGGCACGGGCGCCAAAACCATGTCGATCGGGGCAATTGGCACATCATCCACGGCCGCCACATATCAAATCAATTTTAGCGGTGCCAATAGTACGAGCCTCAGTGTTGGTGCGATTACAGGGCCGGTATCGACTGCTGCCGGCAGCGTGACTTTTTCGAACACCATCGCAAGCGGCGGCAGCCTTACGATCGCCAGCTACACCGCCGCCAACACCAGTGGCGGCGAGACTCTGACGTTCACGAACACCGGGAACACGACGGTTACCGGTGCGATCACTCCAAGCTCCACCGTCTTGGCCCTCACAAAATCCAATCAAGCCAATGTGTTGACGCTGCTCGGAACCAGCACCTACACCGGGAGCACGACGATCAGCGGCGGCACGCTCGAGATCGGCGGCAGCGGCAGGCTCGGGGCGGGTTCCTATGCCGGTGCAATTTCGATCGCGAGCACGAACAGCGGGCGATTGGTGGTCAACTCATCGGCCGATCAGACCTTTGGCGGTGCCATCAGCGGCGCCGGGCAGCTCATCAAAGACAACACCGGCGTGCTGACGCTCACCCAGGTCAACGGAATCACGGGAGCCATCAGCGTACTTGACGGCACACTCTCCGTGGCTGGCAGCGGGTCGATCAACAGCACCACGGGCATCACGCTGAACGGCGGAACACTCAACTACAACTCGTCCGTGGCACTCGCCGCGCCGCTCACGTTCACCAGCGGCACGATCAGCGGCAACGGCACGATCAACCAGGCGTTGACAGTCAATGGCTCGATTGCCCCGGGCAATAGCATTGGCGTTCTCACCGTTGGTGGCAACGTAACATGGAATGGCGACGCGAGCTCGCCGTGGGTTTTTGAGTTGGATGCTGGCGACACGGCCGACCTCCTTGCCATCACGGGCGGCAATGACTTCCTCAAAGGCACGGGCACCGGTGGCACCGACTTCGTATTCGACTTCGCCGGCAGCACCGCCGCTGGCACTTTCGACCTCGTGACATGGGCTGCTGGGAACACAACGTTTGCGTCTGACGCATCCGACTTCAGCTACACAAATCTCGGCGGCGGGAACACCGGTACCTTCCAGATCACTGGCTCGACCCTCCAGTTCATCGCCGTCCCTGAACCTGCCACGATCGCCCTCCTAGGTGCAGGCGTGGCCCTTCTCGGCCTCCGCCTCGCCCGCCGCAAACACAGCGCCTGAGCGGGGGGCTGCGAGCCGCTACCGCAAGGCCATGCAGTTGGCCGGCTGCGAGGTACGAGACGACGTCGATGCCCGAGCTTCCTCCGAACGGCCGTCCTATCAGGTCAGATAAAGAAACCCGAGGCTCAGGGTTTCGGCGGAATTGACCGCGAGCCCCGATCGTAGCACCGCCTCGGGTGTACTACATTTCCATTCCTTCCTTCCATCTTAATAAGGTTCCGTTTCTTGCCAGTACTGTTATGGATTCCGCCCACATGCTCCGCTATACTATATGTGGTGGGAAAAACCCAAGGCTCATTGGCTCTTGCTTTCCGTTGCCCTCGCGACCGACCGCCAGGAACCGTTTGGGGGGAATTGGTATTCGCACCCTAATTTTCAGGCTCATAGCTTTTTTCTTTTTCGCAAAGGTGCTTAATGCACGTTCGCACTCGGCTTTTTTCGCTGCTTTTCCTGATGGTGGCAGTAGCCATGCTCGTGCCGCCTACGGCCTTGGCCGTAAACGGCACGTGGGTCCCCACGACGGCGGGGACTGGCTACCTATGGTCAACGGCTACAAACTGGAGTTCAAACCCAACCATCCCCGGTACCACGGCGGGCGATGTGATCGGCCTCAACAACGACATCACAGGTGCCCAAACCATAACCATAAACACCACTTCGCGAACCGTGGGCACGCTGAACATCGGCGACTCGAACAACTCTCATGCCTTCACGCTCGCGGCAAGTGGCGGCGGAACCCTGATATTCGACAACGGCGGAGTGGCTGCTGCCCTGAACGAAGTCGGCTCCGTAGTTGACATCATCAATGCCCCAATCGTCCTCAATGATGACCTTGCGGCTTCCATCGCCGGCGGATTGACTCTGGGCGGAAACATCACAACCTCGTCCGGAAGAACGCTCACCAAAACCGGTGCCGGCACACTGACCATTGCGAACAACAACACCCATTCCGCCAATATTTCTTCCGCCACTGGTTTCACTCTCTCAACGGCTGGCACTACGACTTTCAATGGGAACGTAACCAATTCCGCAGGTACGATATTGATAAGCGGGGCGGGCACAACGCTTGCAGGTTCCGGTCTCCTGACACTCAGCGGTGGGACCACGCTCAGCGTTCCAAATAGCGGCGCTGGCACGGTCATCAACATGGACCAGCGTTGGAATGGCAATTTCTCTACGACCCTGGTCAGTGCATCCAGCCAAACGATCACGAGCAATGGCGACATCCTTCTAGGGGCGAGCCTTACCGTGTCAAACAAATTGCACATGGTGGTGAATGGCGACATCAGCGAGACCGGCGGCAGCCGCAGCCTCAATCTGACGAATAACGGTGGCGCGGCCACGTTCACGTTTAGCGGCAACAACACCTACAGTGGTGGGACGACGCTCACGTCGGGCGTTCTCAACATCAACAGTCCCACCGCTATCGGAACAGGAACCCTCACCCTCCCCGGCAATACGATCGACAACACTTCGGCCGGGCCTGTCACGCTCAGCACCAACAATGCTCAAGCCTGGAATGGGAATTTTGCATTTACCGGCACGCGAGACCTTAATCTTGGCACCGGCGCGGTGACGATGAATGCCAATCGGATTGTCACAGTAACTGCTGGCACATTGACCGTGGGGGGAGCGATCGGCGAGACTGGTGGAGCACGCACGTTCACGCTCGGCGGTGCCGGCACCTTGAATCTCACGGGGGCAAACACCTTCACGGGAGCGGTGACCATCGGCAATAACACTGCTGGCACATTGAGGCTCACCGTAAACTCAATCAGGAATGTTAGCGGAGGTGCCAGCGCCCTGGGCGCGCCGACGTCGACCGCGAACGGCATCATTCAGATTGGAGCAACTTCGAACAACTCGACCCTCGAGTTCGCTGGCCTGAGTGCGGACCAGTCCTCGAATCGTCAGGTGCGAATCGGAAGTAACGGCAACGGGTCCGGCGGTGCATTCATTCTGAATAATGACGCTGATAACACGGTTACCTTCAGCAACGCTGCCTTCAACGTCGCTGCAACGGGCATTACCAGCACGAATCGTGTCCTCAGGCTTGGGGGATCGAATAGTGGGAACAACACGATTTCGGGTGCGATTATTGACAACGGCGGGACTGCTCCCTGGGGACTCGTGGGCCTCACCAAGCAGGATGCCGGCAAGTGGATTCTCTTGGGCAACAATACCTACACCGGCACGACGACGATCAACGGCGGTACCCTCCAGATCGGGAACGCCGGTGGAACGGGAACGCTCAGCACGGCGAGCGTGATTACCAACAACGCTACGCTTGCCTTCAATCGCACCGGCACGATTACCCAGGGAACAAACTTCGGAAACATCGATGGCAATGGCGTCGTCGCCCAAAACGGAACTGGCACGCTGGTGCTTGGAACCGGGAGCAGTTACACCGGTGGCACCCGCGTCACGACCGGTACGCTGCAACTTGCCAGCGGCGCCACCGTCCTGGGCTCTGCCGCTGGGGCTCTCACGGTCAATGGCGGCGTTGTTGACATGAACAACAACAGCCTCACGGTCGGGAACCTCACCGGCACCGGCGGTACGATCCAGGGATCATCGGGAACCCGCACGTTCACGATTGGCCAAGGCGATGGCACCGGCGGCAACTACCAGGGCGTGATCGCCGATGGCACCGGCGGCACGACATCTCTCGTCAAGACCGGCACAGGCACGATCACGCTCTCCGGCAATAACACCTACACCGGAGGCACGACGGTCAACGGCGGTTCGCTGATCGTGAATGGCTCATTGGCGAGTAGTTCGTTTGTCGTCGATGGCTCGCTCGGCGGAAGTGGCGTCTTGGCCAATGCGGTTCTCAGCGGATCCGGCTCGATCAACCCCGGCAATAGCCTTGGTGTGCTCACCGCGGCTGGCACCGATCCAACCGGCGGCCTCGACTACAACTTCGAGTTCACCGCCGCGAACACGTTGCCTGATTGGAACGTCCCATCAAACAGCATCAATGACGTTCTGCGGCTCACATCCGGCACGCCATTCACTGCGAATCTTGGTGGGACCAACACCGTCAACGTCTATCTTGGCGTGGTGTCGGTTTCGGCTGGTGATGTGTTCACGGGTGGCTTTTACACGGACAACAACACGTCCTTCCTCAGCGCCATCGAGAACGCAGACTTCCAATACTTCCTGTTCAACGGCGTCACCTACGACCCCTACGTCGGACCGGCGATCACCGTCCAAACCGTCGCCCAGCCAGCGGACTTCGGTTCGGGCACGGTTAACGGGTTTACCTCGCGGTTCGTCGTCGTGCCTGAGCCTGCGACCATCGCCCTCCTCGGTGCAGGCGTGGCCTTCCTCGGCCTCCGCCTCGCCCGTCGTAGGAAAGCCACTACGAACTGATTGACCTCAGCCGCTCCCAAAACTGCCGGGGAGAAAGAATCGGCCGATGGTTCAATGCATCCAATGAAAGCAGGTCCTTGTCGCCGGTGACGAGGCAATCAGCCTTGCTCGTCAGCAACGCGCCAAGCACCGGCAGGTCCTCAGGATCCCGACAGGCATGAGCCGACACCGCTGCCGGATCGACCAGAGTCGCCACACCGCGCAAATGCCGTCGAAGCAGAAGCCAGCCAAGACGACATTGGCGTCAAGAACCACCTTCACGAGACATCATCAAGCAGTCGGTCTTCGGACATGGAGCCTGCTGCGGTCGCCAATTCCTGGCTTTCATGGCAAAGCTCCTGAAACCGATCGACAGCCAAGCGACGTCGGATGATTTCACGGGCGGTAACCTCCACTGTGCGCTGCTCCCGCTGAGACAGCCGCAGCAACTGCTCATCGAGATCATCCGGGAGTTGGAGCGTGATGCACCTCATGAACGAAGTATACCGTTTCGCCCGAGACTCTGCGTCCCATGACTCACCTGTTTTCCTGGCGGTGGAGCTGCCCGTCGCCGGTTCGACCGCAAGGCCTGATCCAATCCGCCGATGGCCTCCGGCCTCCGCCGACGCACGCCGTCCTGTTCACCGTGGTTTCTACGCGTTGGCACGGTACGATGGAGGGGTCTTCGCACACGGAGAACGCCCATGACAGCACTCGAACAGGCGATGGACCTCGTCGGGCAATTGACGCGCGGTGAAAAGGCGAGGCTCGTGAAAGACATCGTGTCGCAAATGGACGAAAGTTTTCCGGGAATCGACATTCGCCCTGATGTGTGCGGTGGCGAGCCTTGTATCGTGAGGACCAGGATCCCGGTGTGGCTGCTCGTGCAAACCCGCCGACTGGGTGCAAGTGAAGCGGACCTGCTCCGTGCCTACCCCACGCTCCGGGCGCAGGATATTGTCGAGGCATGGGCGTATCAGCAGGCCCATCCTGAAACCATCGAGCAGCAAATTCGTAACAACGAAGCGGCGTGAATCGCTAAGTTGTCTTGGTTCAGCGTGAACTGAACTCGTGATGGCCGCGGTCTGGCCACGAATCGGCACGCCCAAAGGACAGGCGTCGCCTTGACGGGCGGAAGGGAGTGAAATAGCATACATGTGTTCATATATATACGGACAGCACCTCACCCTAGCCAGCAGCCTCTTTGAATGCCTTGGGCGTCCTGAATGGCTATGGACGGCTTTCTTGATTCCGGATCAGTTGACGTGGATACTCAGTGCATGAAAATTCATGGGCATTTCCAGAATGGCGTTGTTGTTCTCGACGAGCAGGTCGCGCTTCCGGAGGGGGCAAAGGTTGTCGTGTCGGTTCTGGGCGCGGCGCCGAGCATTCGGGAGACGCCGATCCGCAAGCGAGCGCAGTTGCCCCTGGTGAAGTCTGACCGGCCTGGAAGCCTTACATTGACCAACGACCGGATCGCCGAAATCCTGGACGGGGAGGACATTGAAGCGATGCGAAGGCAATGGCATGCACCTTCTTGATGTCAACGTCTGGATCGCTCTGGCGTTTGAAAGCCACCAGCATCATCCGCTGGCGGTAGCGTGGTTTGACAAAGCACGCGATGAGACGTGCTACTTCTGCCGTATTTCGCAGTCCGGTTTTCTTCGATTGGTATCAAATCGATCCTTGATGGGCCCCGATGCCGTCGATTTGAAAGATGCGTGGCGGTTGTACGATGCCATGACGGCCGACCCTCGCGTGGTATTCATGAACGAGCCGGACGGGACCGAACGGCACTGGCGAGCTTTGACGCAACGATCGTCGTTCTCCCCAAAAGTATGGTCGGATGCCTACCTGGCAGCTTTTGCAAAGGCCGCGAACCTGGAGATTATCTCCTTCGACCGCGGTTTCATGCAGTATCCAGGAGCCCGCAGCACCATCCTCGGATGATCGGAACTCGGACCCTGGTTCAGCCTGAACGGGACTCGTGATGGCCGCGGTCTGGCCACGAATCGGCACGCCCAAAGGACAGGCGTCGCCCTCGTGATTCCAGTTCACGCCGAGCTGGTCACGCTCGACCGGAATCATTTCCGATGCTATCCAACGTTCGCGTTCCCTATTCGAAGTAACCCCTGCTGTCCCGTTTTCACCGGAACGGGACTCTCGTGTTGACGGCGGTCGAAAACGACAGCCGTCAACAACACCCTTGTGAAAACGCCGGCTGACGGCCTGGAGGAATCGCCTTGACGAGTCATGCATGTGCTATGAAAATGGAGCACATGAGACATGCCACGGTTCGCGACCTCCGAAATCGATACTCGAGCCTGCTTCGCTGGATCCAGGCCGGGGAGGAGATCGTAATCACCCAACGCGGCAAGGCGGTTGCCCGCCTCGTCCCCGAACAGTCCCAAACATCAGCGAGCGTGGACTGGTCGCAAAGCACGGCGGTTACGAGAGACCGCTCCGCGGCCCGCGTGCTCGACGCTGCAGAGTCGGCGGCGATCATTCATGAAGCCGGTGGCCAATGGTGACCTGCGCCGACACGAGCTTCCTGTTTGCCGTGTACGCCCATGACTCGCACACGCGGGCAGCTCTTCGCTGGCTGAAATCATCGAGTGATCCTGTGGCGGTTACGGCCCTCGGTGAATTCGAACTGGCCAACGCGCTGCGATTTGCCGAATTTCGCAAGGCGATCGCCGCCGGTGATGCTTCCGTCTTTCAGAGCCAATTTGAGGCCGACTCCGCCTCTGGCCGAATTCTGACGCAGGTCTGCAATTTGGCAGCCGTGCTCAATGAGGCCAAGCGACTGTCGGCCACCTACACGCTCGAGCGAGGCCACCGCAGCTTTGACGTTCTTCACGTGGCCTCGGCACTCGTGATGGGAGCCGAGCAGTTCCTGTCGTTCGATCGCAATCAAAAACGGCTGGCCGCGGCCGAGGGACTCCACGTGCCCGTATAAGGGAGAAGGAACGCCAGAAAAGAAGTTCCAAAAAGGACAGATCGCGACACGATCCAAGGCCAGGAATTTCCAGCTTCGACGGGAGCAAGACATCGAGAGCTTGACCGATCGCCCATTTCAAAATACCATTTTGGTATGAAAACTACCATTGATGGTGCGGGGCGGATCGTCGTGCCGAAGGCGATTCGGGATCGCCTGGCGCTCGCCCCAGGGACCGAGATCGAGATCGAGGCGGTGGCCGACGGAGTCTTCTTACGGCCGGCCATGACGGGCTCGGCGCTCGTAGTCGAAGACGGTGTGCTCGTTCATCGCGGAAGCGGTGGGGCAGCGATTGATGTCGTCGAGTTCCTTCGGCAGCACCGAGCTGCCCGCGACCAAACACCAGGCGGCCACTGATGCGGGTGCTCTTCGACACGTCGGCGCTCGTGACGGCCGTGGTGAGCAGACTTCCGAATCATCACCAGGCACTGGCCTGCTACCAGAAGTTCCGGAGTGGCGGTCGCCGCGAACAGGGCTTCTGCACCACCCACGCACTGGCCGAGGCCTACGCGACCCTCACGGCCATGCCGCTGGTGCCCCGGATTTCGCCGACTGATGCGGCACTGATCATCCGACAGAACTTTTCACGCGACCTGACCGTTTTGCCACTCGCTGCGAGCGACTACGCTGCGGCCATCGAGCGGGTCTCGTCGCTTGGCCTTCCCAGCGGAGTCATCTATGACGCGATTCACCTCGTCGCCGCCGAGCGGCATTCATGCAAGCGTCTCTACACCTACAACCTCACCGACTTCACCCGCCTCATGCCGCATGCCGTCGAGATCGTCGCCCCCTGAAACACCCGATGATCAACCCATGCAAAGGCCCTTGGCCGCCCTGGGGCCTTTTGCCGAGGCTGCCCCGATGCGTTACCCTCTGCAATGAATGGCGCTGGTGATCTTCAAACCCTGATGGCCCCGACGGCAGTCCACGAGATGCCGTCCACCTGGAAGACATGATCTCACTCGGCCTCGTCGATGCCTCATGGCTTGACCGGTTCATCCCCGAGCATGCCGAACGCTTGCGGCAACTCCTCGACGATCCCGAGGGTTGATCGCGAGTGGGCGTTGATGACCGCTCTCGGCTACGCTGCCTCCTTCTATTACCAGCCCAACCGTGACAACGCCGGCTACGGCAACACGAATCCCGCCATGGCAAGCGAGGTTGTGGCCCTGATCTATTCAATCCCGAAGCAAAGCCTCGCCATCACCGGCAACGCGCCACCGAAGCCCACCAAAAAACCAGTAGGCCGCGCTCCAGGGAAACCCATGAAAAAGCCCGCTCCGGGAAAGTGACCCGCGCGCGGCGTTTACACGCAAACGCGAGTGATGGCGGCGCGAGGGGCACCGATGCCGATCACGTGAACTGGCCCTGTCAGGGCCGCTGCGGCAGGAACTTCAAACCCACGCTTGGCCGCGAGGAATGTGGCCGTGAGGTCGGCATGCACGACCGAGCCGGCCGCGATGCCAGTGTCGCAATCCATGCCGGACGGCAGATCCACTGCCAGGATCCGCACGCCGCCACGACCACGCACGGCATTCATCGCCACCATCGCCGTGGCGACAGCTCCACTCGGCGGGCCACTCGCACCCGTGCCCAGGAGGGCATCGACGATCCAGCTCGCCCCGGCAAGTGATCTCTCCCACGCCGCTTGATCCACACGAGCCAGGCACTCGATCTCGAGGCCCGACCGCTCCGCAACCACGAGATTCACCGCCGCATCACCATGGATATCACCGCGATCACACGCCAACAAAAACCGCACGGCATACCCGGCTGCATCGAGATGCCGCCCGATCACAAACCCGTCGCCGCCGTTGTTGCCCTTTCCGCAGACGATCACGACAGGCCCGTCAATGCCGGCTGATGCAAGCAGCCTCGCCGCCCCGGCACCAGCATTCTCCATGAGTACGACTCCGGGCACGCCGTACTCCTCTATGGCCAGCCGATCAACCTCCCGCACCTCCGCCCGCGTCAGCGACCGCATAGCACGTTCCCTCCGAAACCCTCCCGAGCCTTGTCTGGCCGGGCCGTTTTCGCGGCGGCTCTTCGGGGACGCGGCACGGGCGTTTATCATGCCACACCCGTACATTTCCTGGAGACCCTCGCCGCCATGACCACCAAGCCCCTCGAGAACGTCGTCATCATCGGAAGCGGTCCTGCCGGCTGGTCAGCAGCCACCTACGCCGCCCGCGCCCAGCTCGAGCCGCTCGTTTTCGAAGGGGCAATCTCCGAAAAAAATCGGCTCTCCGGCACACTGCCGCTCGGCCAACTCGCCCTCACGACCGAAGTCGAAAACTACGCCGGTTTTCCCGCGGGCAACCTCGGTGAGTTCCTCGACACGGCTCTCCCGAAAGAGCGGCGGATGATGATGGCTCCGCACGAAGGGCACGGCGTGACCGGCCCCGAGCTGATGGAGCTCATGCGGCAGCAGGCGGTGAACTTCGGCACCCGCATCATCACCGATGACATCGCGCGGGTCGATTTCTCGAGCCGCCCCTTCACGCTCTTTCCCGCCGAAGGGGGCGAGGTCAAAGCCAAATGTGTGATCGTCGCCACCGGAGCCAAGGCCAACTGGCTCGGCCTGCCGAGCGAGGAACGGTTCAAAAACCGTGGCGTGAGCGCCTGTGCCGTCTGCGACGGTGCCCTGCCGAGGTTTCGCAACAAGCCACTGGCGGTCGTCGGCGGCGGCGACTCGGCAGTCGAAGAAGCCACCTACCTCACGAAGTTTGCAAGCACCGTGCATCTGATTCATCGCCGAGATGAACTGCGGGCATCAAAAATTATGGCCCAGCGAGCCTTCGACGATCCCAAGATCACGATCCACTTCAACACCGAGCTCGCCGAAGTGCTCGGCGACGACAAGGCTGGCGCGACCGGCGTGCGACTGGCGAGCACGACCGGCGGCGCGGAGACGACCATCGACGTCACGGGCGTGTTCCTGGCAATCGGCCACACACCAAACACTTCCTTCCTCGACGGCCAGCTCGAACTCACCGCGAAGAAGTACGTCGTGTGGAAGAAGCATTTTCGGACCGACACGAGCATCGACGGGGTCTTCGCCGCAGGTGACGTGGCCGACGACCACTACCGTCAGGCTATCTCCGCTGCCGGCACAGGCTGTATGTCGGCCCTCGACGCCGAACGTTGGCTCGCCGCCAACGGCCATCATTAGTTTGAATAAGAGCCCCTCGCGCCAGCGTGGGGATGGCCGACCGTTGGGCGCTCCAAGCCGTCAACGGTTCAACGACGCCAGACGTTTCACGTTCCCCCGGCTCGCGCCGGGGGCTTTTCTAGCGATGAATGCCCCGACTCTTGGCGACCTTTCCTCGGCGGCCGACTGGCCTCCCGGTCGCGTGCTTGTCATCGCGGCGACCTACAACGAGCGGGACAATCTCGACTGGCTCGTCAACGGCGTGCTCGCGGTGGACGCCGGCCTCCAGCTCCTCATCGTTGACGACGAATCGCCTGACGGAACCGGGCTTGCGGCCCTCGAAGCCGCGGCGAGCAACCCGCGGGTTCATGCGCTCGTCCGCAAGGGCCGCCGAGGTCTCGGCACGGCCATCACGGAAGGCATGCGGATCGCCCAGCAGCACGGTTTCGAATTGGCCGTCAACATCGACGCCGATTCGAGCCACGACCCTGACGACATCCCTCGCCTCCTCGCTGCGCTCGATCCCGTCGGCGGCCCGCCTGCTGCTGTCGTGATCGGCTCCCGTCGGGTGCCTGGCGGACGCACCGTCGGCTGGCCGCTGTCACGTCATGTGACAAGCCGCCTCGTCGGGTTCTTTACCCGCCGCATCCTCGGCGTACCCGTCCACGATCCATCCAGCGGCTACCGCGGAATCCGTCTGTCGCTCCTCTCACGCATCGGCGAACCGACCACATCAGGCTACGCGTTCCATGAAGAGCTCCTCTGGCTCATCCACCGCGCCGGCGGCCGCATCATCGAAATCCCGATGACGTTTCACGACCGCACCCACGGCTCCAGCAAGGCTGGCCCACGCGAAATCCTCCGCGCCTTCTGCGACCTTCTCTACCTTGCCAAGAGAACGTGGACGGACTGATGATGCCTGGATGGCCGGGGGTCAACTCCGACATAAAAGCCCCTCGCGCAAGCGTGGGGACGGTGGGCTGTTGGGCAAGCCCGCACATGATTGCCAACGGGACGTCGCGCCACCCGCAGTCCCACCTGCTCGCGCAGGTGGGCTTGTATTGAAGGCGCGAGGCCTGGACGGCCGGTTAACTTCCGGGCGGAGGCCCGGCAAGCGAAGCAGGGCCAAGGATGGCCTGCGCCGCGTAAAGACACCTCCACCTGCTCGCGCAGGTGGGCTTGTATTGAAGGCGCGAGGCCATCAAGTGCCGAAATGCGAGACAAGATCGGTGTTCGCCCACGCGGCTCCCGCTCGGGCAACCCCGAGCCGCACGCAACGCTACAATCCCCTCCATGTCACGACGCAAACCCACGATCGGCATTCTCACAGGCGGCGGTGACTGCCCCGGCCTCAACGCCGTGATCCGAGCTGCCACGAAGACCGCCGTGCGGCTCGGCTACGGCTGCATCGGTTTTCTCAGGGGTTACGAAGGCCTCGTCGATCCAGTGAGCTACATGCCGCTCGACGCGCGGGTGACGGCTGACATTCTCTTGAAGGGGGGCACGATCCTCGGGTCAAGCAACCAAGGACGCTTTACGTCGCTCGTCGGTGAAAGCGATCGCGTGCAGATCGATCCCGCCCTCCTTGCCCGCGTCGCCACGACCGTGAGGCAGCTCGGCATCGCGGGCCTGATCTGCGTCGGTGGCGACGGTTCGCTTGGGATCGCACAGCAACTCCACGAGGCTGGCATTCCGGTCGTCGGTGTTCCCAAGACGATCGACAATGATCTCGGGGCGACCGCGTTTACGTTCGGCTTTGATTCCGCAGTGGCCGCCGCAACCGATGCGCTCGACCGGCTCCACACAACCGCCGCGAGCCACGAACGGGTGATGGTGCTCGAAGTGATGGGCCGCCATGCCGGCTGGATCGCGCTCCATGCGGGGATCGCCGGTGGTGGCGACGTGATCCTTCTCCCCGAGATTCCCTGGACGTTTGAAAACGTCTGCAAAAAAGTCCTTGATCGCGACGCCGAGGGAAAACGGTGCACACTCATCGTTGCCGCCGAAGGTGCCAAGCTCCCTGGTGGCGGGCTCGTTCAGGCGGGCGGGGAGGCCGGTGAGCGGCGGCAGGTGCGGCTCGGTGGCATCGG
>JBGTKO010000512.1:0-29297 GCA_041744595.1 Pirellulales bacterium
TTCCATGCCCTTCGCTCACTCGGAGGAAACTTCGCTCCGCCCTCCAGGCTGCGCTTGTTTCCTACGCCGGCTCCATGACACGGGCAACCCCGAGCGAGTGCATCATTCGTGGTTTGGGGGGACATCGCGATCACGAAGAGCTGCAAGCGCGTCGGCTATCTGGTCAAGCGACGTGGTATCGACCCAGTCATGTCGCTCGTTTGTGTAATCGCCGCGGCCTGTCTCAAACTGCTGAAGAAACCGGATTGTGTCTGCACGGCCTAGTCTCTGGCGGAGTGCCTCGAGGCCTTCAGACCGAATCTGTTCAAGTGTTCGTATCACGATCTCTCTCCTCAATCCAGCGGATCGGATTGTCTACCCGCAACATGCACCGGTCGCCCATCGCTTGGCAACGTCGCATCAGCCGATCGTCGCATGTCAAAAACACGTCGGCCCGCAAGAACTGTGCGGCTGCAACATGGACGGCATCCGCTGCCCCCAGTCCAGCGTCAGTCAACAACTTCGCCTGCCGAAGAATCTCGGGCGTCACTTCATGTATAGCCTCGGGAAGCAACTGGAGCACGCGTTTTCGCCGAACCGGGTCGGCGGTCGCGGCAATCTCGACAATCGCCATCTGGCTTGCAACGTGCTCCCACCGTCCTGCCTCGACCTCCTCGAGAATGACCGTGACCGCCTCAGACTCGAGCCGAATCCGTGGCTGCGTTTGGTCGTCAAACGGTCGGTTGAAGCACGACACATCGAGATAAATCCTCACTGAGTCGCTTCCTCGACGATGCGGATGTCTTCATCGGTGAGGTCGTACAGCTCATACACAAGCTTGTCGATCTGGCGATCCGTCGCGTCAATCTGACGTTGAATCGCGGTCTTGGCATGCGGTTGCCGAGCCTCGGCGGCTTTGGCATTGAGATCAATCATTTCTTGAACGGAGGACACAATTCTCGCGTGTCTCGCTTTTTGCTCAGCCCTGGAAAAATCAACCCGAGCGATGGGCAGAGCCAATAAGGGACCCTTTTTCACCTTCGGAAAGGTTCGCTTCTGGTCGAAATAGTGCCTTTCCCAAAACCATCCGAGCAGGCGTGAGGACAGGAGTCCGAGAATGAATCGAAGATCGTACTCGACTTGAGTGGTAAAGAAAATGTTGTAGATCGTATTCAATGAGTACACCCCGCCGGGGAGTAGTGTCGCGACCGGCACGCGACCAATTTGCCTCACGCCGATTCGAGCATTCTCGTAGACCGTAGCTTTTCCACCGCTCTTGATCGAATCCGCCGTGAAACAAACCCATTCACTGGATGGAGTCAGCAGATAGCGACCAATATTGACACCGTCGATGCACGGCCTCCACGTTTTGCCAACTTGGCGATCGGACACAAATTGAGTTCGGTCGTGTGTCTGAATTCCGAAGTAGGCCGTGGCAAAATCACCCAACGGATCGCTGTTCTCCAGGATCTTTGCGACAACCTCTCCGGAGCCTTCGTCGCCCGGGATGTCGAAGTTCAGGTCTTCCCGCTTGTCCCATTCGGCTTGTCTACAGTGGCCGACCACTTCAACGTGTGCAGGCGCTACGAGTCGACTCACCTCGACTTTGTGCCGGTTCCTTTCCGGCTCCGTCGCGCGTTGCATCACGATCACGCACGTGTCGACGGAGGCACCCGAGAAGACAGGAAAACTGTGTAGCTGTAACGCATGAACCATCGCTCTCGTGAGGATCAAGTGGCGAAGAGCGCGGGCATGGGTGTTACGGAGAAACGTATTTGGCGTGATGAAGCCAGAGAATCCGGTGGGCGCAGCAACCTGCAATGACTTCTCAAGAAAAATATGGTACGTGTCGAGCTTGTAACGCGCGGACTCGTACTTCGACGCCAGGTACGCGAACACTGTCGGTAACCCCAGCGATTGCAGCAACACATACGGCGGGTTCCCGATGACGGCATCAAAACCGCCGGAGTGCATGATGGGGCGGAACTCCGACTGCCAGTCAAAGACGTTGATGCGGAGGCGTTCGTCCTCGTCGCACATGCTCATCTGCGTGTTGTCGTAGAAATCCGGGCCGATCAAGGAGTTGCCACACTTAATGTTGTTGGCGAGGTCGGGCAGCGCGCGTTCGTGGAAGAGACGGAGGCCTGCGTCGAGGTTCTCGGCGCTCTCTCCTTCGAGCACCTTGAGAAGAAGCGAAAGCTTGGTGACTTCTACGGCCTGCAAATCGATGTCGACGCCGTGGATGTGTGACAGGAGGATGCGTTTCCGCTCACTCGTGGTCAGCCGATACTCGCCCGAGGCGTGTTGATAGAGCCTGGGGCTCTTGCCGGCGGTGTGCTTAAGTGGTCCATCGCTCACGTAGTGATCGCGGTACCAGTCCAGGAGGAACTGGTAGGCGCCGAGCAAAAAGGAGCCAGAACCACATGCCGGATCGAGTACCGAGAGCGGCTGCGCCGCCTTGGATTTGGAGGGTTGGTACGTGGCGGTGAGGCCGCCCACGTCCTGCGGACTCTTGCCCTCCACCAGCTTGCCGACCGTGTTTTGCACGATGTAGTCGACGATGTAGGTGGGGGTGTAGTAGACGCCACCGGCCTTGCGGACCTCGGGCTTCTCTTCGACCACTGCCCGGTGGCCGGCCGTCAGGCGAATGACTTTCCCAAGGAACTGCTCGTACACGTGGCCGAGGATGTCGGCAGGCAGCACCGAGAACTCGTACGGACACTCCGGGTAGTAGAGCCGGCGAAGGATGTCCTTCAGAGGCTTGTCATCGATTGTCAGCGAAGGCGTCAGGTCGTCGGGGTCATCCGATCGATCTTTTTCATGGCTAAAGTGAAAGAGGCCGGAGTTGTAGCGATCGTCCGCCCGCCGGAATCGCTCGAACAGGCGGTCGTAGACCCGCTCGCCATTCGTCAGGGCCTGGAGCGTGCCGTATGGCTCGATCCCACGGTCTTCACAGATGCGAAGAAAGACGATCCGGTCAATCGTGCGTTGGACGGCAAAGTTGAGATTGCGATGCGAGATATTCTCGTTGCGGAGCGCGATGTTGCGGGCCAGCATGTCCCGCCAATCTTCGATTTCGGCGAGAAAGGCGTCATCGACCTCTGCGGTACCTCGTTTCCTCCTCGAGGATTCAGCGTATTTGTCGAATGAGCCCTTGAGAATGGCATCACGGGAGAAAATCGAGGCGAGCTCGTCCCAACGCTCCGGCAGCTCGTCGCACCGGAGGTAGAGCGTGCGGGCCGTACTGGCTTTGTCTGTCTTCGACGGCTTGATTCGGCAGTCGTAGATCGCAACTTCCTGGAAGTCGGTGAGAATCGAAAGAGGCAGCTTGGCGGACCAGGCATAGCGACGAAGCTGATAGGCCGGCGACGCGTCGGTCTTGATATCGACGGCCGGTTTCTTGGCCTCGACGAAGAACTTTCGGACTCCCCCGATGCGGAAGCAGTAGTCGGGAGCCTTGGTCGCTCCACCGACCTTGATGGCATCCTCGTGAATGACATCCTTATAGGCCTCCGCGTAGCCGGCCGTGTTGTCGATGTCCCAGCCAAGGGCCTTAAACAGTGGATCGATGAACTCACGGCGAATTTGGGTTTCGTTGTAGCTTCCGATGCCACCGGCACCGTAGCTCTCGGCGTGCTCCGCGAACCGTCGAACGAGCTCCCGAACCTCCTTCGGGGCTTCGTCGACTCGGTTATCTTGGTTGCTAGTCGGCACGGGTCCAGATTCCTTGCATGTGCGGCGTGAAGGATAGCAGCGCCCCGTCAGGTCCATGCGACTGGGCGGTTCGACTTTCTCGACCGGCGCTCCGTGGGCAGCGGTCGGTCGTGGGGCGACATGCGGTGTAGAATCGCCGCGAAAGGCGGGGGTGAAGACGTCGCCGCTTGCAGTGCTCCCGGCCGGCAACGCCAAGACCGGGCATCTCTTTGGCAAGATCGCCGCCCTGAATCCACAACGAGCCAAGGCGAAAAAACTTTCCCGCCGCCTCTGTCACGACGGCCGCGTCGAGGTTCGGCTTGTGGAGAACAGTTCGAATGGACTGGCAGAGGCCACGCTCGTCCAATCGCCAGCGGCCCCCGAAGTCGTTCACGATCTCCGCACGATTGGGATCGCCTGACCCGGCTTGTGCAAAGGTGGCCACAGGCGAGCCTTTCAGTCTCTTCACTGAAATCAAACGGGGGCGCTGGGTGTTCGCCAGCTACGAGCTGCCTACAACGCATATGCCAGTCATGGCGATGCCGGTGGATGGTCCTCCGGCATCAGATTCAAAGTCCGGCCGCTTCTGCGGCCTCTTGAGCATGAGGTATCCAATGCGATTTTCCAGAATGATGACGACGGCGATCGCGGGGCTTTCAGTAACGTTGGCCGGTGGCTATGCGGCGGCGGCCGACGAGTGCCCGATCGCCAAGAAGCACCGTCTTGCCAAGGAAGCGGCGGCTGGTCACGTGCAGGCCGTTGCCTACGCGGCTGCGTCCAACGACATCGTCGATACGGCTGTCGGTGCGGGTGATTTTGCAACGCTCGTGGCTGCGGTCAAGGCGGCCGGCCTCGTCGAGGTGCTCAAGAGTGAGGGGCCCTTCACGGTCTTCGCCCCGACCGACGCAGCCTTTGCCAAGCTGCCAGAGGGCACCGTTGAGTCGCTGCTCAAGCCTGAGAACAAGGACAAGCTTGTGGCCATCCTCACGTACCACGTGGTGCCGGGGAAGGTGATGGCTGCCGATGTCGTCAAGCTGACCGAGGCCAAGACGGTTCAGGGCTCGTCTGCCACGGTGAAGGTCGAGGACGGGACGGTGATGATCGACGGTGCGAAGGTCGTGAAGACTGACATCGTCTGCGGCAACGGCGTGATCCACGTGATTGACGCGGTCATCCTTCCGGAGTGATTTGCGTCGCAAGCGACCAAAACATTTTTGCAACGTAGCTGGGCCACCGCTGGATATTCCGGCGGCGGCCCTCGCTCGTTTCAGTACGAATACTTGCCGAGGGCGATAGCGATCCGCTGCGTGTCAGGCTTGGCGAGGATGCCCGTGCCTCGGAGATTTCGCTTCCGCTTGCTCGAAACACGGACCTGAAGATGGCTCGTGCCGGCGCGGCGGTGCTTCACCTTGCCGGTGGCCGTGAGACGGAAACGCTTCTTCGTGCCCTTGTGGGTTTTCTGCTTTGGCATGATGCTGAGCTCCTTGTTGACGCTGGGGGGCAGTTTTGATTGTGCCGCTGGAGGCGGCGGTTCTATCAAGTGAAAAGGCCATGGATGGCTTTTTCACGATTATTTCGGTGAGAGCGTGCAGGTGAGCCGGCGCCCGGCCTGTTGCGGAGGGGCTTCGACTTTGCTGATGTCTTCGAGTTTCGACACGATCGCCTTCATTACCCGTTGGCCTTCTTCGATGTGGGCCATCTCGCGGCCGCGAAAGACGACCGAGACGACGACCTTGTCTTTGTGCGTCAGAAAGGTGCGAGCCTGGGCAACTTTGAAATCGATGTCGTGATCGCCCGTTTTGGGGCGAAGTCGAATCTCCTTGATCTTTGTGTGGTGAACGTGGGTTTTGTGGTGTTTCTTTTTCTGTTGGTATTTGAACTTGCCGAAGTCCATGACCCGGCAGACAGGCGGCTTTTCATTAGGAGCCACCTCCACCAGATCGAGACCTGCATTCCGCGCGAGCGAAAGAGCGTCGTCAGTCGGAATGATTCCCAACTGACTGCCGTCGGCACCGATGACACGGATCGGCGTGATCCGAATCTGATCGTTGATGCGATGCTGCTTCTCTATGGCTCACGCCTCCCGGCCGCGGAACACTTGATCCGCTTGCCGGGGGAAGTAGCACGCTTCGCACCTCGGTTCAGCAGATCTCCTTGTCATGGGCGGCACGGACAGCCTGACCGTCGGCAGAGCGTGAGCTCTACCCCGGAAAAAACCGCCTGGCCGCAAGCTCGAAGTGTCGCCGGAAAGAGTCTCGTCGTCAAGACGACACCTCGGCCGAGGCATGATTTTCAGGGGAGTTTGGCCTGGCGGTTTCCAGGACGATTGGCCGACGCCGCGGCCGGACTATTCCGGACCGGATCAGGGAGGAGCACAATTCCCGCGACCAGCTCGTGGTCGGCCCCACCGAACCGGTCAGCCATCGCCGGTTCGAGCATGAACGTGACGGCCGAGCGATACCCTTCCGGATTGGTGAGAACAACATGAATCCAGCGGAACGGCCGCCCCTCCGCCGAGCCCTCGGCCATGACCCGAACCATGTGGGTGCCGTCGTCCCTGGTCATCGCTTCGGCTGCGGCGATCTGGCCAAACTGTTCGCCAAGCGAAGCCTCGACATCGCGGCTGACCTCATCGACGGTCGGCAGGGCATCAGGTGCTGATCGCGGTAACGGAAGCATCGAGCACTGGGCGACAAGCGCCCCATGGTCCACGAGCCGCATGACAAGCCCCTCGGGGCCATCCTCGACGACCCGCCAGCGTCGGTCGAGCACGAGCGTGTACCGGCCGTGGGGATGACGATGCCATACCGTGCCCAAGCGGGAATGGCCCGTGGGGCGACCTGGAGCCGGTGGATCGAGGCGGTGTTTTCCACTCCATGCCACGTCGGCGGGCACGTCACCGCGACGCATCGTGATCGTGGCTTCCACATCGAGGCCCGGTGCCACCCAGCCGGCCTCGCGCTTCTCGTCGAGCGTTACGTCGAGACGATACATTGGTCCCGCGATGTGCCAATAGTCCGCCCTTTTCGCAGGTGCCCATGAGGCCAGCGCCGTGCCCTTCACGGTGATCCGTGTGGACACGCCATCGATGGCGCCGATGACCGTGCCTGTGAGACCGAGCGTCGCCCCATCATCGCCAGTCTCGACGAGCGTGACATCGATACCGCCGTCGGTGACCGTGTCGATGGCGAGTAGCCCTGCGACGACATCGGCGGGCACTTTCCACGGTTCACCCTTGGCAACCGGAGCCTTCGGCGCGAGCCGTTGGAGGAGCAGCGGGTCGAACTGCGTGTCGAGGAGCTCAGCTTCTTGTCGCGAGAGAAAACTCTCGGCCAGGCTTGGAGTCGGCGTTGTGCCGATGAGTTCGACGATGACATCACGGGCGTCGGCCCCGAGTGTGGCTCGGCTCACGCGATCGCCAACCTGCACGGCCGCGGTTGCACGGCGATAGCGGCGGTTCGTCCTGATCGCTGCTGTGGCATCAGGGAACTCCAGGAACTCGAACGCTGCCTTCACTTCGATCGGCTCGCGGGCAGCGCCTGTCCCTCCGCCAGTTGGCGAAAAGATCTCGCCTCGCACCATGAGGCCGATCTCGACCCGCGTTGGGGCCGCGTCATCGGCTGCGACCGGGGCTGCGACTGCAACAGCAGCAAGGTACGTAACTGCGGCAAGAATGCGCATCGCTTGGACTTCCCCGAGACTCGGCGAGGCGACCGTTCCCCCGCTACGGATTTTTTCGGCGGCCGAGAACACGAGACACCGGTTTTTCGGGATGGAGAAACCGTGCGTCCGAGGGAGTCCCAGAGTGTCCTCATAAGGAGTACTTATGCACTAAGTGTCCATTTCTGAGAATTCCATGTTTTCCTCGAAGAATCGGTGGTTTGTGCTGACTGGGGCGAGAAGGATGGCCATGCCCGTTGCGAACAATTTTGGGATGGGCCAAAGTGCAGAATTCTTGAGAAATTCCCGTAAAAAACAGCGTCTGTCTGTGCTGACTCAACAAAATATTCTCAAGATTTCCAAAGTGTCGCGAACCCTTTTCAAGACTCGGCCGTATAACTTTGGCGTCCACGACCGGAACGACGGGGGCCAGGACGGCCTCGGACGCGTCGGACGGATTGATTTGTCAGTGGTTCGATGGCTCCGGGAGGAGCGGCTGAGCGGGCGCGTCAGGGGCGCTTGTTCGGATGGTTTCCCGGCTAACTGTCGGCATGGATTGCCGGCCAGGAGGAATTTGATGCGTTCCGATACCCGCGGTTTCTTGCGGATCTACATGGATCGTGGCAGTGCCCATGAGAATGGTCGCGTGCGGGATTCTGTCCACGTCCAGGATTCTGGCCAAGCTCAGGAGCTCGATCACACGGTGACAGGCCAGCTCCAGAACGATTCGTTCTCCACGAGCATCTCGACCAATGAACAGGTGCTCACGCTCGAGGAGCTGGCTCGCCGGTTCAACGTATCCACCAAGACTATCTCTCGCTGGCGTGAGCATGGCCTCGTCGCCCAGCGGTACACCGTTGGCGGCCGGCGGCGGGTGGGTTTCCTTGCCAGCACGGTCGAGCGATTCATCCGCACCAATAGCTCGCGAGTCGAGCGAGGCCGGCGGTTCAGCCAGCTCTCGGCCGAAGAGCAGGAGAAGATCGTGTCGTGGGCCCGGCGGCTTGCTGTGGCGGGTGCCAGCCCGGCCGACGTGCATCGCCGCATCGCGAAGCGTCTCGACCGGAGTGTCGAGACGATCCGCTACACCCTCAAGCGATACGACCAGGAGCATCCCGACACGTCTGTCTTCGGCCTGGCCGACGGCAAGCTGCGTCCGGAGACCTGCGCCCGCATCTACCAGCATCACCTGCGGGGTGAGCCGGTGGAGTCGATCGCCAGGCGGTATCACCGCTCGAAGGCGAGCATCTACCGTGTGATCCTGTCTCAGCGGGCCGAGCACGTCCTCCAGTTGCCGCTCGACTTCATGCCCAACGCCCTCTTCGCGCGGTCGAGTGCCGAGAAAGTCGTGAGCGAGCGGTTTCCCGGCTTGGACGAGCCGGCGAAGCGGGTGCGTCGTCCTGCCGGTCTGCCTGCCTACCTCGCGAGCCTTTATGAGGTTCAGCTTCTGACTCGCGAGCAGGAGGTGTGGCTGTTCCGGAAGTTTAACTTCCTCAAGTACAAGGCGAGCAAGCTCCGCGACCAGCTCGATCCCGAGCGGCCGGCGGCCCGGCTCATGGACCAGATCGAGAAGCTCTACGAAGAGATTGTCGATCTCAAGAACCGGATCGTGCGGGCCAACCTCCGGCTTGTGGTTTCGATTGCAAAGCGGCGGGTGTCGGCTGGCGACAGCTTCTTCGACCTCGTGAGTGACGGCAACATGTCACTCATCCGCGCCGTGGAAAAGTTCGACTACGCCCGTGGCAACAAGTTCAGCACCTACGCGTCGTGGGCGATCATGAAAAACTTCGCCCGCACGATTCCCGACGAGCATAAGCGACGCGACCGTTTCCGCGCTGCCGACATGGACCTCCTCCATGCCACGGCTGACCGTCGGGAAGACGAGTCGCTCCAGCGGATTGCCGTTCGGGATCGGCTCGCACAGGTGGGGCGATTCCTCGACCATCTCGACTCGCGGGAGCAGACGATCATCATCCGTCGCTACGGCCTCGACCCCGAGCAGGAGCCGCAGACCCTCAAGGAGGTCGGTTCTGCCCTGGGCGTGACCAAGGAGCGGGTGCGACAGATCGAGGCAAAGGCGCTCGAGAAGCTCCGCGAGGCCGCCGAAGCCGATTCGCTCGTGCCCGAACTGGGCTAGCTGTCCTTCCAGCCGCGGCTCGGGGTTGCCCGTGTCATGTCGCCGGACGTTCGCTACGGCCATCGCTCGGCCGCACGCGGCCTCGCTTCCATGGCCTCCGCTCACTCGGAGAAAACTTCGCTTCGCCCTCCAGGCTGCGATCGTTTTCTACGCCGGCTCCATGACATGGGCAACGCCGAGTTGGGCACCGTTTTGCGAGGACAATCACGCGAGCCCGGAGGAGCGAGCTGCGGGCGGAGGCCCGCCAAGACGGGCTGGGCCATGGATGGCCAGCCGGTCGTGAAAAAGCCTTCTACGCCGGCTCCATGACACGAGCAACCCCTCGCGGAAGCCGGATTCGCAAGCGGATTTCCACCCCGCAGCCCAGTTGCTCCGCAAATGGGTGAATGCGGTTCGCACACGTCCGCGGCGTCACTCGGAGTACGTCGCGTACGCATCGTTGAGCTTCTCACGATCCGGTGCATCCCCGATGGTCACGCGGAACCGGTACCGCAGCGTCGCGGTCTCCCCGTCGGCGATTTTCATCACCGGGAACTCGCCGAAGCGGCCGTAGTCGCGGTACGCCGACCATCGCGACCCGTCTGGGTTGTCCGGGTGGCTCATGTGCTGGACGGTCCACTTTTGCCCGTCGATGTCGAACGTCAAAGCGATCCACGGCAGGTCCACATCCTTGGCGGCGTTGACGCCTTCCTTGTGATAGGTGTACGTGGCGCTCTTGTTCTCGGCGACCTTCTGCGAGGGGCGAAACTGAATGCCCGCGTGCTCGGGGTCGCCCCCGAGCGAGACCTCGCCGTCCACCGGCTCGAGCTCGCTGACCACGTCGATCGTGGCGTAGGCGGCCGCGTCGGCGTAGCGGACGCTGAAGGTGCGCGTCTCCCGGAGCACCACCTTGCCTTCGGTGCCGATCCAGTCGATGCGGGCTGCGACGGTCGAAGCGTCCTTGCCGGCCGTCTGCTCGACGAACGACACGTGCTTCTGGCTCGTGTTTCTAACGTGCCACAGGTCGTGCGACTTGCCGGCGTGGCGAATTCTGCTCCACCCAATGAAGATGCCCCGGTGATGGGGGAAGAGCCCACCGGGCCCCTTGGTCAGCGGCTCGCCGTCGGGCCCCAATACGTGCCAGTACACCTTGGCGGTGTCGAAGCTTGGCTTGCCCGCGGCGTCGGTCAGGTGGGCATACTCGTACCGCGCGATCGGCTTACCCGCTGGCGTGAGCACCGTCAGCGACGTGCCCGCCTCGTCCTTGAATCCCGTTGGGTCGGCAGCCAGCACGAGGGCGGCGGTGAGTGAGGCCACGATCCCGGCGCACGCGATTGTCGGCGGAACGCAGTTTCGAAAAGTCATGCGGGGACTCCGTGAAGGGGACGATCGGCCGGTGTGCGGATGCTGATCATACGCCCGATTCGACCGCTCGGGTGTGCCCATGAAGAATCGACGGGGTGTGCACAGGCGGGTCGCATGGACGATTGCGGAGCGCAGCCCATGACCCGACTATTTCCTGCTCCGATACTCGTCAAGCAGGCGCTTCATCGCTTCGGCGTTTTTGTTCGACTTGTTGCCAACGCACGCATCCTTTGGCGTGCGGCCATCCTGGTCCTTGGCGTCGAGCTTCGCGCCATGCTCGAGCAGCCGCCTGGCTACCGTGAGACTTCCGTAGCGGGCGGCCGTGTGGAGCGGAGTCATCCCCCGCTCGTTGCGGGCATTTACATTGGCCCCCGTGGCGATCAGCTCTTCGGTAACCTCATCGCGGTTCCAAAACGCAGCCTTGTGTAACGCTGTGTCACCCAGGTAGCCCTGTCCATCGCTCCTGTTACGAATGTCCACCGGCAGCCGGCTGAGAGGAGTGCCTTGACTGCCGCCTGATCATTCATATCGACCGCGTGATGCAAGGCTGGATCGCCTGCCTGGTCCCGGGAAGGAGCATGGCTCGGATCCTCTCTCAGCATTCGCTCAACCGTTGCCTGGTCGCCGATCTTGATCGCTGTGCAGAGGTCGACCTTCGCGCCCCGCGAGACGAGGAGAGCGATTTGTTCTGCAAAGACGCGGTTCTCGGCCTCGTCTTTTTCCTGGTTACGATCACAGCCATCGCTCGGTGGACGAATCTCCTCAGCGAGCATGGCCATTGCGGTTCGACCCTCAGCCGTAGCGTTTGGATTCGCGGCTTGATCGAGCAGCAGCGTGAGCCCTTCTCGATGTCGTTGACATCGGCCTGGGCCTCACGGACGAGGTATTCGCAGATCGCCAGATTGCCCAGCTTTGCGGCCGTACGGAGGGGACTCCAGGGTCCGCCCTTGTTGACAAGCTCGGGGGCAGCGGACAGGACTTCCTTCACGCGAGGGAGGTCGTCCAGGTAGATGGCCGTACACAGGTCGTACTCGGCACCCGCATCCAGAAGCATCCGAGCCATCTTCAGTCGTTGCTCGCGCTCGTTCCGCCGGCCGGGATTGCTCAACTCCGCAACGATGGTTTGCACTGGCGTTTTGCCGAGGCTTAAAGCCTCCAGGTCAGGAGCATGCTCCAGGAGCACGGCCACGACTTCGAGGGTTTCCGCCAAATGCAGCGGCGTGAAGTCGTTGACGGCAATTGCGTTGACATCGGCGCCGTGTTCGAGAAGCCAGCGAACTGCTTCAACATTTCCCCTCCTCACTGCCACATGCAGGAGCGTGTATCGACTCTGATTCCGGGCCGTCATCCAGTCGGAATGGGCCTCCACAAGCGCGATTGCTTCCTGCGTTCGACCTTTATGGAGAGCCTCGAAAGCCGCCTTGGCGGGCTCCGTGTCGCGAGTCGCGTGATCCATCTCGTCGGCAGTCACCCAGCGGGCGTCGGGGATTGAGATCGCCGCCAAAAGGATCGCCAGTATCCACTGATGTCTCATTTGACGCATCCCCCTCGACGGAAAATTCTCATTCGAGCAACCGCCGAAGGCGGGCCTGGTGCTCGGTTGATCGCTTGGTGCCACTTCCCAGTGTAGCCACTTGCCGTCAGCGGCCTTGCACTCTCGGGCTCTGGTAGAATGAGCGGACACCCTCGGGATTCCGATCATGAGCGTGACGATTGCAGACGACATTGTCCGAGCGACACATTTGACGGAGGCCGAGTTTCTCCGTGAGATTGCTGCGTTTCTGTATCAGGAAAGACGGCTGACACTGGGGCAGGCCAGCATCATGGCAGAGATGCCGCAGTCACAATTCCAGCAGGTGCTCTCGAGTCGCGATATTACCATTCACTACGACGAACAGGATTACGCTGAAGATCTCGAAACGCTCCGAGCCATGCGGCAATGACAGTCGTCGTGAGCGATGCGTCCCCGGTCATGAATCTTGCGACCATAGGTCGCCTCGCGTTGCTTCACGATCTGTTCGGGACCGTCGTAGCCCCTCCAACTGTTTGGGCGGAAGTGGTGGCCGGCGATCCTGTCGTGCGGCCCGAATGGCTCGCTCTCCGCTCCCCTACGAATTTGCAGTTGGTGGCGTCGTTGCAGGGCGAGCTCGATCGCGGCGAAGCTGAAGCCATAGCCCTCGCGCAGGAAGTCGCCGCGGACCTGCTGCTCATTGACGAGAAGAAGGGCCGAGCCGTTGCCAAGCGACTCGGCTTGAGGTACCTCGGGCTGCTCGGCGTGCTCGCTGAAGCGAAGGAAAGGCGGCTCGTTTCCGCCTTGAAGCCCATGCTGGATCTGCTCATTGGTCAGGCCGGTTTTCAGGTCAGTCAATCCCTCTACCGTCAGGTGTTGGCCTCGGTAGGAGAGTGAGCGGGGCTGTGTCCAGCGGGCAGATCGCGATCAGGCAGGCGATTTTGTTCGCAGGCGACGGAAGACGTACGCATTGACCGATTCTCGGTCGAGTACGGGCCCGTTTGGGGTCGTTTTGGCTGGCGTCGTTTGCGGAGTATCCTCGTGGGTATGAAGCACATCTCTTTTCGACGTCGCCCCGGCGCTCTTGTGGCCTGGGGCATGATGGTCTTTCTTGCGCCCTCGCTCGCTTCGGCCTTCGATGGCTGGCAAGGGATGCGGGTGATTTCGCTCGATGGCCGGGCCGACCGGCTTTCGGTCGCCGACCTCGAAGGTGACGGTCGCGACGAAGTGATCGTTGTGAATCCACGGCAGGCGCGGATCGATCTCTACCGTTGGCTCGACCCCGCCGCGCGGACCCGCGAGGACGTGGCCGATCCCGATCGGCCCAACGAGTTGCCGATGGCTCCCGAGTGGACGCGTGGCGAGATCTCGATTGACGAGATGCCACTCGACGCAGTCGTTCACGACCTCGACGGTGACGGTCGGCCTGAGGTGCTCGTGTTCACCAGCCCCTCGAATCGCGTAGCTATTTATACACGCACCAAGGACGTGCCGATCGATGCTCGCGGGGCGTGGCAGAAGACTGGCGAGTGGAATCTGCTTGCCGGTTCGCCATCGAGCCGCGGTAGCCTGATGTTGGTTCGCGATCTCCCAGGTGACAAACACGAGTTGCTCGTGAGCTTCGATGAGGGGATTCAGAGGCTGCCGCTTGAAAAGACGGCGAGGGCCGAATGGCTCGCACCCCGCGAGGTACGTGGTCGGCTCGACATGGTGCTCGCTGATATCGATGGCGATGGCCGCGACGATCTTGTCGAGTGGTCGAATGTGGCGAGGCAGGTGATCCGATGGCATCCGTGTGCGGCCGACGGAAGTCTTCTCCCGGCCCAGACGTTGCACGATCGACCTGTCGATGCCTTCGCAACGGCCAAGGGCCCACGTGGCCAGGCCGAGATTTTTTTACTTGGCGGAAGCGACAAGGGCGTGCTTCGGCAGTATCGCCTCGTGCGAGGAGCAGCTTCTGACGTGGGGCGGCATGACGCACTTCCAATGGGATCGGTCGCCCGCCGCGGCTGGTGTGGCATGCGGTTGGACGGCGAGCCCGCGATCGTCGCAGCCGATTCGACGCAACCCCGGCTGCGGGTTCACATGCTGACACCCTCCGGCTGGTCGAGTGAGCAAACGTTCCCTGCGATCAGCGGCATCAAGGCGGTGGTCGCGGCCCCCGCGGCCTCAGACGATGGGCTCTTGCTCGTGTGGGCGAAGGACGCGGCCGACCTCCATCGCAGCCGTTGGGAGAACGGCCGCCTCACCTACCCACAGCCCTGGGAACAGGATGGGAAGGACCGAAAAATTCTCGCGCTCGACATGGTCGGGCCGGTGGTGTGGTGGGCCCAGCGAGTCGGCGACGATGTCGATCTATTTATATGGCCACCCGATGCGAAGGAGCCGAAGCGGACGCGATTCACAGGCCTGGGTGCCAAAGTCGATAAGGTCGTCTGGCTCGGTGACGACACGCTTCTCGTGCAGGACGCCTATGCCCCCGCCGCCAAGCTTGTGCGGTTTGTCGATGGCAAGACAGTCGTGACAACGCCTTCGCTTCTCGCCAAGGCTGACCTCGATGCTTATCGGCTCTTGGATGTGAATGGCGTCCAACGGAAGGCCAGGATCACCGATGGTGTCCTCCAGTGGCTCGGTGATGACCTTCACCCCGTTGATCAGGTCATGCTCGGCGAAGGGCAGAAGCTCGTCTCATTTCTTCCGATTCCGGGGAGCAGCCCCGACGCCGAGGGGCAGGCGTGGGCGCTCGAGAAGGGGGGCGCGTTTCTGCACAGGCTCGCCGCCGACGAGGCAGGCGTGATGCGAACGGTCGAGACGATCAAACCGCCAACCGGGACATCGCTCGAAAGTGATCCGGTGCTCGGCGTTGTGCTTATCGACCAGGAACGAATCGTCCGGCTCTCTCGCGGTGAGCCCTGGGAACTCGAGCTTGTCGAGAGTATCGATGGCCGCGTGGGCCGTCGCAGCGGTGTTCGCGAGGCCACGATTCACCGGGTTCTCACGACCGACGTCGATGGCGACGGCGGGGAAGACCTCTTGCTCTGTGACGATCGTCGGCACCAGATGACGGTGATGCTCCGTCGACATGGTGAAGAAGGCAAGGCCGCCGCGCTCGAACGGTCGGTCACGTGGCGGGTCTTTGACGACCGCAAGTATCCCTACGACGGTGGCGACTCGAAGGACATCGTGTCGGAGCCGCGGCGGTCGGTGGGCCTTGATGCCGACGGTGACGGCGTTCGCGACCTCGTGCTCGTGAGCCAAGATCGACTTCTGATTTACATGGGCCGCGATGACACGGCAGCCGAGCCGCCGGCCGACAAGACCGCCTCCACAACCCAGGCAGCGTCCAAGGAGACTCCATGACCGCGAAGATATTCTTGTTTCTGCTCGCGCCCGTGACGCTCATCGTCGCGGTTGCGTCGGCGTCTGAGGTCGTGACCGTCACACTTGTCGGCGGCGGCCGGGTGACGGCGCCGCTGCTGCGACAGTCGGACGAAGGGATCGTGCTCGATCTCGGCCATGACGTGCTCCAGATTCCGGCCAAGCGTTTGCTCGACGTGCGACCAGAAGGCGAAGGGGCTGGCGAGCCTGCACGGGCGGCAATTGACCGTGGGATTTTTCGGACTGGCCGGCTCGAAGCCCGTGAGGTGCCGGCGCTCGTGAAGCGATTCGGCGAGGCGGTCGTCATGGTCAAGACTCCCGGTGGCCTGGGCACTGGGTTTCTCGTGAGCCGCGAGGGACACCTCATCACGAACTACCACGTGGTCGAGAAGCAGACGCAGCTTCGCGTGACCATGTTTCGTGAGTTGGTCGCCAAGAAGGGCGGGCCTACCGCACGAAAGGAGTTGGCTGCCAACGTCCAGGGAGCGGGATTCGAGAAGATCGAGTTTCGGAAAGTCAAAATCATCGCCCTCCAGCCGCTCCGCGATCTCGCACTCCTTCAGATCGACGCTGAAGAAGTGGGCGGTCGCCTTCCCGAACCGGTTGTCATCAATGACCGCAACGATCTCCGCGTGGGCGACATGGTTTTTGCCATTGGCAACCCACTCGGCATGGAGCGGAGCGTGACGCAGGGCATCGTGTCGAGCACGACGCGAACGATCGATACCGTGAGGCTCATCCAGACCGATGCCGCGATCAATCCGGGCAACAGCGGCGGGCCGATTTTTAATGCCCGCGGCGAAGTGGTGGCGGTGGCGTGCGCGGGTGCTGCGATCTTCGACGGCTTGGCGTTCGGCATCCCGTCGTCGGATCTCGTCGATTTTCTCATCAATCGCGACACCTATCTCTTTGACGAGTCACAGCCCCAGAATGGCGTGACCTACCTGCCGCCACCGTACCGAACGGAACAGGCTGACGATGCAGCGGCAAACTGACACCAACACAAAAGTGACATGAGGAATGACATGATGCGGCGGCAAACATGGATCGTGGTCTTGGCCCTCGGAATGGCCATGCCTTGTGCAGCGGCTTCCGATCTGCGGCCGTCATGGGAGTGCCTCCCGGCTGACACCGCCTTCATGGTGCGAGTACCAGGGTTGGCTGCGTTCTGGAAGATGATCCAGACGCGGACGAAGTTTGGCAGCGTGGCCCTCGGACCGAAGCGGCTCGAAGGGCTCTGGCAAGTGCTGGCAAACTTGAAGGACGACACCGGCGATTCGTCGCTCGACGACTTCGAGGAATCCCTGAAAAAATATGGCCTCGCGACTGACGACCTGAGCCGTGTTCTCGATGCCGAGCTCGGTGGTGGTCTCGTCCTGAGGAAGCGGGAGGGCCTGGAGCCGCTGGCGATGATCCTCACCTGGATCGAACCGGGCGACGAGGTGGCCGGCAAGCTCTTGGCGGCACTCCGTCAGCGACTCGAGGAGTCAGCGGATGAAGAAAACGGAGACAAGCGAGTCGATCTCGAACTGGCGGGCCACGATGTGACGATGGTGATCGAGTCGGTTATCCAACTCGATGTCGGCGACATCGACCTACCAGACGACAGCGAGTTCGACGAGGCGGCGATCGATGCCCTCGTTGAGCGGTTCAAGGATGCCAAGGCTCGGAAGACGGGCGAGCGACATTCGTTTGTGACCGCGATGGGCGGAAGGCTCTTGGTCGGTGTGGTGCTCACGAATTTCAAAGGGGCGGAAGCCAATGCAGACGATGCTGCGAGCTCCGACGAGGTGCGGCGGATTTTTGCCATGTTCCTCGAGGCCCATTCGGGTGGGGGTGAGCCGCCGCTCGCGGCTGTCCTGCGTGAGCCAGGAATGGCCGCGGCCATGCTGCCGGGCATGCCGCTGGTTGAGCTCGTGGCCTCGCCCCAAGTGGTGTTCGACGCTTTGACGGCCCAAACCAAAACCGACCAGGCCGCGGTGCGAGGCAGGCTCGCGGCCTTTGGCACCGATGACCTGGGTGGCATCGTCATGCGGCATGCGTTCGACGATGGCCGCTGGCGGGCCACCATGGCGATGACGATGCCGTCGCCTCGGCACGGGCTGCTCGCGATCCTCGACCAGCCGTGCGATGCCTCGGAGGTGCCCGCATTTGTCACCCGCGAGACGTCAGAGTTCAACCAGATTTCGCTCGACCTCGGCGCCGCCTACAAGACGGTCCAGCAGCTTCTGATCGCCCAAGCAGAGGGGGAGCAGGTCGCCAATATTTTTTCCGTGGCCGACATGCAATCGCAGGCGTGGCTTGGCATCGACGTGGCGACGGTCCTCTCGGGGCTCGGCACCCGACACTGGTTTCTATCGTTCCCGCCGCAGGTGGCCGAGGCGATGGCAAAGGCCCGGGCGGCTGATGAGGATGGTGAGGAAGCCAGCCCGATTGTCGATCGGCTTGCGGCCGTCTGGCAGGTGGCCGACGACGCGGCGTACCTCAAGCTCGTAGGGCGGCTCGCGCAGCTTGCCGGAGGGCAGCTCGAGGAGGAACAGGGTTTCAAGGGCGTGCGGATTCCGGGGGGCGCCGCCTTCTACGTGGGCCGCGGCCACATGGTCATGGCCGTCGGCGAGGGCACGCTCGAGAAAACACTCGCTGCGATTCGGACGCCACCGCAGGGCGACGTTTCGCTCCGAGAAAGCAACGTTCCGCGGCGTGCGGCGGAGATTCTTCCGGCGCGGCCCGCACGCCTGTATGGCGTCAGTGACTCGACCCGCACCGGAGGCACGCTCGGCATGCTCCGCGACTTGGCGGCTGCCATGGAGCCTGACGATATCGATGATGACAGCATGCGGAGGGTATTTGTGGCCTTCAAGGAGCTGCTTCCCTCGGCCCGCGAGATGGAGGGCATGTTTGGCATCGGCTCTACGCTTCTCCGAATGACCGATGACGGGCTTCTCTACGAGACGGCCTGGGAAATGCCCGCGCCGTGAACGCCAGCGGAGCTGGCCGAGTGGTATCCAGCCTCATGCGATGTGTGTTGGCGATCCTGTGCCTCGTGCCGCTGGTGTGTGCCGGAGCGGCCGAGGTCTCGTTCGATCGTGACGTGCGGCCGATCCTGTCAGAGCATTGCTTTGCCTGTCACGGGCCTGACGCAAGGGCCCGCGAGGCCGATCTCAGGCTCGATACCCGTGAGGGGGCATTCGCAGACCTGGGGGGCACGCGAGCGGTCGTTCCGGGGAACATCGGGGCAAGCGAACTGGTCACGCGGATTCGCTCGACTGACACCGACGTGATCATGCCGCCCCCCTCGACAAACAAACAGCTCACGGCTGTACAGAAGGAAACGCTCGAACGTTGGATTGCCGCCGGGGCCGAGTACGAAAGCCACTGGGCGTACCGGCCACTGGTGCGACCGTCCATGCCTCCGGCCGCCGCGGCCGATGCCAACCCGGTTGATGGGTTTGTCGATGCGACGCTCGCCCGCCGTGGAATCACGCCCGCGCCGGAAGCTGATCGCGTCACGCTCATCCGCAGGCTCTCGTTTGACCTCACCGGCCTGCCGCCGGAGCCAGCCGAGATCGATGCCTTTGTTGCTGACGCGCGGGTGGATGCCTACGAACGGCTGGTCGACAAGCTCCTCGCCAGTCCACACCACGCCGAGCGGATGGCGGCATGGTGGCTCGACCTCGTTCGGTATGCCGACAGCGTGGGTTATCACGGCGACCAGGAAATCACGATGTGGCCGTATCGCGACTGGGTCATCGACGCGTTTACCACGAACATGCCATTCGATCAGTTCACGCGAGAGCAGCTCGCCGGTGACCTGCTTCCGGATGCCGGCCGTGAGCAGCGGATTGCCGCGGCCTTCAACCGGCTCAACATGATGAGCGCCGAGGGGGGCGGGCAGGACAAGGAGTACCACGCTCGGTATGCCGCGGACCGTGTGCGGGCGACATCGGGTGCCTGGCTCGGCTCGACGGTGGGCTGCGCCGAGTGCCACGACCACAAATACGATCCCTTCACGACACGCGACTTCTATTCGCTCGCCGCGTTCTTTGCGGATGTGGCCGAACGCGGCATCTATCACGGCGCCAATCACCACGGCTCTTGGGGCGAGATGATGCGGCTGCCGACGCCCGAGCAGGAAGCGAAGCAGCAGGAGCTTGCGGCCACACTCGCAGCGATGCCGATGCCGGCTAAGGCGACGTCGAGCCCTGATGAGGCTCACGCCAAGAAGGAGGCGGTAGGGGACGACACCGACGAGGGCGATGGCAATGGGGTTCCTTCCGACGACGGCGAGCCAAAGAAAAAGACAAAGAAGAAAGACGTTGTTCAGGTTCCGATCGATCCGGTGGCTGACGCCAGGGCCAAAGTTCAGGCCGAGCTCGACGCTGTGATCAAAGCTCAGGTGGCGATGCCGATGACGGTCTCGACAAAGCCGCGAACAGTCCGAATCCTGCCCCGGGGCAACTGGATGGACGACTCAGGTGAGCTCGTGCTCCCGGCGACGCCTGCGTTTTTGCCTACGGTCGGTGTCGTGCCGCCTGCGGCCGATGGGGTCGAGGAAGGGCGTCGCACACGGCTCGATCTCGCGAATTGGATGACATCTCCAGAAAATCCGCTCGTGCCGCGGGTGCTCGCCAACCGGCTCTGGGCAATCGCGTTTGGCGAAGGGCTTTCGCGAAGGCTCGACGACCACGGGGCTCAGGGCGAGCCGCCGAGCCACCCGCGGCTCCTTGACTGGCTTGCCTGTGAACTTCGCGACGAGGGCTGGGACATGCGGCGTGTGTTGCGAACGCTCGTCACGAGCCTCGCCTACCGTCGTTCGAGCATCCCTGACTCATCCAACCTGAAGGCCGATTCAGAGAACCGTTTCCTTGCGCGGCAGAACCGCCATCGACTTGATGCGGAAAATGTTCGCGACGTTGCGCTCACTGCATCAGGCCTCCTTGTGCGATCCATCGGTGGCCCAAGTACAAAACCGTATCAGCCCGAGGGCTACTGGGATTACCTCAACTTCCCGAAGCGAACATACAAGGCCGACGCTGGCGAGGCACTCTATCGTCGAGGGCTCTACGTCCACTGGCAGCGGCAGTATCTCCATCCGTCGCTCATGGTTTTTGATGCGCCGAGCCGCGAGGAATGCACGGCTCGCCGGCCACGGTCGAATACGCCCCTCCAGGCGCTCGTGCTCCTGAACGATCCGCAGTTTGTCGAAGCGTCGCGGGCCCTGGCCGCCAAGACGCTCGGCGAAGCTGGGCCTTCCCCCCTCGCCCGCGCGGCTTTCATGCTCAGGCGAGCAATTGGCCGCCGGCCGACCGACCCTGAGATTGGCGTGGTCGCAGACCTGGCTGAGCGGCAGCGGGAGTTTTTTGGTGGCAACCCAGCGGCAGCCACAAAGCTTCTGGAGGTTGGCGCCGCAGCGAATCCAACCGGAATCGACCCTGTCGAGCTTGCTGCCTGGACGACCGCTGCCCGGGCGGTGCTCAATCTTGGCGAGGCCTACACGAGGAACTGACCATGGACGACATCTTCGATCCGTCAGCATTCGTCGTTGGGCGCCGAGCGTTTCTCTCGCGAGCGGCTGGCGGCATCGGTGGCCTCGCGGCGGGCTCGATGCTTGCAGGCCACTCGGCGTCCGCCGCAACGTCGTCGGACGCATGGCCGGGAGTCGTCCGTCCGTTTCATGTGCCGCCGAAAGCGAAGCGGGTCATTTGGCTTTATATGGCTGGTGGCATGAGCCATCTCGACACCTTTGATCACAAGCCCAAGCTCGCCGAGATGGATGGCCAGCCGATGCCCGAGAGTTTTACACAGGGGCAGCAGCTTGCGCAGCTTCAGGGTAAGGCACTCAAGTGCATGGCTCCACAGCATCCGTTTTCGCATGCGGGAGCAAGCGGCCAGCACATCTCGACGATCTTCCCCGAGATCTCAGCCCGCATTGCCGACAAGATTGCGATTGTTCGCAGCATGCACACCGAGGCGATCAATCACGACCCGGCCCACACGTTCATGAACACCGGCTCCATGATCGGCGGCCGCCCTGCGGCCGGGAGCTGGCTTTGGTATGGCCTTGGAAGCGAGGCCGAGGATCTGCCTGGGTTTGTCGTGATGGTGAGCACTGGAAAATTTGGGCAGAGCCAACCGATCGCCGCGAGGCAGTGGCACTCGGGTTTTTTGCCAGGCCGGTTTCAGGGCGTCGAGTTTCGCTCGAAGGGCGATCCCGTTTTGTATGTGGGCAATCCTCCGGGGGTGACGCGGGCCGGGCAGCGGGATGTCGTGGACGCTGTGTCGCGGCTCGACGCGATGCGGGGCGACATGGTCAATGACCCCGAGGTGGCCGCGAGGCTCGCGCAGTATGAGCTGGCCTTTCGGATGCAGGCGAGCGTGCCCGATCTCGTGGACCTCTCGAGCGAGTCAGAAGAAACGTTCGAGCTCTACGGCACCCGCGGCGGCGATGGTTCGTTTGCGGCCAACTGCCTGCTGGCCCGACGGCTGGCTGAACGGGGCGTGCGGTTCATCCAGCTCTATCACCGTGACTGGGATCACCACGGCAAGGTCAAGCAAGATATCGCTGGCACAGCCGGCGAGGTAGACCGTGGTGCCGCGGCGCTCGTGGAAGACCTTGACCGCCGCGGGATGCTTGACGACACGCTCGTCGTCTTCGGCACGGAGTTCGGCCGCACCCCAATGGCTCAGGGCGACGGACGCGACCACCACATGAAGGCCTTTTCAATGTGGCTCGCCGGCGGCGGTATCCGTCCGGGAATCACGTACGGTGCCACCGACGAGCTCGGCTATGATGTCACCGAGAACCCGGTCAGTGTTTTTGATTTGCACGCCACGCTCTTGCACCTCCTTGGCATCGACCACACGAAGCTCACGATCCGCGCCCAGGGGCGGGATTTCCGGCTCACCGACATCGCCGGCCACGTCGTGAAGGGTCTTCTGACCTGACCCGTTCGATGCCTCGACCCTGGAGCATTCCAGCATGACGCTTTGTATCGGAATTCAGGTCCAGGAGGGCTTGCTCGCCCTGGCCGATACCAAGATCGTCAAAGGCGACGAGCACATTGTCCGCGGAAAACTTTCTATCGCGGGCGTGGAAGGCAGCCACTGGTGGCTGATGACCTCGGGCCTGCGGTCCGTTCGCGACAAGACGGTCATTTACCTGGAACAGGAGATCGCCGAGAAGGAGCTTCGGTTCAACCACCTGTTCGAACTGGCGAATGAGTTTGGGAGACAACTGCGGCGGGTGCGAGCCGAAGATGGGCCGTCGCTCGAGGCGGGCAGTCTCGCGTTCAATCTTCATGGGATCCTCGGTGGGAAAATGCCCGGCGATCCCACGGCAAAGATGTTCTCGATCTACCCTGAAGGCAACTGGATCGAAGCCACCGTCGACACCCCCTACTTCATGATCGGACGGACGTACTACGCGAAGGCCATGATGGAACGGCTTCTTTCTGCCGATCTGACGTTACGCCAAGCCTTTACCGTCGCGTTCCTTGCCTTTGAAGCCACCATGGCGAGCGTGACCGACGTCGGGTATCCCATCGACGTGATCGCGCTCGATGGGGTTCGAGGAATCGTCAATCGTCAGCGATTCACGGCGTCGGATCTGGAGCCGATCAGCCACTGGTGGGACAAGACGTTGACGGATGCGCTCATGAATTTTCCGATTCAGCAGTTCGATTCCATGTTTGATTTCAGCCAGCCTCCCGAGGGACAGGACCTGCCATGACAACCTCCTTCGTGGGGTGCGACCTCACCTATGACATCCTTTCTCCCACGACTTTTCTTTTCAATGTGACTGCGGCCAAGACACCTGGCCAGCAGGTTCTTCAGGAGAGCTTCTTCCTCACTCCTGAGATTGCCATGCAGACGTTCCCGATGGGGCTCACGGGGAATCAAGTGCATCGATTCCGCGTGCTTCCGTGTGCCTTTCGGCTGCGGTACGAGGCCGTGGTGACGCTCGAGCCGGGCGCCGGCCCAGCCATGGACGTTTCGGAACAGGCCTATCGCGATCTGCCGGCCGAAGTATTGCCCTATTTGAATCCAAGTCGGTTTTGCGAATCGGATCTGCTCGGAGCCCTGGCCGAGGGGGAGTTCGGGGCACTTGTGCAAGGCCACTCCCGCGTCACGGCGATCTGTGATTGGATTCATGAAAGAATTCAATACACGCCCGACTCCACGACATCGCAGACGACCGCATGCGATGTTTTGATCCAGAGGAAAGGCGTGTGCCGCGACTTTGCGCACGTGGGAATTGCCCTATGCCGAGCGCTCGGAGTTCCTGCTCGCTATGTCAGCGGATACGGGCCAGGCGTCGATCCGCCAGATTTCCATGGGTTCTTTGAGGCATTTCTCGGCGAGCGATGGCATCTCTTTGACGCCAGCCGCATGACGCCGATCGAAAGTCTCATTCGCATCGCGTCGGGCCTTGACGCCGCCGACGTGCCCTTCGCCACCTTGATCGGGTCGGCCGTGCTCACCAGCAAGATCGTGTGGGCCCAACCCGCTGAATCCGAGGCCTGACCCGGTTTACGGGCAGCGTGCCTCTATACTCGGGGGCATGGTGTCATCATCGAGAGCCGCTCCGGAACTGCTTGCCCCTGCTGGGGATCGGGAGTGTTTGGCCGCGGCGATCGCCAATGGGGCCGATGCTGTCTACTTCGGCCTCGATACCGGGTTTAATGCCCGAGCCCGGGCGACGAATTTTCATGTTGACGACCTGTCTGGGGTGATGCGGCTCCTCCATCGCCATGGCCTCAAGGGCTATGTGACGCTTAACACGCTCGTCTTTGACGATGAGTTAGCGGCGTTCAAGGATGTCGTGCGGGCGGTGGCCGGGGCAGGCGTCGATGCCGTGCTCGTGCAGGATGTGGGCGGGGCGATTGTGATCCGTGAGGTTGCGCCGCGCCTTGCCATCCATGCTTCGACGCAAATGACGCTCACAAGCGCCGAGACGATTCAACTTGCCGAGCGGCTCGGGATGGAACGGGTCGTGTTGGCGCGCGAGGCATCGATCGATGAGATCAGCGCTATCCGCCAACAGACCGCGATGCCGCTCGAGGTGTTTGTGCACGGCGCTCTCTGCGTGGCCTACTCAGGCCAATGCCTCACAAGCGAGTCGTTCGGCGGCCGCAGCGCCAACCGTGGGCAGTGTGCTCAGGCATGCAGGCTCCCGTATGAGCTTGTGTGTGATGGCAAGGATGTCGATCTTGGCGACCAGCGGTACCTCCTCTCGCCGCAGGACCTCGCGGCGTACGCACTCTCGCCCGACCTCATCGCGGCGGGCGTGAATGCGTTCAAGATCGAGGGACGGCTCAAGACGCCCGAGTATGTTGCCGCCATCACGAGCCACTACCGACGGGCGATCGACACGGCGATGGCAGGCCAGCCAGTCGCCTTCACACCACGCGACGTCGAAGAGATGGAGCTCACCTTCTCTCGTGGTTTTTCGAGCGGCTGGCTCGAGGGCTGCGACCACAAGATGCTCGTGCCGGCCACGAGCAGTGCGAAGCGAGGCGTCCGTCTCGGCGCGGTCGTGAGCACAGGCCGTGGCCGCGTGACGGTAGAGCTTGCATCGGGCCTGGCCGGCGGCGTGAAACGGGGCGATGGTCTTGCGTTTGATTGCGGCGCGACGAGCGACGATGCACGTGGCGGCCGGGTCTACGAGGTTTTTGCGGACGGCGTTTCCCGTACGGACGCGGTCGCCAGCGGTCGCGTTGAGTTGGCCTTCGCCCACGACGGGCTTGATGTGAACGCGATCCAGCCAGGTCAGTCCGTCTGGAAAACCGACGACCCTGCCATCACCTCGCGCCTTCGGAAGTCGTTCAGCGGGCCGCTCCACCGGCGGCAGCCCGTCGACCTCGACGTGGTCGCGATAGCCGGTGAGCCCATGCGAGTGACAGCGACAATCGGCTCGGGCCGTTCGGTGACCCTGCTCTCAGCCGAGCCAGCGCAGGTGGCCACGCGGCACCCACTCGACGAATCGATTCTCCGCGAGCAGCTTGGCCGACTCGGCGGAACACCATTTGAGCTGCGAGGGCTGACGGCCACGATCACCGGCAACCCCATGCTTCCCTTGAGTCTTCTGGGGCGGCTACGAAAAGATCTCATCGTCGCCCTCGAGCAGGTTGTATTGAGAGCAGAAGAATCGTCGCATGTGGCCCCGTCGCTCCGCGACGGGGTTTTGCGGCACGACGCCGAGAACCCATCGGCAGCTCACGGAACCGCTCATCCAGCCCTCACGCCTCGGCGCTTCGCCCCGCCATCAGGTCTTCCGCAACTCCATGTGCTCGTTCGTTCGCTCGGCCAGCTCGAAGCGGTGCTCGACCTGGGCGAGCGATCAATCTATGCCGACTTCGCTGACATCCGGGTGTACCGTGACGCGGTCGCCCGCTGCCGCGGAGTCGGGGCGACGATTCACATCGCCACGCCCCGTATCCAGAAGCAGGGTGAGCTTGGCATTTTTGGAGCCCTCGAAAAACATGCCGCTGATGGTGTGCTCGTTCGCAACTGGTCGGGCCTCGTCTATTTCCAAGAGCGGGGAATCCCCGTCGTCGGCGATTTTTCCCTGAATGTGGCCAATCACATCGCGGCCCAGTTTTTCATGGACGCTGGGTGCCAGCGCGTCACCGCGTCGTACGATCTCAACCGCGAGCAACTCACGGCGCTCGTGTCGGCCGTGCCACCGCAGTGGCTCGAGGTCGTCATCCACCAGCACATGCCGCTTTTCCACATGGAGCACTGCGTCTTTTGTAGCGTGCTCTCACCGGGCACCGACAAAACGAACTGCGGCCGGCCGTGCGACGACCACGTGGTCCACCTCCGCGACCGTATCGGTAGCTCGCACCCGCTCACGGCCGATGTCGGCTGCCGCAACACGCTCTGGAACGCCACACCGCAAAGCGGAGCCGAAGTGGTGCCGGCCCTCCTTGCCGCGGGCGTGCGGCAGTTTCGGGTCGAGTTTTTGGATGAACCCGCCGCCGACATCGCCAGCGTCGTGCGGGCCTATCGCGATCTTATCGCGGGTACAACCACCGGCAGGGACGTTTGGCGGCAACTCGGGGCCATCAATCGGGTTGGTGTCACCCGCGGAACGCTCGAAACCCGGCGTGATCCGCTTGCCATCTAGCTTCCCGTGGGCAAAGCCCTCCATGGCCTTTGCCCACTTGGCCGACCGATGGGAAAGCCAAGGTTTCCCATGGCCGGCGACCGCCGCTTCGTGCGGCCTCCGAGGTTCCGGTTTGTCGGTACACCAATACCCCCTTCAACTCTTTGGCAAAATATGTCGATAATGTGGGTTATGCCGGGGGCGAGAGCTGCCTGCGGCGTGCCAGGGTACGACCAGGAGACGCGATGACCACAGCAAAACTGCCAGCCGGAATCCGGGACAACATCACCGAGTGCATCGGGCGTACACCGCTGGTGCGGCTGCGGCGGGTGACCGACGGCTGCGTCGCAACGGTCGCCGGCAAGATCGAGAACATGAATCCGCTCTGGAGCGTCAAGGACCGCATCGCCGGCGCGATGATCGACGCCGCTGAGCGGGACGGCCGCCTCGGCCCCGACACGATCGTGATCGAGCCCACCAGCGGCAACACTGGCATTGGTCTGGCCTACGTCTGTGCAGCCCGCGGCTACAAGCTTCGCGTCACGATGCCCGAGAGCATGAGCCTCGAGCGTCGCCGGATGCTCAAGGCCCTCGGCGCCGAGCTTGTCCTCACGCCGGCCGCTGAAGGCATGCCAGGCGCCGTCCGTCATGCCGAGGAGATCGCTGCCTCCGGCCCTCAATACTTCATGCCGCAGCAGTTCAAGAATCCGGCCAATCCCGAGGTGCATCGTCGCACCACCGCCGAAGAGATTTGGCAAGACACCGAGGGGCAGGTCGATATCGTTGTCTGCGGCGTTGGCACCGGCGGCACGATCACGGGCATCGGTGAAGCACTCAAGGCCAAGAAACCTTCGGTCCGCATGGTGGCCGTCGAGCCAGCCAACAGCCCTGTGATCTCGCAGAAGCTCGCCGGCGAGCCGATCAAGCCGGGGCGTCACACGATCCAGGGCATCGGCGCGGGTTTCATTCCTGACATCCTGAACCTCGACATCATCGACGAGGTCGTGAAGATCGACGACGAGGATGCGATGGAGACGGCCCGCCAGCTCGCGAAGCTCGAGGGGCTGATGTGTGGCATCAGTTGCGGCGCTGCGGCGGCTGCCGCGATTCAGGTCGCCCGTCGTCCCGAGAATGCTGGCAAGCTCGTCGTCGTGGTGCTTCCCGACCTGGGTGAACGGTATCTTTCGACGCGGCTGTTCCCTGAGTGATGACTTGCTCCGTATAGAAGCCCCTCGCGCAAGCGTGGGGACGGCGAGGGAAGGGAGCGAGACGGCTCCGTATTGAAGCCCCTCGCGCAAGCGTGGGGACGGCGGGTCGTTGGGCGATCCCGCACATGATGGCAGGTGGGAAGACGCGTCAACCGCAGTCCCACCTGCTCGCGCAAATCGGCTTCTATTGGGCCGGGAGGGCCGGTGAAGGCCCGGCGAGGCCGCTCGGGAGTTGAATCCCCGCCCGCCGTGTAGAAGCTCCTCACGCGTCGCCCAGCTCGAGCTTGATACGGCGGGGCATCGCCATGCGGGCGAACATGCCGAGCGAGCCCTTTGGGAGCCCGAGAAACTCGAGTTTTTCAAACCAACTTGGGATTTCGCTGGCCAGCTTGCCAACCTGCGTACCCCGCAGGTCGAGGTGCCTGAGGTTGGTGAGCCCCTTGAGCTGTAGCAGGCCTTCGTCGGTAAGCCTGCCGCCGGCAAGCTCGAGCTTCACAAGATCTTTGAGCGATGCCACCCGGAAGCCGAGCAAGATGCAAAACACGTCGTCGGCACGCTCGCCATTGAGGCGGACGGCCACGAGCTTGTCGGCCACGTGCCCGAAGTCGTCGCCAAAACTCTTTCGGAGCCAGTCGGTCTCTTCCATCTCCGCGCTGCCTCCGCGCTCGATTGTTTCGGTCACAACCTCCTGCTGCTCGGCGTAGGCGTCGATCTTTGATGCAAGCCACTCGAGCTTGTTGGCCTTGAACTTCACAAACTCGTTGGCCTCGTCAAAAGCCCGTTGCACCCGCACAAAAAGCTCCTGGCTTCCGCCGCGGTCGGGGTGGGCTTCGCGGGCTTTCACGAGATAGGCCTGCTTCACATCCTCGAGGGTCACCGGCGGCAAGAGACCGAGGACCTCGAGGCATTCAGGCCGCAGGTTGTCAGGCTGGGATGACGAGGCGGGCTGGGGCATGGGCTTGGTATGGCCGGGGCAGACGAGCGGGGGTGGGGTGCGGCCACGATCGTATCATTCGGCGTCATTTGGCGCATCGGCCTTGCCCTTGGTCGGTGGATTCCCTATTCCCCCGGCCTGACTTCAAGGAGGGCACACATGAACGATCAGTTTGGCTGGTACGGGCGGTATGGGCGAGAGATTGTCGCCGCAGGACTCGTTGTCGGTTTCGCGGTGGTGTTCCGTGTATGGAGCGGCGGCCCCGGCGCGGTTGCCGAGCCCCCGAAGCCGACGACAGTTCCGGCTGGCAGCCGACCGGTGGCGCTCGTCAACGGCGCGGAGGTCACGGC
>JBGTKO010000513.1:0-11324 GCA_041744595.1 Pirellulales bacterium
GTGGCCGGGGTGCCAGCGAACGGCATGCCCGACCCAGGTTGCCACAATCGGGCCGTGCTACCCTCCAAGTTTCCAATTTTCGACGGCCTTGATCTCGATGCCGGCCTGCTTGGCGAGCTGGCCCACCGTCATCTTGTCGTCCTTCACAAAGGGCTGCTCGAGCAGCACGCACGTGGCAAAGAAGTTGCGGAGCCGACCCTCGATCATCTTCGCGATGATGTTCTCTGGCTTGCCCTCGGAGCGGGCCGCCTCGGTGAGGATTTCACGCTCCTTATCAACAACCGCTGGATCAAGGTCTTCCTTGCGGATCGCCGCAGGGGCGAGCGCGACGACGTGCATCGAGATGTCCTTGGCGACCTCACCAGCTTCGGCCGCCTTGGGGCCGGTGATCTCAACGAGGGCCGCCTTCGAGCCGTCGTGGTGGGCGTAGCCGCCGCACGCTGCGTCGATCCGCTTGATCCGCGACAGCTCAAACACTTCACGCATCCGGTTGAAGAGATCGTCTTTGAGCTCGCCGAGCGTCTTGTCTGGGTGGGCCTGGCTCTTCTGGGCCAAGAGTGACTCAGGCGTCGCGGCGCCGGGCCCGAGGGCGAGCGTCTTTGCGATGTCGTTGCAAAGATCCTTGAAGTCGGCGCTCCCGGCCACTGGCGGGCTCTCGCACTTGAACTCGATGATCGTGCCGACACCCTTCGCCGGGTCGGTGTAAACAGCCAGGCGGCCGCACGACGTCTCGCGGTCTGCTCGCATCGACTGGGTCTTGATGCCCTGCTTCCGCAGCCAATCGACGGCCTGGTCGGTGTTGCCGCCGCACTCGAGGAGCGCCTTCTTGCACTCCATCATCGGTAGGCCGGTCTTTTCTCGAAGGGCCATCACGGCCGCTGCTGTAATTTCTGCCATGGTGTTCGTACTCCTGAACGGTGTGTGTGGTGGGTGGGGGACTCAACATAGGCCGGGCCAGGGCGATGGCGAGCGGCACACGAGCCACCAAACGCCACCGTGAGGCTTCGAACGAAAACGTCAGGCCGTCGGCTTCGGGACCGACCGCTTGGCAACCATCGGCCGGGCACGGGGCTTTGGCTTTGCACCATCGCCACCTGACGCGTCGCCCCCTTCGGCCTGAACCTGAGCGGTGGTCGCCGAGTCGGCCTTGCCCTCGAGGATCGCGTCGGCCAGCCGGGCCGAGACCAACTCGATCGAGCGGATCGAGTCGTCGTTGCCCGGGATCGGCAGATCGACGAGGTCGGGGTCGCAGTCGGTGTCGATGAGGGCCACGGTCGTGAGCCCCATCTTGCGGGCCTCGCTGATGGCGTTCTTTTCCTTCTTGGGATCGAACACGACCAGGCACTCGGGCAGCCGCGACAGGGTGCGGATACCACCGAGGTTTCGCAGCATCTTGCGATGTTCGCGACGCAGCGACGACTGCATCTTCTTGGAATAGGTCTGAAACTTGTCGCTCGGGATGAGCCCATCCAACTCTTCAAGTCGCGTGAGCCGGTTGCGGATCGTGCGGAAATTGGTCAGCGTGCCGCCGAGCCAGCGCTCGGTCACAAAAGGCATGCCGCAGCGGGCGGCTTCGCGGGCAATTGCCTCGGCGCCCTGCCGCTTCGTGCAGACAAACAGCACGAGGCTGTCGGTGCCGGCGACCTGCTTAAGATACTTCCGAGCCCGAAGGAGACCGCGGATCGTCTCGCGGACATCGATAATATGGATGAGGTTTTTGCGGCCGTGGATGTACGGACGCATCTTCGGATTCCACTTGCTGGCGCGGTGGCCAAAGTGGACGCCGGCTTCAATCAGTTCCTGGGCCAAAACGTTCGACACGGGCAGATGACTCACTCGGGAGAATGGGACAGAAAGTGCGGACTGCGGAGCACCGCAAACTATCGGCTTTTTGGGGCCAATGTCAATCGCCAAGGGGCGTTCAGCGGTGGAGAGCCACCATGACACCGTTGAGACTCCCTAGGAAAGCGTCCCCGGCTTGAATCCCTCCAAAACACCAAACTACACTCCCTGTTCGGCTTTTCGCGGCGGTTTTGCCGAGCCGACCAGTCCTCTCGAGGCCAGAGCCCCACGATGCGGCACGTCATTTCGGCTACGGTTCAGAATGTCCCCGGGGTGCTGTCACACGTCTCGGGCATGCTCGCCTCCCGCGGCTACAACATCGATAGCCTCGCGGTCGGTGAGACCGAAGACCCCGGCTTCTCCCGGATGACGTTTGTGCTCCGCGGCGACAACCGCGTTCTCGAACAGGTTCGCCGTCAGCTCGAAAAGATCGTGACGGTGGTCCATGTCGATGACATCAGTTCCCGCAACTTTGTCGAGCGAGACCTCATGCTCATCAAGGTCGCTGCCGAGGCTGGCAAGGCACGCACCGAGGTTCGGGAGCTGGCCGACATATTCCGAGGCCGGATCGTCGATGTTGCGTCCGACAGCGTGATTGTGGAGATCTCGGGGACTGAGAAGAAGCTCGAAGCCTTCATCGACATGATGCGTCCCCAGGGCATCCTCGAACTGGTACGCACCGGACGCATCGCGATGGTTCGGGGAAGTCCGCCTACCCGCGAGCTCACCGAGGCCGACTCGGACTCACACCCCGCCATTGAGGCCGGCGCTGAATCCCTCGCTTAAGTTTTCAATCTGAACGTTCCAAGCCTTTGCCCCCCTTTTTTGCCCTTCCGAGGAGTCTCTCCCTTGCCGCTGACGATCTACTACGACGCCGATGCCGATCTCAAAGACCTCGCAGGCAAGACCATCGCCATCATCGGCTACGGCTCCCAGGGCCATGCCCAGGCGCAAAACCTGCGTGACAGCGGCCTGAAGGTTGTCGTGGCCCAGCGGCCAGGCGGTCCCAACTACGACCTCGCGAAAAGCCACGGCTTTGAGCCCGTTTCGGTTGAGGACGCCGTGAAGCAGGCCGATGTCATCAACATCCTGCTGCCCGACGAGCTCGCGGCCGATGTCTACAAGGCCAGCATCAAGCCCAACCTCAAGAAGGGCGCCGTGCTCATGGCGAGCCACGGTTTCAATTTTCACTTCGGCCAGATCGAGCCCCCGGCCGGTCACGATGTTTTGCTCGTCGCCCCGAAGGGCCCAGGCCATCTGGTCCGCAGCGAGTATGTGAAAGGGGGCGGCGTGCCCTGCTTGATCGCGCTCGGCACGGGAGCCAGTGAAGCCACGCGGAAGATTGGCCTCGCGTATGCCAAGGGCATCGGTGGCACGCGTGGTGGTGTGATCGAGACGACGATTGCCGAGGAGACGGAAACGGATCTCTTTGGCGAGCAGGCGGTACTCTGCGGTGGTGTCTCGGAGCTCATTAAGGCTGGCTTCGACACGCTCATCGAGGCGGGCTACCAGCCCGAAATGGCCTACTTTGAATGCCTCCACGAGATGAAGCTCATCGTTGACCTGTTTTATCAGGGCGGGCTCGAGTACATGCGGTACAGCGTCTCGAACACCGCCGAATACGGCGACTACACACGCGGCAAGCGGATCATCACGGACGAGACCCGCAAGGAGATGAAGAAAATCCTCGAAGAGATTCGCTCGGGCCAGTTTGCCCGCGACTGGATTCTGGAGAACCGTGGTGGTGCCGCGATGTTCAAATCGACGCGGCGGCGGGAGCGGGAACATCAGCTCACGGCCACGGGTCGTAGCCTTCGCAAGATGATGAAGTGGATCGACTCCAAGGAAGTGTGATGACCACTCAGGAACAGGCCTCGCGGACGCTCTGGTTTCACGCCCGGCGGGCCATCCATGGCCCCGGCTGGCTTGCCGGGCCTCCGCCCGGCGGACGCACCTCCGGGCATCCGTTTTCGTACGCTGTGCTGTGTCATTAGCCCATTTCGACGAGTCCCTGTTTCGGAGCACCATTTTGACGCAACACGAGCAAGAGTCGCGGGCGCTCTATGAGCAGCTTCAGCCGGGCGACCGGGTGAAGGTGGAGCATGACGTGACGGTCGGCTCGACGGGTGCGTGGAAATCGACGACCACCGGCCGCGTGCTGCGATGTGAGCGGCGGCGTCACGGCCTCCACTTCCGTCGCAACACCGACGACAAGGTTTATAGCGACGTCTTGATCCTCGTCCGCGACTCCGGCGAACACACGACTATCACAATGGACGAGTTCACTCGCCTCGAGCGGCTGTAGTTTTCGCTCGCGTCCGTGGTGTGTTGCTCCAACGCCTCGTTCTGGCTGCCCTGCTCCTGCCAGAACGCCAGCGGTAACCGGGCCGCCGCCAAAAGACTTAAATTTAAAAACTCGCAGGATTGCCGGATCCGGTTCACTGCTTGGTGATCCCGCGGTCTCAAGCTACACCAAGCGTTCTACTGGAAAGCACGTCGCACATCAGGTTTTCCGAGCGCGACATAAGCCCATATGCCAAACGGAATCCCCAGAATGCAGCAGGGGCCAAGCAACGGAACCATTGCCACTATGGAAGCCGCTCTCGCGGTTTCATAGTTCTTTAGGTTTCTCATTTGAATGGCCCCATACAACACAAACGAAGAGGCCATTACCAGCACCGCACCCCAAATTGCCCGTACTGTAATCTGCGTGTACTTCGATACTGGACCCTCATTCATCTCCTCTAGTTTCGCCACGGCACCAGTTGCGATCAAAACAACGTCAATGACGAGACCCAGTGAGCCGCAGCCAATCGCGATCAAAGAAACAACGATTAATGCGAGAGCTGGACCGCGTACAAGAGTGTGAACGCTTCGATCTTGATTTTGTTGAATCGGGGACTCGTATGGATTTGACATTTTACTTTTGTTATTGAATTCGTTTTAAGCGACAAGGGGCATGGGATAACGGCAACTATGTGGATCTGTGAGCGCCCCGCGGCGGCGCGGTCGCCGCGGCGGCAAAGAGCTGACTCGTCGGCACGACTTGCCGCAGAAGCGTTGCGGACTGCCACTCGAGCCGGGCCACGGCGGTGCCCGTGTGCTCAAAGTACTCCATGCGGATGTCATACCGCTGCCCGGCAACGAGATCGATCCGACCGGTGTTCACGGTCGTTCCGTGCCTCGTCCAGTTGTTGATGATGAGTTGGTTGTTCACCCAAAGCCGCACGCCGTCGTTGCTCGTTGTGAAAAACGTGTGCGTGCCCGTCGAGAGCGGCTCAATGCGGCCCGTCCACTGCACACTGAAGGTGTCGCGGCCAATCGACGGATGCGGCGACCCCGTGCCCCAGTTGAAATTCACCACCGAGTCGATGCGGGAGAAGGTCGTCCCCGTGAAGTCACTGTTATTGAAGTAGGTGGCGGCAAGACCATTCGGCTGTGCCGGCGTCGTGGCCGTGGCCGTTGCGCCCACAGACTCGAGCATGCCATTGAGGGCGACCACACGGAAGAAATACGTTGTCTCGGTCGCGAGACTGTGGGCCTGGTGGCGCCTGGCATTCGCAGCCAGCGCCACGCTCACCAGATTCTGCGTAAACGCGGCGTCGGTGGCGCGGTCCACACGGTAGCCAGTCTCGGTCGCGGCCTGGTCCACCCAGGCGAGGTTGACCTGCGTGCCCGAGATAGGCGTGGCCGTGAGACTGCCCGGTGTCCGCGGTGGCTGATAGGTGGGAAGAAGCTGACTTTCCGGCACGATCTGACGGGCTTGGCTCGCGCTCTGCCACTCGAGCCGGGCCACGGAGCCACCTGTGTGTTCGTAGTAGTCCATGCGGATGTTGTATTCCTGACCGGCCAAAAGCGAGATCCGGCCGGTGTTGACCGTCGGCGCATGCCGCGTCCAGTTGTTGATGATGAGCCTGTTATTCACCCAAAGACGTACGCCATCATCACTCGTGGTGCGAAACGTGTAGGTCTGGGAATGGAGCGGCACGATGGATCCCGTCCAGCGAACGCTGAACGTGTCGGCCCCGATCGACGGATGCGGTGAGCCAGTGCCCCAGTTGAAGTTGACGCCCGGGTCAATCCGCGTGATCGATGCACCCGTGAAGTTGCTGTTGTCGTAGACAGTGGCCGTGAGGCCGTGTGGAATCGGGGTCGCTGTGAAGGTGGCGGTGTACGTGGTGTCTGTCATCGGAGTCACCACCGTGTGCGTGGCAGCCCCAAAATCCGACCACGCATCGAACGTGTACTGAAACACGCTGTCTCGCTGGGACGTGACCACGCCGATGGGCCGCTCAAACCCGACCACGCTCTGGAAGGTTTGTGGGGTGGTGAATGGCTGCGCATCGACGGTGAACTGCCGGCCGGCTGGATCAGTCTGAACCGTGAGCGTGGCCACGGCTGGGAGCACGTCGCTTGTGACCGTGGTGATGCGGCCGTGGGAATCAGCCACCGAAATGGTGATGCGATACGCGACATCGGCGAGCGTGTACGGCCCGGTCGTAGCCGGTGTGAAGCTGCCGCCGGTCTCGCCCGTGAAGGGCTGCACGAAGGGGCGGACCACGGGATTGCCCGAGTTGATGCTCGTGATGTAGTCCACTCGCCAGGTGAACTGCGAGGCGGCAAGTGGGCCATCCTCCGGGTCGGTGGCAACGCCTGAAAACGTGATGGCGTGGCCCGCAACGAAGAGGCCGCCCGTCAAGCCGCCGTCGATCGTGATCTCAGCAGCGGGCGGCTCATTCACGGTAACCGTCAGCACGGCTGGATTGCTCGTGTCGCTGCCCGCCGTGTTGGTGACGACGGCACGGTACTGCCCGGCATCGCCGACCTGAAGGTTTGCGACCGTGATGGTGTCGCTCGTCGCGCCACTCACCTTCCCCCCGTTGGCAAGGTCAGTCCATGCACTGTCCACGAAATGCTGCCAGCGGTATGTGAGCGGCGCGGTGCCACTGGCGGCGACGCTGAAGCTCGCCGATTCACCCACGGCCCGTGTCAGATCCTCGGGCTCGTCGGTGATCGTGGGCGCTTGGCTCGCCGTTGACGTGACCCGCATGACCCGGCCCGTGCCTCGCGTGAGGTAGTAGAGGCTGCCATCTGCGGCCACCTTCAGATCCACCGGGTTCGATGCCCCCGTCGCAAACTGGCTCACAGCCCCCGTGACGCCGTCTCGCACGTTGATCCAGCTATTGACGTAGTCGGCAAAGAAATAGTCGCCCACGTACTGGGCCGGGAACTGCGGAGTGGCGGGGTTGTAGAAGCTGCCGCCGGTGATGGCATACCCCTGAAAGCCGCCGCCGCCGTGGCTGTATGCATACACCGGCCGCGTGAAGTTCGGAAAGCTGGCGGGGTTGAAATCCCCCTCCGTGGTCGCCCACCCGAAGTTGCGGCCGGCACCTCCCTCGTTGATCTCCTCCCAGGCGTTCTGTCCCACGTCGTTGATGAACATGCGACCGGTGCCAGGCTGGAAGCTGAACGTGAACGGGTTTCGCAGTCCGAGCGACCAGATAAAGTCGCGGGCAGTGACCATGGCGTCGTCCACGAAGAAAGGATTACTCGCCGGGGCCGTGCCATCGGGATTGATGCGGAGCATCTTGCCGTGCAGGTTGGCAAGCGACTGGGCGTTGGCACCACTCGCGTTGTCTCCCACCGCCACATAGAGGAGCCCATCGGGACCAAAGTGAATCGCGCCCCCGTTGTGATTGGTGGCGCCACTGAGCGGACTCAAGTTGAGAATCGTGACGGGGTTTGCAAGCGAGGGCGTCGTGGTGCCGGCAGCCGTGACCTCGTATCGCGTGATGCGGTTGTTCGCGCCGCCAGCGAGTGTGTGGTAGAGATAAACGTAGTCGGTGTTGCCCCCGGCGCCGTCATACGCAGGATCGAACGTGATTCCGAGCAGGCCACGCTCACCCCGAGCATCGACCGTGAGCGTGAGGGCGGTGTGGAGCGTCGCATCGGGGCGAACCAGCCTCACGCGACCGGCCTGTTCCAACACCCAAAGTTCGCCGGTGGGTGAAAAATTCATGGCGGTCGCGCTACTCAGGCCCGAAGCCACCGCCGCTTCGGTGAACCGAGGCAGGAGCGTGGCGAGCATCTGCCGGGGCTCGAGCCGCTCCACCGTAAGACGACAGGAATGCCGCCGCGAAGTGCGGCGGGCGGGCCGCACGGAATGCGTCCTGCGTTGCATGGTGACTCCTCAAGCGGTGCGAACCAGATGGGACTGCTGGCAAAAACCTTCAGGCCAACCCCTCTTGAGCGCACCATCAAGAGAAATGTTACAGCATCGTCGAAGCCGGGCTCCAGGGGGCGCAACCAGGATCGGGTAGCGGGCCGACTCTGGATGGCCTCAACCCCGTGTCGCGCGGCCGCGGGCGTCGCATTCCCGGATGCGGCGGACACATTCGTCGAACAGCTCGCGGTCGTCGAGCCGGGCCACTTCTTCGGCTGTGATGAGCGGGCCAAACTCGAGGCGAATTCGGCCGGGCCGTGGAAATCGGCGGGTCCGCGGCCAGCACTCGAACGCGCCCACGATCGCGACGGGGACGATCGGGACTTTCGCCCGCTTGGCAACGACCGTGAATCCAGGCTTAAACTCGCCAAGCTGGCCGTCTGCGGTCCGCGATCCTTCCGGAAATATCGTGACCGCGCCGCCAGCGGAGAGCCGGGCGATCACTGCCTTCATCGCGGCAACCATCGAGGCATTTCGGTCGATTGGAACCGCATCGAGCGCCGTGATGATGGCAGCGAAAGGACGGAAGTGAAAAAGCGAGCTACGGGCCAGACTCGACAGCCGGCGGTCGCAGGCGAGACCGAGAAGCAACGGGTCGAGATGGCTCTGGTGGCTCGATAGCACAAGAAGCCCGCCGGTCGGAGGCAACGGCTCGGCGAACCGATGCCGATACCCAAACATGCTCACGCCGAAGATGCGGGAGAGCACCCAGAGGACCACATACAGAACCCGACCGGCTCGGGAGTGGCCTGAAGGAGCACCGTCTCGTGGCATCGTCACGGCTTTGCTCATCCAGCATGCTCCACTCGCCGCGAGGCGACAAGATCGACGAGTCGATCCACCACCTCGTTCGCCGTAAGACCATCGGTTTCGAGGATCACGGCGTCGTTCGCAGGCCGCATGGCGCCAACGGGGCGATTGCGATCTCCTTCGTCACGGCGGGTCTGGGCGCGGAGAACCGATTCGAGCGACACGCAGGCGCCACGAGAAACCTCCTCGAGGTGCCGACGACGAGCCCGCTCCTCCGGCGACGCCGTCACAAATACCTTCAGCTCCGCATGCGGAAAGACCACCGAGCCCTGGTCGCGACCTTCCGTGACCACGTCGAGCCCTTCGGCCAGTCGCCGCTGCAGTCGCTTCATCGCCTCACGCACCGCCGGCGTGTCGGCAACTGGTCGTGTCGCCCGTGTCACCCGCTCAGTCCGAATCTCCGCCGACACATCTCGCCCGCCCACGAACACCCGGTCTCCCTGGAACTCGATCGCGAGCGATTCCGCGAGCGCTGCAAGGCGGCGGGGTTCATCGAGGGGCACCTGTCGCTCGAGGGCCATGAGCGCCACCGCGCGATACATCGCACCAGTATCAAGGTGACACCAGCCGAGCCGCGAGGCGAGCGCACGGGCCGCCGAACTTTTGCCTGCCCCTGCCGGTCCATCGATCGTCACGATCATGCTGGTACGAATGCTAGCAGACTCTTGAAAATGGTGACCGCCACAGGAAGCGAACAGGCGGATCGGGATCGTCCTCACGGTCAGGGGCCATGGAAGGCTTTTTCGTCGGGTAGCTCGAGGTCGAGAATCAGAGTGAGCCATTGATAGCGATGGAGAAAAACCACAGTCGCCCGGCCATCGACCGCAACGTGGACATCGGGCAATGGACGCCCTTCGAGATCGACCGCCACGGCCCGCGCGATCGGGCAGCCCCAGTCGATCCGCACATCCCCAGCCCGTCCAGCCGATTCAATGACGCCCACGCAAAGGCTCGAGGGCCGCTCCGACGCGACCCCTGGCGGCCCCGCCGTGACGCGAACATTTGCCGGCATGATCGATCCGATCACGGGCATTTCGCCCGCCGCCAGCGAGATCGCGGCATCCCACGGTCGTTCGATCCCAAGGCCGACAGCCAGACGCACCGATACGCTCGCTGAGTCACAAGCCGCCAGCACGCAGTCGAGCACATGGGGGCCCGATCGGAGATGCCAGGGGAGGCCGCCAGTGAGGATCGTCACGCCACCGCTTCCAGAGGCTGTCCGCGACGACAGGGGGGCCGTCCGCGAAAGGGCCGGTACGATCTCGATGAAGTGCGACGCCGTGAAGCGAGTCCGTTCGGTGGCCACTGACTGAAGATGCAGACTGCGATAGATCTCGACGTCTTCATTTTCATGCCACGCAAACCGGCATGCGACATGCGAGTCAAACACAGGCCCGACAAGCGGCCGCGGGAGAGTCATCTCGATATCGAGCACGGCCAGCGGCATCCCAGGCACGAGTGTGATCCGCTGCCGAAACCGGCCTGCCTCCTTGCCCGCCGAATCGATGAGTCGCCCGCGGCTCACGAGGTTCCCCTCGGTCAACGTGCCTTCGCGGTCAATCGCATCGGCCTCCATGCGGGTCCACTCGCCGCGGTCTTCAGGCGGTGACCAGACGCTCCCTTCCACCGCCGCGGTTGTTCGCACGGCAAGCTGCTGCGAAATGCGGTTGCCACGATCGGCTGGCCGACGCAGCGAAAGAATGCCGCCGGTTCGCGGGTGGGCCACAAGCCGCACCGAACCATTGTCGAGCCCGCGGGCATCGTCATCGCGCCGACGCCCTGCGAACCGAGCCAGCCATCCAGTTCTTGGAGTTTTCGGAACTGGACGCCGAGGGGATGCGACGCCCTGCGATGTCCCGAGAGGCGTCGCGGCCGGTGCCTCGGCTACCCCGACCACCGCATCGACCGCATGCCGCGCGGCGGCGAGCCGCCTGGCCTCGTCACGCGTAACAGTCGCTGCAGCCGCAACGGGATCATTCTCACTCGAGGGTGTCCAAGGCATGAAAGCATCGGGCTCAAATGACGCGACGAGCCCCGTGCCGGCCGACTGTTCCACCAGCGTGCTCGGCGTCACGAAACTTCCGAGGAGGCTGCAACGGCTCGCAATGACTTGCAGCAAGCGATGCCACCGTGAGGCCGTGCCTGCATAGCACGCAAACTGGATGACGGCTGTGTGGTCATGGTCAAACGCATCGCCGAGCGTGTCGGCCAGCTGAAGGACAGTCTGGCTCTTGCTTGCATCGAGTGGCGGCCGCGCGATCGCTTCGATACTGGCGCCGCCGGCCTCCCAGCGGATGCGGCTCCCACCCGGATCGGGCAGTGGCGTGCCGTCAAAAAGGCTCCAGATGGCAGACGTGTAATGAAGGCCCGCGAGCACCTGCGGCATGATCGCTGACGACCCGCCTGCAATCGCCGCGTAGCAACGAGGCGGCGTGCCGAGACCGTCCTG
>JBGTKO010000514.1:0-2143 GCA_041744595.1 Pirellulales bacterium
GGCCACGCTCGCGGTCGCCGCCGCCGCTGCGATTCTCTGGCTCGTGATCACGCGACTCGTTGCGAGGCTCTGCACGCCGCTGGCTGATCGTTCTCTCGCACTTGTCGTTGAACGCCAACACCCGGAACTTGGCGACACGCTTTCGACCGCCGTGGGGCTCGCAGCCGCACCCCCACGTGATGTCGATGCCGATCTCATTGCACGCACAACCCAGGCAGCAGAGACGATCGCCAAACGCGTCCGCCCACAGCGACTCTTCAGACGGCGCCGACTTGCCGGCATGGCGGCCCTCGGCCTTGTAGCAACCGGGGCCGTCGCGGGCGTCGCGGCGGCATGGCCCGACGTCGCAGCCATGTGGACCCGCCGGATTGTTTTCCTTGACGACACACCCTGGCCGCGACGCGTGCAGTTCGAAGCGGTCGGCTTTCATGAGAGCGCCATCACCGTGGCCCGAGGGAGCGATGTGGAACTGCTCGTGCAGGCGACGACGACCTCAGGGGCAGTGCCAGACCTCGTTGAACTGCGAATCCGCGGACGCGACGGCTCCCGCACTGCCCGCATGGGCACGCGGGGAGGCGCCGACTCCCAAGGCCAACTCTTCGCGCATGTCATCGAAGGAGTGAACGACACCCTCGATCTCGAAGTTCGCGGTGGCGACGGCCGGCTCCGCGGGCTGCGAGTGTTCGTCGTCGAGCCACCGACGCTTGCTGGCGTCGCGATCCAATACACACTGCCCGCGTACCTTGGCGGAGGAGAGCGATCGCCGCCGTTCTCGCGAATCGTGCCGGTGCCCCGCGGGTCGCAGGTGAATGTCACCTTCACGACCAGTAAACCGCTCGCCGCCGCGAAGCTCACCGCGCGGTTCGCAACCGTGAACGAAGCGGACGCATCAGCCGAGACGATCCTCACGGAAGTCGCTGCCAACGATCCGGCCACGAACACGATCACCGCGATGATTCCGTCGCTCGATGCCGACGGCACCCTGAGTCTCACGCTCACCGACACCGACGGCATCTCCCCCCGCGAGCCCTTTGCGGTTTCGCTTGCTGCGGTACCCGACGAGCCACCCACGGTCGCCCTGCGGCTCGCTGATATTTCTGGAGCTGTCACACCAAAGGCACGTCTGCCGATCATCGGCACGCTCTCCGATGACTACGGCCTCACCGATGCTGCGGTCACCATCGCTCGTGGCAACACCACGTGGAACCAACGCATCGCGCGTATCCGAGTTGGTGAGCCACTCGTCGAGATCACGACGGAACAGCCCGAGATCGTCCCGCTCGAGCCCTTCTCGCTGCGGGCCGGGGACCGCCTCGCTATGACCGTCCTGGCCAAGGACAACTGCGGACTCTCATCGTCACCGAATACGACGCACGGGGACACATGGACGCTCGAAGTGGTCACGCCCGAGGCTCTGCAAGCCGCTCTCGAAGCTCGCGAGATCTTGCTTCGGCGCCGCTTTGAAGCGGCCATCGACGACCTCGCGCTCGCGCGCCGTGGCCTGGATGAACCACCCCCATCATCGCCCGACGCCTTCAAGCAGGCGGTGGGTCGGCTCGGAGAGGCCGCCTCGCGAGGTGTCGGCGAGGTCGGCGAGATTGCCGCCGCGTTCCGTAGCATCCGTAACGAGTTTGATGCAAATGGCCTACTGACCGCCGAGCTCGAGACGCGGCTCGTGGCCCAGGTGGCCGACCCACTCGCAGCCCTCGCCACAAACGGTCTCGATGGCCTCGGGACCGCCTGCCGATCCGCAGCGGCCGGCGACCTTGACCGGCCGGGCCTCGCTGCACAGGCCGACGCATCGATCAATGCCCTCAAGGCGATTCTTGCCCGTCTCCTCGAACTCGAAAGTTTTAATGAGGTGGTGGAGAAACTCCGCGGTCTCATCCGCACGCAGGAACAGATCCGCGCGGATACGCTGGAGCGCCAGCGTCAGCGGGCCCGCGAGGCCCTGGAGGGTTTATGAGCAGAGTGATCAGAGGAATGGATCGGTGTCACCGTCACACAAGCCCCTCGCGCAAGCGTGGGGACGGCGGGTTGTTGGGCGAGCCCGCACATGATTGCCAACGGGAAAGCCCGCCACCCGCAGTCCCCCCGTCTTGCGCCGGGGGGCTTTTATGGGAGCACGCGCAAGGCCTGGAGG
>JBGTKO010000515.1:0-3508 GCA_041744595.1 Pirellulales bacterium
CTCGAACGCCTCGAGCGCCTCAGCCGTCTTGACCAGCACGCCGACTTTGGCCCCCTTGCCCACCGCGACCATGATGCTCATCGGCGTCGCCAACCCCAGCGCGCACGGGCAGGCGATGATGAGCACCGCCACGGCGTTGACCACGGCGTGGGCGAGTCTTGGCTCGGGGCCCACCCCCATCCACACAACGAACGTGAGCGCCGAAACAGCAAGGACCACCGGAACAAAAATGCCGGCCACTTTGTCGGCGAGGCCCTGAATCGGGGCACGACTCCGCTGGGCTTCGGCGACCATGCTCACAATCTGCCCGAGCAACGTGTCGCTGCCGACGCGCTCGGCCCGCATGACAAAGCTACCCGTGCCATTGACCGTGCCCCCCGTCACCTTGTCGCCGACGTTCTTTTCCACGGGGAGCGGTTCGCCGGTGATCATGGATTCTTCGTCGTTGGAACGGCCTTCGAGAACCACGCCATCCACGGGAACCTTGTCGCCGGGAACGACTCGCAACTGGACGCCGACTTCGACCTGATCGAGGGGGACCTCGGAATCGCCTCCCGGCAAGACTTTTCGCGCGGTCGGCGGAGCGAGATTGAGTAGCGCTCGGATGGCGCTCCCCGTGCGACTGCGGGCACGCAGCTCCAACACCTGCCCCAGGAGCACGAGCACCACAATCACCGCGGAGGCCTCGAAGTAGATGGCGACTTTGCCGTCGTGCCGCATGGCGTGAGGAAAGATCTCCGGCAGGAGCATCGCCGCAGCGCTGAATAGGTACGCCGCCCCGACGCCGATGGCGATCAGCGTGAACATGTTCAAATGACGCGTCACGAGGGATCGCCAACCCCGGCGGAAGAACGGCCAACCGGCCCAAAAAACGATGGGAGTCGTGAGCGCGAATTGCACCCACCGCAACACGTGGCTCTCGCTCCACTGGGCAAATGCCGGAATCAGATGGGCCATCGCCAGCACAAACACCGGCAACGCCAGCACAGCACCCACCCAGAACCGCCTGGTCATGTCGTTCAGTTCGGCGTTCTCCTCGTCGTCATCGGTCGCCGGAGCGGTCATTGGTTCGAGCGGCATGCCACACTTCGGGCAGTCGCCGGGATGGTCTTGCTGGACTTCCGGGTGCATGGGGCAGGTGTAAATCATTTTGCCCGATGCGGGAGCGACCCAAGCCGGATTGCGCTCCAGTGCCATGCCGCATTTCGGACAGTCGCCCGGCTTTTCCGACTCAACGCCCGCACACATCGGGCAGTAGTATTTGGCACTCACCGACGGCTTCACCGTCTCGGCCGCGTGGTGATGCTGGTGGTGCTCGGCAAGGCCCCCACCGAGTTGGACAAGTTGTTCCGGCTCAGCGCCCGAGCCTTGGGCGAGAAATTTGTGGCGGCAATGCTCGCTGCAAAAATAAAATGTCTGCCCATCGCGTTCGGCACGCAACGGCGAGGATTCGTCGACCGTCATTCCGCAAATCGGGTCAATCGGCACGAATTCATCCTCCTCAGTCGTCCGCCAATTGCTGATAGGGCGGGGTCGGACTGTCGTCGGTTCCCGTGGGGATCATCTCGGCATCCATTGTGGCGCCAGCCATTTCCGACCGCTAATGATATTTGTGCGAAAGCCGCGTTACCCTGCCCAAAGTCTAATTCGTGAGAGGGCCTTCCAGCAAGCAGGCGGCCTGGGGAGGCCCCCGCTCTCAGGGACCGCATCTGCTGTAAATCACATGGGGAAGGTGATTTCCCAGCGCGGCCCGTGGCCGCAACCAAATCCATTAACAGGAGCAAGCAGAGGCAGCAGAGAAGAGAGAATCAGAAACCGCTAATCAACGCTAATGGTCGCTAATTGAAGAACGTGAAATGATTTTTAGTGTTCGATTAGCGTTTATTAGCGGTTCATCTCTGTTGCCTCCGCGATCTCCTGTAAGATTTTACGCAAGCTGAGAAGATTTGGATCACTTGTAGCACGGTAACGTTCCCCACCGTGCAAACGGTCATTTGTGGTTCTTCAGGATTTTCGTGGTAGAACATTGAACAGAAGGAGCGCGTGTTGACCGATCTCTTTATCCCGAAGGGATTCCATAATTCAGCCCATGGTTAGAACCATCGGAGCCTCAGCGACTATTGTTCTTACCCTGGGTCACACGGTGGAGTTGAACATCGGCCGAGCTGTTGACGTTGTGTCCTGTCGGAGCGCAACCGAGGACGAAATAATCCGCGGCAATTTCGGCCTCGGTGACGTGCCGCACTTCCACAGCGCGTACTCCTCGGCCGAGGAGGAAAAATGACCCCTACCCAGGGTAGCAGCAAAGTTCGTGAAACTCACTTGGCTGCAACCCTGGGCTAATGGATTTAATCCCTGCGGGATATCAGAGCCGTGTGCGACTGGTAAATCCAATCGACAAACAGTCTCGATAATTTCAATTCACCCATGAAAAACGTGAAGAACCTCATTTGTTGGCATTGTCATTCTTCGCCGTAGCGACGGCAGCGATTGACGCTTGAAGCAAAGACTGCCAAGTTAAACGAGACAAACACCACAGGCGGCTGAAAGATGACACACGACTATGTTGATTCGCGTTGGGTTCGAAGCGGCTTTTAATTTTTCTGAGCCCACGGCCGTGGTGCTCATGGGATATCTGCATCCCGAGCGGGCGCCGTCAGTACGGCAGCTCGAACGGTTGGCCGTGACGCCGGGAGTCTTCGTCAGTGAATATTACGACACGTACGGCAACCTCTGCGGACGCACGGTCGTGCCGGCGGGTCGGGTCACGTTCCGCACTTCGGCGGTGGTTGAAGACGATGGCCTTCCCGACGTCCAGGCGTGGACCGTGGTTCAACACCCGGTGCAGGATCTTCCCAACGACGTGTTGCAGTTCTTGCTGCCCAGTCGCTACTGCGAGGTGGATAGCGAGCTCCGCGACATCGCCTGGTCGCGCTTCGGCAAGGAACCGGCGGGCTGGCCGGTCGTGCAGGCCGTGTGCAACTTCGTCCATCAGCATATCCGCTTCGATTACATGCAAGCCCGAGCCAACCGCACGGCGCTCGAGGTCTTTCGCGAGCGGGCTGGCGTCTGCCGCGACTATATGCATTTGGCCATTGCGTTCTGCAGATCGCTGAATGTGCCGGCGCGGTACTGCACGGGCTATCTGGGCGACATCGGCGTGCCGCTGGCGGCGGATCCCATGGATTTCAGCGCATGGTTCGAAGTGTACTTGGGCGGACGATGGTACACCTTTGATGCGAGGAACAACACGCCGCGAATCGGCCGCGTCTTGATGGCACGGGGACGTGACGCCGCGGACGTGGCGCTGACGACGACCTATGGCGTGAACACGCTGCAATCGTTTCAAGTATGGGCGGATGAAGTGCGGTCCGAAGCGTGACGGAACCAACGAAGAAATTGAATTGAATCGAGTCGATTCAGTTTCGATTTACGATTGTCTTTTCGTTTCGCGATATTGGGGCGTGCTGGCCAACGCAAATAGCACCACCTCTTCCCCGGTCACGGT
>JBGTKO010000516.1:0-12807 GCA_041744595.1 Pirellulales bacterium
AACATCCCGATCGGGCCATCGCGGAGGATGCGTTCATGGAGTTTGGCCTCGCGGCATACGGCGATGTCGTCCAGGCAGCCGACGCCCTCGACTCCGCCAAGCTTCGGACGTGGCTCGACGAGCCGGCGATCGACCAGCGACGGCGCGGCTTTTATGGCTTAGCGGTTGGGATCGTTGCGGCGGAAGGCCGTGCCAAGGGCGACATGACAGAGGCCGGCGCCTGCGTCGCCGCACTCGAAAACTCCATCGCCGCTCCGGCAAACGACCTGCGTGCAGGGTTCGACGGACTGCTCGGAGGGCTGCTCGTGGCACGTGGCAAAGCCGCGGTCGATGCGATGGCTGCCCAGGGCCTTCTCGATGCCGACACCCGCGCCGGCGACGCTCGGCATGCCCTCGCTGCGTTTCGTTTTGCGTGGGAATTCCTTGCCGAAAGTGTTCCACGCGAACGGGTTGCAGACGCCGCCGCCAGACTTCTTGCGAACCCTGCCGTGACTGCGGATGCGGTGATCGATCTTGCCCGATACGAACACTGGACGAGCCTCGATGACGTCGCGGCCCTCTGGGAAACCATCGGCCGCGACGACCCGCTCGTGCGGCGGGCCGTGGCCGGGTATCTCACGGCCTGCCCGCTTGATGTCGCACGGAGCCATGCCACCAGGATCGCGGATAATGACGCGAAGGCATGGGCCTCCGCCGTGCAGGCTGCGGGGCTCCCCCCGCGAAGCAGCGACTGAAAGCGTTCCACAGCCGCGAGGGTTGCGGCACGGCCGTTTCCTGCGATATTTCCGGCTTGGGTGGCGGCATTTGCTGCCCCCAGAACACGCACCGGCTCGAGGCCAAATCAGCCCATGAAGATTCACGAGTATCAGGCCAAGGAACTTCTCCGGGCCGCTGGCGTGCCCGTCCTCACAGGGAACGTCGCCCGCACGCCAGAGGAGGCTGCCGCGGCATTCGAGGCGCTCGGCACACCTGTCTGCGCGGTGAAGGCACAGATTCATGCGGGTGGTCGCGGCAAGGGGCAGGTGCCCGGCACGACCCAGCGGGGCGTCGAGCTTGCCAAGAGTGCCGCTGACGCTGCACGCATCGCCGAGGGCCTCCTCAATAAGACGCTTGTCACGATCCAGACCGGGCCAGCCGGGCAAACCGTGCGGCAGGTGTTTGTGGAGAGCGGTTGCAACATCGACCGCGAGCTCTACTGTGCGATCCTCGTTGACCGAGCGGCCGCGTCGCCCGTCCTCATCGCAAGCACCGCCGGTGGCATGGACATTGAAGAAGTGGCCGCCAAGACGCCCGAGCTGATTCTCTCCGAGCCCTTTGATCCCGACCGCGGCCTCGCCGGCTGGCAGGCCCGGCTGCTCGCCTCAAAACTCGGCCTCCCAACAGCAAGCTGGCGGCATGCCGAAACCTTCTTCCGCCGGCTGTGTGCCGCGTTTGTGAACCTCGATGCATCGCTCCTCGAAGTCAATCCGCTCGTGCTCACCAAAGACGGCACGCTCGTGGCCCTCGACGCGAAGATGACGTTTGATGACAACGCCTTGTTCCGCCACAAAGACGTGGTCGCTCTTCGCGACGAAGGGGAGGAAGACCCGGCTGAGATCCGCGCGGCCGCCGCGGGCCTCTCGTATGTCAAACTCGACGGCACGATCGGCTGCCTCGTCAACGGTGCCGGCCTCGCGATGAGCACGATGGACTTGGTCAAGCTCCACGGCGGCGAGCCTGCGAACTTTCTCGACGTCGGCGGCGGGGCTGACGTCAATCAGGTGACTGAGGCGTTTCGGATCATCCTGTCGGATTCGCACGTCAAGGCGATCCTCGTCAACATCTTTGGCGGCATCATGCGGTGCACCACGATTGCCACGGCGCTCGTCGAGGCTTCCAAAACTGTCGGGTTCACGGTGCCGCTCGTGGTCCGGCTCGAGGGCACCGAGGTCGAGCAAGGGAAAAAAATCCTTGCCGAAAGCGGCACGGCCATCATTACGGCCGACGGCCTCACCGACGCAGCCAAAAAGGTTGTTGCCGCCAGCAAGGCTTGATTCTTTCTTTCAGTAAACCATCCCGCCGGATTCCGGCTTTCCGCATCGGCTTTCACTCATGAGCATTCTTGTCAATCGTGACACCCGGGTCATCTGTCAGGGCATTACCGGGAAGGTCGGAGAGTTTCATACCCGCGGCTGCCTCGACTACGGCACACGGATGGTCGGCGGCGTGACGCCGGGCAAAGGGGGCGAGACTGTCGCTGATCTTCCAGTGTTCAACACCGTCGCCGAAGCCCGCGACGCCACCGGCTGTAACGCCACGATGATTTTCGTGCCGCCGGCGTTTGCCGCGGACGCAATCCTCGAAGCGATCGGTGCCGGCATCGAGCTGGTCATCGCGATCACCGAGGGGATTCCGGTTCTCGACATGGCCCGGGTGCTCCCTGTCTTGAAGGACTCGAAAAGCCGGCTCATCGGCCCCAACTGCCCCGGTGTCATCACGCCGGCAGAGTGCAAGATCGGAATCATGCCAGGCTATATTCATACGCCGGGTCATGTCGGTGTGATGAGCCGATCGGGCACGCTCACGTACGAAGCCGTCTGGCAGCTCACGCAACTCGGGCATGGCCAGAGCACGTGCGTGGGCCTCGGTGGCGACCCGCTCGTGGGCTCATCATTCATCGACATCCTGAAACTTTTCGACGCTGATCCCGATACCCACGCGATCCTCATGATGGGTGAGATCGGCGGCAGTGCCGAGGAAGAGGCGGCCGAGTTCGTGAAGCACCATGTCACGAAGCCGGTTGCGGCGTTCATCGCCGGGCAGACCGCGCCCCCGGGCAAACGAATGGGCCATGCCGGGGCGATTATCTCTGGCGGGAAGGGGACGGCGACAGCAAAACTCGCGGCCCTGTCCGACGCTGGCATCGAAATCGCGGAGAGTCCTGCCGATATGGGGGCCGCGCTCGTGCGGGCTGTCGAAAAACGCCGCGGCGGCCGATAGACGACTTTGGCCCTGTGTCAGAGCCATACAAGCCCCTCGCGGCAGCGAGGGGACGGTGGGTCGTTGGGCGAGCCTGCTCATGATGGCCAATTGGACGGCCTTCAACCCGCAGTCCCCCGGCTCGCGCCGGGGGCTTTTATGGCCGTGCAGACGACCCTTGACCCAGAACTGGCAAGGGCCGGGCCGCGTAGGTACGGTAGTTTTGTAGTCCTATGTCCCCCCGGAATGTGTCCGCATGCCACGTCTCCATCGAACCGCCCGCCACCGATTTGGCCATGTCGAGCAGCTCGAGACCCGCCGGCTTCTCGCGGTTGACCTTGTGGCACCGCTTGCCGACGTGACAGTCCCCGCGGGATCGCCCGCGGCAATCATCGATCTGGCGGCAGCCTTCAATCTCGTCGATGTGACCGGCTCGGTCGTTCGACTGACGAACAACATCGGCAGCGATATCTATGCCGAGCTGTTCGATGCCGCCGGGCCGGAGCGAGACCGAACGACACCGGCGACGGTCGCCAACTTTCTGGCCTATGTCGATGCGGGGCGATACACCGATTCGGCGATCCACCGCTCGGTGCAGGGGTTTGTTGTGCAGGGTGGTGGGTTCACCGTCACAGACGATCCCATGAACCTCTTCGATCCGATCCCGCAGTTCGCCCCGGTCATCAATGAACCGGGCAACACCAACGTCCGCGGCACGATCGCGATGGCGAAGCTCGGCGGCGATCCAAACAGTGCCACGAATCAGTTCTTCTTCAATCTCGGTGACAACTCCGCCAACCTCGACAATCAGAACGGCGGCTTCACCGTTTTCGGCCGCGTGCTCGGCGACGGCATGACCGTCGTCGATACGATCGCGGGCCTGCCCCGATTCAATTTCGGGTCCCCCTTCGATGAACTTCCGACGATTGGCCTCGACGATCCTGCGGACCTCGCTCGCGAAAACGTCGTGACGATCACGGGAGTCACCCGAGTCGGCGAGCTCGTCTTCACGGCGATGTCGAGCGATCCCTCGGTTGCCACGGCCACCGTCGGCCCCGATGGAAACCTCTCGATCGCGTACGCCGCCGAGGCCGTTGGGGAGGCCACGATCACCGTCAGGGCAACCTCGGTGTTCGACCCGACCGATTTCCGGGAGGAGGAGTTCACCGTCACCGTGACGGCTCCCGATCCGAATCCACCACCCCCCCCGGTCATCGTCACCGGTTCGGACGTTGGTCCGGGCAGCCGACCCTGGGTCACTGTGATTGACCCGACCAGCGGAGCAATCATCTCCCGCTTCCTCGCATACGAGCCCTCGTTCCGCGGCGGCGTCCGCGTGGCCCTCGGCGATGTCGTCGGGGACGGCACCGAGCAAATCATTACGGCGCCGGGCCCCGGTCGCGTCGGTGAAGTCCGCGTCTTCCGGCAGGATGGCACCGAGCTTGTCGCCTACCGGTCGCTTCCGTTTAGCGCCGGGTACCGCGGCGGCGTGGAGGTCGCGGCTGGGGATGTCAATGGTGACGGCACGGCCGACATCGTGACGAGCGCCTCCCGTGGCCCTGGCCTTGTGAACGTCTTCTTTATCTCCCCAGACGCTCCGAGCCCAATACCATCCAGGCCGAGCGTCTCATTCCGCGCCTTCCCGGCACGGTTCAACGGCGGCGCGACGGTCGCGACGGCCGACGTCGGGACATTCACAGGCGGATCGCTCACGAACGCCAATGCCCCCGATGGCCGGATGGAGATCATCGTCGGCAGTGGCCCGGGCATGGCACCTCGCGTGCTCGTCTATGACCTCTCGGGATCACCACGAGTTGTTCGCACGATCACGCCCTTCAATCCAAGGATGCGTGGCGGCGTATCGGTTTCCGCCGGCCGTTACAACGCTGACCCGATCGACGACATCATCGTGGCTGGCGGTTTTCATGCTGGCTCGCAGATCGAGGTCTATTCCGGCCTGGTCGCGCCCGGACAGGTACGGCTGGCGACGCAGCAGGCATTCGCGGCACTCGGCCGATCGAATTTGCCTGTCTATGCCGCCGCAATTGCAAGGACGAGCGACGGCCAGATGGAGGGTTTTGCTGTCGTTCAGGGAGGTGGTCGCACCCAGCAGGGCGTCCGCCGCATCGGTGTGCCCGTGGCAATCGATACCAGCCTCACAAACCTCCCCGGCCCCCTTCGCATCACCGCCTCGCGTCCCTCCTGAGCAGCCTGCACTGCACGCCCGCGTAAAGCGGCCCTACACTCTTGATGCGCGAGGCCGTCGGGCGCCTTGCCCATCCACGAGTGTTTGCTCTCCTTCGCATGGTCGTTTCGCTGCTCATCCCATGTTTCGTTGATCAGCTTGCGCCGAAGGTCGGCCTGGCTGTCGCCACGGTGCTCGAACGGCTCGGGCACACGGTCGAGTTTCGCTCCGGCCAAACCTGCTGCGGCCAGCCTGCGTTCAATGCCGGCTACCAGGATGAGGCTCGCAGCGTCGCCCGCCACGCGATCGAGGTTTTTGAAGGTGCCGAGGCTGTGGTCGGCCCCAGCGGCTCCTGCGTGGCGATGATGCGGGTTTTCTATCCGCAACTCTTTGCGGGCACGCCCGACGAGACAGCCGCCCTCGACCTTGCGAGTCGCACGTTCGAGTTCAGCGAGTTCCTCGTCCAGAAGCTCGGGGTCACCGACGTGGGGGCGAGCTTTCCCCACCGGGTCACCTACCACGACGGCTGCCACGGCCTGCGGGAGCTTCGCGTCAAGAATGAACCACGGGAATTGTTGCGGGCCGTCCGCGGCTTGGAGCTCGTCGAGTGCGACGAACCAGAAAGCTGCTGCGGCTTTGGCGGACTCTTCAGCGTCAAGTTTCCGATGGTCTCAACCGCGATGGCCGAGGTGAAGGGAGACTCACTCGCCCGAACCGGCTGCGACTACATCGTCTCGAGCGATCCCTCCTGCCAACTCCAGCTTGATGGTTGGCTTTCCAAGACCGAAACCAAGACTGGAAAGAAGCCGCGGACGATTCACCTGGCTGAAGTGCTCGCCGGCCCGGAGGGCGGCTCGAGATGACAGCCACCCCGAATACGTCTCCGCACCCAGAAGCCCACACTCCCTCGACGATGTCGGCCAAGAAACAGTTTCTGCACGATGCCGCTGAGCATGTCCGCGATACGGGGCATCGGGCGTTTGTCCGCAAGGCCCTCGGCGGCTACTACACGAGCCGCGACACGCAAAAAGCTCGCTACCGCGACTGGGAACATGCCCGCGATGCGGCGAGCCTGGCCAAATGGTCGGCGGTGAATCAGCTCGACACGCTCCTGCCGCAGTTCGCTGCGAACTTTGAGGCCAACGGCGGCACGATTCACTGGGCGAGAAACGCTGAAGAAGCTCGCCGGATCATTCTCGACCTGCTCGCCCGCTCAAAGGCCCGCGCGGTCATCAAGAGCAAGTGCATGACGAGCGAAGAGATTCATTTGAACGCCGCCATGGAAGCCGACGGGTACGGCGTGGTCGAGAGCGATCTTGGAGAATTCATCCAGCAGTTGCGTGGCGAGCCGCCGTACCACTTTGTGTTTCCCTGCATGCACGTCCGTCGCGATGAGATCAGCGACCTCTTCTCAAAACACCTCGGCACTCCCGCGACGGACAGCCCCGAAGAGCTGACGATGATTGCCAGGCGGCATCTCCGAAAGCTCTACGTTGATGCCGATGTGGGGATCACTGGAGCCAATTTCCTCGTGGCCGAAACGGGGCAGATCTCGATCACCGAAAATGAAGGCAATGCCCGGCTCACGGTCGCTCTCCCGCGGGTCCACATCGCGATTGCCGGCATCGAAAAGGTGATTGAGCGGCTCGACGACCTCGCGGTGCTCCTGCCGATGCTCGCCACAGCCGGGGCCGGTCAGCCCATGACCTGTTACAACACGCTCTACTCAGGGCCACGCCGCGAGGGGGAGTGTGACGGGCCAGAGGAGATGCATCTCGTCCTGCTCGACAATGCCCGCACGGCGCTTCTGGCTGATCCAGAACAGCGGGACGCGCTCCACTGCATCCGCTGCGGGGCATGCCTCAACGTCTGCCCGATCTTCAAGAACGTCGGCGGCTTCACGTACGGCACGACGTATCAAGGGCCCATCGGGAGCGTCATCACGCCCCACCTGCGAGGCCTCGCCGACTGGAATCACCTTTCGCAAGCGAGCTCGCTCTGTGGCGCCTGTACCGACGCCTGCCCGGTGCGAATCGACATCCATCACCACCTCCTGCACAACCGCCGCAACGCCGCCCGCACGTCTCCATCGTGGCTCGAAAGACGCGGCCAGCAATTCTTTGCGTTTGTGGCCAAGCGTCCGTGGCTCTTTGCGCTCGGTGGCTGGCTCTTCCGAAAGACGCTTCCGCTGGCAAAGTTTTTGAAGCCGCCACCGCTCTCGGCGTGGCTCGCCACGCGAGACCTCCCGCCGGCGCCCACCAAAAGTTTTCGGGCGGCCTGGAAGGCGAGGCAGCGATGACAGCGGTGAGTGGCCATGACAATGCTGCGGCACGCGAGGCGATCCTCGCGCGGGTGCGTGAGGCACTTCGTGAGCCAGCACCGATGCCACACGTCTCGTCACATGACGCCGGTTCACAGACTGACTCCACCGGTCACCCGTCCCTCACGATCCTGCCGGTAGAAGCCGCCAGGCCCTGGCTGCCCGATGGTGGCAACTCACCCGAGGAGAGCCTTCGGATCCTCGCCGAGAATCTCGAGAAGCTTCGTGCCATGTTCGTGCGGGTCGAGAACATCTCGGCCGCAGCCGCGTATCTCGCCGGACTCGCCCATGAGAAAGACTGGCACCGCGTGGCCTGGCATGGCCATCCCCTCGTCGAAGCCTCGATCGCGGAGGTTCACTGTAGCACGCACCTTGTCGATGACATGGCAAAACCCTTCGACAAGAGCGATCTTGAAACCTGTGACGCTGGGATCACCGCCTGCGAGTGCATCGTCGCCCAGACCGGCTCGATCCTTGTATCAAGCGCCACCTGCGGCGGCCGCGGTCTCTCGATCCTGCCGCATGCCCACGTGGTCATCGCCACCGTCGATCAAATCGTCCCCGCGCTCGCCGATGCGTTTGAAGCGATGCGCGACCGTCATGCCGGCCGCATGCCCAGCATGCTCTCGTTCATCACCGGCCCAAGCCGCACCGGCGACATCGAGCGAATCCTGGTGCTCGGCGCCCACGGGCCCAAGGAACTCTTCCTGATCCTCGTGGGCTGAAGCGCTCCGGCGTTCTTCGACTCCATACAAGCCCACGACGACGAGCCGTGAGCTCACCGAACGCATGGCGTCACGACACCAAACGGGGTCGTGGGCCAACAGTTTCGCGATCACGGGCCCAGAGCGCATCGGGGTTATTTGTGGCGGCTGAGCATAGAAGCCCCTCGCGCCAGCGTGGGGACGGTGGGTGGTTGGGCGAGCCCGGTTGTGATGGCAAACGGGACGGCGCGTTACCCGCAGTCCCCCCGGCTCGCGCCGGGGGGCTTTTATGTCGGTGTGTGGCGATACACCAAAGCTGGATGCGCTCGAGCGTTCTTTCATTGCCGGACGAATCGCCCGCGGCCCCATGAGAGTTTCATGAGGAGAAAGGGGGGGCATTGAAGTGCCTGAATTCCTCGCATAGCCTCACGGCATTCTTGTTTCCCATCTCATTCGAGACTGACCATGGAATTCTTTGAAGCACTTGCCACGCTCGGTCCGGCGCAGGTCATGCTCTTGGTCATGGCACTCGTCATTGCCTTCGGCTTTGAGTGCGTCAACGGCTTCCATGACACAGCAAATGCCGTGGCGACGGTCATCTACACCAAGAGTTTGAAGCCCACGCCGGCGGTCGTCTGGTCGGGTATCTGGAACTTCATTGGCGTGCACGCCGGCGGCATCGGCGTCGCCTTCAGCATCGTTCATCTGCTTCCGGTCGATCTCCTGGTGAACATCAAAACCGGCCGCGGCCTGGCGATGGTTCTGGCCCTGCTCCTGGCTGCGATCATCTGGAACTTCGCGACTTGGTACCGCGGCCTTCCAGCCTCGAGTTCCCACGCGCTCATCGGCTCGATCATGGGTGTCGGCATGATGAACGCCTGGATGGAGCGGGGCTCGCTCTTCAAAGGAGTCAATTGGCACAAGGCGACCGAAGTCGGCATGGCGCTCCTCTTCTCACCGCTCATCGGCTTCGGCCTCGCCGCAGGACTTCTCCTGCTGCTCCGTCGCCTCGTACCCGCCAAGGAGCTCTATGAGCCACCGGAAGGGGACAAGCCGCCGCCGTGGTGGATTCGGACGATCCTGATTGGCACCTGCACCGGCGTGAGCTTCGCCCATGGTTCCAACGACGGCCAGAAGGGGATGGGACTCATCATGCTCGTTCTCATCGGCATCGTGCCGGCGACCTATGCCCTCAACCTGGGCAGCACATCGGCTGACCTCACCTCCATCGTCGAGGCTTCGAAGGAGCTCGAGAAACAGCTCGAGTCGCCCGACATCGCAGGCTTGATGACAGCCCTTCGAGACGAGTATGTGGCGACAGACCGGGTCGAAAAGCTCCGGCGAGTCGACGCCGTCGCGGCCACGATCGAGCCCTACGGCAATTTCGAGTCTTCCATGCATGGCTTCGAGCTTCGGCACCAGGGCGTGGCACGGGATATTCTCCGTCCCGAACCGCAGCCTGACGCGGTGCTCGCGACGCTCGATCCGCTCCCGCTGACACGAGCACTCACAGCCTCACTCGAGGGCCGGAAAACGTTCTCCGACCTCGGCACGGACGAGCGTTGGGAGGTGCGAACGCAGCTCGTCGAGCTTGGGGCTTCGGTCCGTACGCTGGTTCGCAATTTCGGGCACCGCATGGCCGAAGATCGTCGGAAGGTGCTCAATGGCCTTGCCGGAACGCTATCTGAGCCTGTCGAGTATGTGCCGGAGTGGGTGAAGATGGGCGTGGCCCTTTGCCTCGGGCTTGGCACGATGGTGGGCTGGAAGCGAATTGTCGTGACGGTCGGCGAGAAGATCGGCAAGTCGCATCTGACCTACGCTCAGGGCGCCTCCGCCGAGCTCGTCGCTGCGGCCACGATCGGTCTGGCAGACGGCTTCGGGATGCCGGTGAGTACGACGCATGTGCTTTCGAGTGGCGTTGCCGGCACGATGTGGGCCAACAAGTCTGGCATTCAGGCCAGTACCGTGCGGGATATCGCACTGGCGTGGATCCTCACGCTGCCCGCGGTGATTCTCCTTTCGGGAACCCTCTACTGGCTCGCGACGCTCTTCACCGGCTGACCTCACTCGAGCAACCGGAGCCGAAGGCACAGGACCGGCAGACCCAGAAAATCTTGTATTCGTACGAACAGGATTCTTTCTCGGTCACTTTCTTGAGCAGCGTCTTCTTCTCCCGGATGACGACGTTGTTGCACGAGCAGCCGTCCTTGCATCCATGGAACAGGCTGCAGCCTGGCACGCAGACCAGTTCGCACTTGGCGTCGTACTCAGTGTGCGGCTTTTTTTTCACGATGGCGACACGGCGGCAGACAGGGTAGCGGCCTCCGCGACAACAGTTCGGGGCAGAGACCGTCTCATGGCCATGATTCACCTCGGCCGCCATCTCGATCGGTGGCACATACTCCTCCTCGAGCGACTTGCTCGGTGAAGCAACCTCCGGCGGCTTGGCCGATGCGCCGGCGAACAAGAACGCTACGGCGAGCGCCGGTACGACAGCCAGGCCGGACCATATCCGGCGGAGATCAACAAAGCGTTCCATCGATTCCTCTCTCTTGAAGTCCGAACTGAACAGAAACCACTTCCACCCGCCGCATGGATGCGGCGGCTGCCCGGCAGGCAAACCTTGGCTTTGCCTGCCGGACTCAAGTGGGCAAAGGCCAGGATGGCTTTGCCCACGGGAAGTCAGAAGTCAAAGAACAACCGTGATCCGAATCCGTTGATGCCGCCGGAACCGTTGGCTGCAAAACTGTTGGTGAAGTCGCGGTAGGTGTAGTCGTAGTTGAATGCCAGTCGAGCGTTGGGGTTGATAAACCAGTTGAGACCCAACGTGATCCCGTTCAGGACGCCGCCATTGAGCCCCTGATCATTGAGACAGACCCAGTCGTAGCGGGCGCCGATCTGCCACGCTCCCGGGCTCGTCGTGATGCCACGGCTCGAATTCACCCGGTAGAAATTGCTCCGCGGCACGAAGCGGTCGATGACCGCCTGCTTGCGGTTGTAGGAGCGGCCTTCGCCGGTGAGGGCATACATCACCTCGCAGTAGGCGCCTTGATAGAAGAGGTTGTCGATCACCGTATCGAAAGGCTGTTGGCCGGCATTGTTGGCGGGATTGAGAACAGTGCGAACCTTGGGGACGAGCGTACCGGTCCATTCCGCTTGGAGATAAAGAGGACCGTAGTTCGCGGCATATTCTGCCGTCAGAAGCGTCTGATAGTCGGCCCCGAGGAGCCCGGTGTCGGCGTAGATCGAGTTGAGCGGGCCAGGGGGGCCGTTGCGGATGTTGCCACGTGCCCGATACCGCAGGCTTCCCTGCTGGAAATTGGCCTCACCTTCCGTTCCCGAGCTTTGGGGCTTCGGGGTCTGCTGGTAGATCGCGCACATCCCGACGTGCGTCCAGCGGTTCTCCTCCGGCTCATCCACGATCAGCCTAGTTGCTCGCATCTGGAGCGAGTTCGCCTCGGCCGTATTGGCAAAAGCGAAAATGTTGAAGTCGTTCTTGAACGCACCGACGGCGAATCGAGCCTCATCGTTGTCACCGAAGTTTCGGAAAACCATGATGCCTGGGGCATAGGCATTGTTGAACGGCATCGTGAAGGCGTCGGCAAGGAACGAACGCTCCATGAAGTTGAGGAAGCGATCACTCGTGATGTGCTCGAGGCCGGAGAGGGTGTTCTGGTTGCCCATGACGACGTTTCCCAGCAGCGGCAGCTTGGTGATCGCGAGCCAGACCTCGGTCGGAGCGGGGCTTGGCACTTCGTTGTTCTCGGCTGTTGGATCAGCAAGCGACGTCGGCTGGAGCTGGTTAACGAAGTCGAACTCGGTGAGCCATTCGATGTTCTCATACATCTGGCCGTCGATGCGGAACCGGGCCCGGCGGAAATTCGTGGCTCCGGCGATGGGCGGATTGAGACCGCCATCGGCCGCCGACTGCGAAGGTCCAGGGCCGGCGGTGAAGGAGGTCGTGTCGAACTGAGCCCGACCTCCGACGTGGACGCGGAACTCACGGTTCGGTGAATAGAACTCAAGGCCGTTGTTCCACTCGGGCTTGAGGGAGACATCCGCTCCAACGGTCATTGAATCGTCGGTAACTTGCGACTCTCCACCGGCGAGCTCCTCGTCTTCCGTCTCCGGCAGATCGACGACCCCCTCGGCAGGGAGGGGGATGTCCTCCGGTGCTTCTGGACCAGGCCGGGTGTCAATCGCGTCGTCGGCAAGGTCACTCTCACGGTCTTGGCGAAACGCGACCGCCCGGTTCACGGCGAGTTTCAGCGGCTTGAAGGCGTCAGTGGAAACGCCCGCGATCGTGGTCGGTGGTGCTGGTGGTTCAACGGTCTGCGCGGAGGCCAGCGTGACAATCGAGGCATACGCCACGCAGGCGGCAAAAATGTCACGCTTCAGTCGGCGCGGGCAGGACAGGAGAATCATCGGGGTCGGACTCGGGGAATGGCGATGCCGAAGCCGGCCTCACAGCCTGCACAACCGGCAAACTTCGTCATGCCCCTACGATCGGAACATCTTGCCTCGACTATTTATTAGGAATATCCAAGCAGCCGCACTCTCGATTCCATCCTCTTAGCCAGTCCGCGCAGCCTGCCACGATGGGCCGCATTCACCCGGATTCGGAGCCACCTGGCTACGGT
>JBGTKO010000517.1:0-1923 GCA_041744595.1 Pirellulales bacterium
CCCCACCGCACGCCCTGTCCGCGTCCCGCCATTCCGAGGAGGGCTCCTGCGACCATGCCTGCAATGGACGTCAGGAGGGCCGCTGCGGCTGCCGGTTCGATCGGTAGCCCTCGCCAGATTGCAGGAGGGCGGGCCGTCGGGATGGTCGTCACTGCTATCAGTGATAGCACCAGCGGAATGACAAGTCGGCTCGTCGGGAGTCGCCAGGGCACCCAATCGAGGAGGCTCCATGTGACGATCGTGAGGGCCACTGCCGAGTGAAGTCCGCAGGCAGCCAGGAGCCACCAGTCGCCCCAGAGCAGTCGGTCGATACCGGCTGGGTGTTCGCCGGCGGAACTTGCGAGCCATCGCCCGCCGCCCACCAGTTCGGTCGTGGCCAACAGCATCACGATCGCCCCACAGCCCGCCTCGACGAGTGGATACGTCGCCGCGATCGGCTCCCTGCAATCCCGGCACCGCCCCCCGAGCATGAGCCAGCCCAAAACAGGCACGTTGTGCCAAGGGCGAATCGCCTTGCCGCACCCAGGGCAGCGGGATGGCGTGGTGACGATCGACGCGCCGAGCGGCACCCGATGGACGACGACATTGATGAAGCTCCCCAGCATCGCCCCCCAGGCAAACCCGAAGAGAATCGTGGCCGCCTCGACCCACGGAAGAAGAAAGAGCCAGTCGGCAATGCTTTGGTTCGGCATGGCGGCTGGACCGGTTCTCGGTGAGACTGTGGTACAAGTCTGCCGCCGCACGTTGCGGTGGCTCCCAACCGATGGCACCCGTCGGCTCTGGGGCCGGTCGGCCACGTGGCCATGGAGCCATGATTGGTTTTGCCCTTGGAAAGGTAGCGTATCGGCCGACGTGACCACGCAGCCAACCGATCTGATTGCCGAGACCGACGCCGAGAAAGCCTCCACAGGCCGCCGCCGAATCCCCGGCTGGGTCAGCGTGGTGCTGCGCATTGCGGCCACCGTGGGCCTCATGGCCTACGCGGTTCGCGACCTCGACTGGGGCGGATTTGGCAGCCTCCTGGCCAGGGCCTCCTGGGGCTGGTGGCTTGCGGCGATGGCGACGACGCTCGTGGTCCAATCGATAGCCGGCATTCGCTGGGCCGCCCTGGCGCGTCCGCTGGGGTTCGATTTTCCTCGTCGGTTTTTTGTGAGGCGGTTCTTCGAGGGGATGTTTTTTAGCCTCTGCCTTCCCTCCAGCATCGGCGGCGATGTCGTGAAGGCGGTGCGGATCGGTTCCACGACACCCCTTCGACTCCTCGCCGCCTGCTCGGTCCTTGCGGACCGACTCACGGGCGTCGCCGCGCTCGGTGTCCTCGTCGGAACGTCGATGATCGCCCAGCACTACAAGCTCGGCATGGCACGGGTCGCCGGCGTGTTTGCCGGGCTTTTGTTTCTGGCGCTTGCCGCCTTCTGGATCCTGCTGGCGGTACTCGACCGAATTCATGCCGCCATGCCAGAGGGTTCGTCGCGCGACTTCGTGGCCAGGCTGATGCCATACCGTGAGCGACCCATGCTGGTTGCCGGGGCGTTGGGGTGGAGTTTCGTGGTGCAGATGGGGGGCGCGGTGGCCGTGTCGTTCGTCGCGCGGGCACTCGGGGAAGTACAGCCGCTCGCGACCTGGTTCACCGTCGTGCCGATCGTGTCGCTCTTGATGGTGCTGCCGATCAGCATCGGAGGCTTTGGCGTCCGCGAGAACTCGCTCGAGTTTCTGCTTCGCGGCTATGGCGTGCCATCGGATACGGGCGTGGCCATCGCGCTGTTGTGGGGGATGTGCACGATCATCGCGGGCTTGGTCGGCGGCGTGTTGTTTCTTCTGGAGCGGAAGCCGGTCCACGCCGCTGCGCAGCGAGAGCGTTCGAGTATGTGACCGGCTCGGGGTTGCCCGTGCCATGTCGCCGGACGTTCGCTTCGGCCATCGCTC
>JBGTKO010000518.1:0-13836 GCA_041744595.1 Pirellulales bacterium
AACCGACAACATTCCGATCACGGCAAAGGGAAAGGCCTTTCGCTTGAGTTGACGGCTGCGATCGACCAAGCCGGTCGAGAGCCCGTAAGCATCGACGACCTCTCGACACCAACGGCCGGTACCAATGAAGTAGGTCACGGCCATGCTATTGACCAAGAGGACAAAGATCGCCGCGAACACGCCGGACAGCCGGTGGACCGTGCCCAAGCGGAGGACGCCCTGGTCGGTGACGTCATGGAGATCGCCAATCCAGAGCCCGAGCCCTGCCGTGGCAGCCATGAGCGCCACCGCGAAAATCGCGGCTCTCGTGAACATCGTTTGCATCGATCAGTCTTGCCTCGTGTCGCTGACAGACGGAAGTCAATCGCGGTTGTGAAACTACCTTTATGCTAGTGTGAATGCCATCCACGACTCCCGTCTGCGAACGGCCTGTCATTCTCCTGACCTGCGGGGACCCTGCCGGCATCGGACCGGAGATCGTGGCTCTCGCTTGGGCCCACGATGCCCCACACGCCAATGCGAGGCTTCGCGTCGTCGCAGACAGTGTTCTCTTCGAGCAGGTGCTGGCACGGCGAGTCGGGCTTCCCACCCAGAAAATTGTGCCGGTCGCGATGACTGACCCAAGGCCCTCGCGGCCTGGAGAGATTCTCGTCATCGACCCTGGCAGCGCCCCGATGGATCCGGGTGCGATCCAGGATCGAACGATCACGGCTGCCGGTGGCAGGGCCGCGGCCGTGGCTGTCGAGCATGCCGCGGCTGCCCTCGTCCAAGGACTCGCCGCGGCGCTTGTGACAGGTCCACTCCACAAGGAAGCCCTCCACGCAGCCGGCTACGACGTGCCTGGGCACACGGAACTTTTGGCGCGTGCCTGCGGACTGCCCGACAGCGCCGCGTCGATGATGCTCTGGCTGCCCGCCACCGATGAACATGCTGCCCTGGGCGTTGTCCATGCGACGCTCCATGAGCCGCTGCAGACCGCCATCGCGAGGCTCTCCACGGACCTCATCGTTGCGGCCGGCATTCGGCTGCACGCCGGACTCACTGCACTTCTCAGCCGCCTTCCACGGATCGCTGTCGCGGCGCTCAATCCGCATGGTGGTGAGGGAGGACTCTTCGGCGACGAGGAACAACGGCTCGTGACGCCAGCCGTCGTGGAGCTCATTCGTGCCGGCCTCGACGCCACAGGTCCCTTACCGGCCGACACGCTGTTTCAAAGAGCCTTTCGTGGAGAATGGGATGGCGTCGTGGCGCTCTACCATGACCAGGGGCACATCCCCGTGAAGCTCCTCGGTATGCACGAGGCCGTCAACGTCACGCTCGGCCTCCCGATCGTCCGAACGAGCGTGGCCCACGGCACGGCGTTCGACATCGTGGGGACTGGCCGAGCAGATTCGACGAGCATGCTCGTCGCCATCGATGCCGCAGCCAGAATCGTGGAGGCAGGCTGCCTCAGGGCCGCAGTCGCGCCAGCATCTTGACGTGGTGTGTTGTCAAGTCGATCAGTCCGTCCGTCGCGGGCTGGTAGAAGAAGCCCGCCGGATCAACCGGGCCATCGAGCACGATTTCCAGCATTTCGATGACCGCGATCGGCTCGATATCGGCGGCGATCACCGGCCTTTTTCCAGGGATGCCGAGGAACTCGAGTTGATACGGCAAGAGATCGGCGCGGCCAACCGTCAGCCGCACTTCCCATGGCCAGCCGTCAGGGAGGTTCTCAGGTCGAATGCCATCGGGCTGTTTCGACGCTTCCGCTAACTCAGGGATCACCTGCCCGAGCGCCTCAGGGGGCGTCCGCCCCGTCACGAACCACACCGGTCGGCCGTCGAGCTCGCCAGGCACCGCATCCTTGAACCAAAACCACTGGCGAGTCCACCAGAGAAACCGTTGAAGGCCGCCGAGGTAGGGAGCCGTTTCGTCAGGCTCCGGCACCTTCAGTTCCACAAGCCGCGAGCGGACTCGCTGGATATCGACACGCTGAAGCTCCGGCGCAGCGTCGCTGATCCGGCGATGGCTCCAGAAAAAGAGCCCGTCACTGACCTCGGTCGTTTCAAATGACTCCGTGTCACAGGTCAGCGTGGTCTCGAACCGGAACCGCTGCTCTTCCCCACGGCCTGCCTGGACATACCGTCCGGCTCCGACGAGCACCTTGTCGCCGATCCGCACCCGCTGCCGGAGGCGAAGGGACACGGAGTCGGCCTGGGTGAGCGTCGCGAGGCAGCTGGCCACGATCCGCTCGGCCTGGGCAGCCGCATCACTCTGAGCAGCCCCCTCATCCAAGTTGCCCGCTGCTCGCCGATACACACTTCCTGTCGGAGCGGCGAGGGGAAGTGAGCCACCAACGAGCCCTGATCCGATCGCAAGCAATAGGCAGATGAGCCACCCTTGGCAACTACCCGCTGGCAATCGTGCGAACTTGGGCAAGCAATCTGGCATGCGGGTCATCACGGTTCGGCAGACTCTTCCGATTTTGCCAAAGGAAAGGGGGCCTGGAGGTCGATGCTGAACACGGTGAAGAACACCACCTTCGCTCGTCCCTTCCGGCTGCTCGGGAGTGTACGGAATCAAAGGTGCCCGGCCCATGCCGGAAATCCGCTCTGGAGGTTCGTGGAAATGATTAGCCGACGCACTCAGGGATGGGTCGGACTCTCGCTTGCTACCGCGCTGACCGGCTGCCACATGCCGGCCAACTCGCCCTTCAAGGGCCTCGCATCGGTCCGGCCGATCGCAACGCCCCACACCAACGTCCTGCCTCCGGCAGCGATGCTCCATCACCCAGGTCCAGGCGTCGAGGGCCCTGGGCCGGGCATCATCGCTCCGGCATCCTATGAGGCATCGCTCGCGGCGAGTGGCATGATGCCGGGCGGCATGCCAGGCTTCGACCCGTCAATGGGCATGTACTCCATGGCACCGACTTCACAGATCGGCTTCGTGGGGCCCGATGGTATGCATATCCACTGGGACGTGTCCCCCGCTGGCGGATTCGGCTCGGAGCCGCTCGTCGCCCCAGGTCGCTACGATTTCCCGCAGGGCGCAATCTACCGGTTGAAGGTCGCCAACATTCCGGGACGTGAGGGCATCGAGCTCTATCCGTCACTCGAAGTGGCGCCCGTGACGCCACGGACCGCGGCCTATCTCGCGCACAACGCCGTCCCGTTTCAGCTCACCGAAGAGGATCTCGATCAGGTCACGACGGGCAACTTCGTCACGAAAGTCGTCTATCTGCCGGACGCGGAGTATCAAGAACTCGCCGTCGCCGGTGTCGAAACGCTCGTGAGCACGCGGCTCGATCCCGGCGTCGATCCGATCGTCGAGGCCGATCGGCGGGGTGCGATCCTTTCGATCATCCGTATCGGTAACAAGGATCTTCAGGCGCCGGGCGCTGCGGCTGCGGGCATGATGTCCATGGCTGGAGGTCCGGTAGGGATGGGTGGTGGAATGGGTGATGGGATGGGTGGCATGGGAGGCGGGCCCGGAGCCTGCGGTGTCGCCGGGCCACTCGGCATGCCGTCTGGCGGCAATCCCGCGCACCTGCCTCCCGCGTTCGTGGCCGGCATGACCGCGCCTGAATACGGCATGCCGCGAGTCGGCACACCAATCGGTTTGCCAGGGCCTGCCCACATCCCGCTCGGGGTGCCAGCCGGTCTCCAGCGGCACACGATCACCAACCACACGAAGCACCACATTCCGCCGCCATCGAGATCCTTGGGGCTTCACGTGCAGCAGTCACCTGGCCTGAGCTATCCCAAGCCGGCCCGGCATGCCTACCTCGCCGAGCGACAGGATGTGCCGCACATCCATCTGAAGCAGCCACATGACTCCCGGACACGGTTCGTCGAGAACGGTGGCCCCGACCCCGACTCCTTCGGCCCGGGCACGATTATCGAGATGCCTTGCCCACCCGAGCCGCTGGAGTAGGAGGCGTCGCCTCTGTCTCTTCTCGAGCAATGCGTGGATTCGTTCAACGACACCAAACCCGCCGTCACCGGCATGACACTCTTCTTCCGGACAGGGACCGTGCTGCAGTCTGCCCAGGGGCTGCTGGCGATCGCCGTTCTCATCGCAACACCGTCGTGGGGCCTTTCCCCCGCGGCCGTTGCGGGGGATGGATTCGCCGCCTACAAGGCACCGGGAGCGATTGGCTCCCCTGGGCGACTCCAGCCCGGTCCCTGTCCGGAAGGTCTTTTGCCAAGGTATGTGCAGCCTGTTGCGATCAAGGGCCCGGAAGGGTCGGTCATCGCGATCGAGACGGCCGAAGGCTGGTCGCCCCTCCAGGCTGAACCACTTCGGTTGGCTCTCGTCGTGGGGCAGGCCTACCGCCTTCGAATCGGCGGGATCGATGGCCGCGAGGGGGAAGAGCTTTTTCCCTCGGTGCGGATTCTCGCGAGGCTCGGAACGCCGCCAGGCATGGAATGGCGATTCCCGGTTGAAGTCACGATCGCCGAGGACGACCTTCGCGAGGCGCTCGCAGGATCACTCGTCCGCCGCGTCGTCTACGTCTCCTGCGAAACCGAGAGCCCCGATCTCGTGCCGGCCGGCTGGTTCGATGTAAAGCCGGGGCACGATGCCTTCGAGGTCGCTCAAACGCTCGGCGACCCGATCGCGGAAATCGTCATCGGCAACCGTGTTCCCGCACCCGGGAGCATGCCATGAGACACGGCCGTTGGGTTCGCATTCTCGCAGTGGCAATCGCGGCGCTCGTTCTCGCGTCATGCCGTTCGATCACCGCGCCTGTGATGACTGCCGCGACGGCGATCACCGTGCTCCCCGACGATGTCGTGCCGTCCACAACGCCTGATGCGTCGCTTGCAGCATTTCTCGATGACACTGGCGACGTTCCTCCGCCTCCCTCACCGCTGCACGCGTTCGCGGACGGAAGCCCTGCGGACGAGCCGCTCACCGTCATTCCAGCCTCGGCGATCAGCGAGTTTCAGAGGCAGAGCGGTGTCAGGCGGGCTGGCCTCGAGGCCCCCTCCCCTGCCCTGCCCCGTATCGATTCGTCCGTCATGCCTGTGGGTTTTCATCGCCCGAGCCACTGCGGACCGGCCTGCCAGCAACGGACCGCTCATTGTCCCGACGGCTCGTGCCCGATGCCCATCGCCTGCTATGAGCCCGCGATTCCGGTCGTTGGTCCCTATCTCGTATGCGATGGCGGTGATCATGGTCGTCCGGCGAAGGCAGTCGGAGAAGCTGGCCTTGCCAACCTCACCGCCGGTGACACGGTCGCCCGATTCCGTCCCGCAGACGATCAGCCTGATTCCGAGGATGTCCAGATCGTCGAGTCGAACTGTGCCTGCGTCTACGCACCGCGGTTTGGCGCTGTCCGCGAAGTATCTCGGCCACTTGAAGAAGCGCGGCCCGTTGGCCCTGGTGGCCTTGTCAACGAACAGCTCGTGAATCTTCAGGTGGAGCGGCAGCCGGTCTGGGGAAGCGTACAAAACCTTGCCCCGGAGGGAACCCGCAAGGCGCTGCCCGGCGTTGCCCTGCGAGACCGGCTCGGTCCACTTGCGGTCGATCAGGGTGATGTCCCGCTCGAAGACGACGGTGTCGAGGGACCGAACGAGCGGTTCGGCATCGATCAGATCGACCTCGCTCGCCGACGAGAACGGCTGCATACCGCGATTGGATTCGACGTGCCCGTGGCATGGACCACGATCAAATCGGCCAATGTGCTCATAAACGACGTGGCCGCACAGGTCGTGGCTGCGGACCGCGGCACCGCCACACTTCGCTTCGAGTCACCCGGCCGCGCCGAGCTGACGCTCTGCAAGCAGGCCGGCACCGATACCGCCCGGGTGGGCGAAGAGATCGACTTCACCATCTACATGCTCAACTCGGGTGACCGCCCGCTCACGGGCATCGTTCTGGCCGACGCGGTTCCGACGCGGCTCGTTTACGTTCCCGACTCGGCAGCGTCCAGCCTCCCTGCCGACTTCTCGACTGAAACCGGCGACGACGGCTCCGTCGTCCTCACCTGGAGGCTCACCGAGCCCCTTCCGGCCGGCAGCAGCGGTTTTGTTCGGTTCCGGGCGATCGTCCGCTGAACAACCTCGCCCGGCCGTTGCAGTCCATGGACGCCCGGCAGTACGCTGCTGCGAGTGTCGGTGCGTTGGCTCCGTCATTTTTTCGTCGCTCCCCGAGGTCTTCATGTTGCTTCGTCGCTTCCGATGCCGTTCTGCGTCTGCGCTGGTCTGTGCCCTTCTCGCCGTGACGACCGCCTCGCAGAATGCTACCGCCCTCCAGCCCAAGGCGGTGAAACCGGCTGAGGAGGGTCTTGTTGTCCCGCCTCTTCCGCAAGGCACCCCAGAGGAACTGCTCGCGTTTGTGGAGGGACTGCTGCCACCGAAACAGCAGCCGCGTTCCCGCGAAGAGATGATGAGCTACATCAAGGGCGTTGCCCTTGTAGGCGTGGAGGCCGCCGACAAGGTTCTGGCCCAGGTCAAGGAAGACGACGCCCTCTTTGTCAAAGCAGCGAAACTCAAGCTCGAAAGCCTTACAAACCTCGGTCGACTCGGCGAGGAAGGGGCGTCGGATGCGATGGCCACTTTCGCCGCGAAGCTGGCCGAGAGCCCAATCAAGCCGCTGGCCTTGGAGGCCAAGCGGATGCTCATCGTGGCCAACGCGCAGGCGATGTTCACGACGGGCGACTTCAGTTGTGCCGAGGGGCTCGTCGAGAAGACGGCCGAGCTCCTGGCAGCCGACCCTGACGACCTTCAGACGGCCGGCCTCGCCATGCAGCTTGCAGGGGCGCTCGAACAGACGGGTGACGACGCTGTGGCGGTGATGGCGATCAAGACATTTGGCCCTCTTTTCGCGAAGAGCGGCAACGAGAAGGTCCGCGAGCTCGCCGGTGGTTTTGAGGGCAAGCTCCGTCTCCTCGAGCTTCCTGGCAAACCGATGGAAATCACCGGCACGCTCCTCGACGGTACCGCCTTCGACCAGAAGAAGCTCGCCGGCAAAGTGGTTCTGGTCGACTTCTGGGCCACTTGGTGCGGCCCCTGCATCGCCGAGATTCCTAACATGCGGGCCGAGTACGAGAAGTACCACGACAAGGGATTCGAGGTCGTGGGCATCAGCCTCGACGAGGAACGAGACGATGTCGAGAAGTTTGTCACCGACAATAAGATTCCCTGGCCGATCCTCTTTGCGGGAAAGGGCTGGCAGGATCCCGTGGCTCAGTTTTATGGCATCTCTGGGATTCCGCAGCTCGCTCTGATCGGTCGTGACGGCAACGTGATCACGCTCGATGTCCGCGGCGAGAAACTTGGCGAGCGACTTTCCGAGCTCTTTGATGGCGGGAAGTAACCTCCGGAGATCGGCCAGTTGACCGAGCCCTCCCAAGGGCGACCGCCGAGCGTGGTCGCCCGCCGTGCGGCCGCCTTTGACTCCTCCGGCATCCGCAAGGCCTTTGAGCTTGCGGCACGGCTGACGGACCCGATCAACCTCTCGATCGGCCAACCAGACTTCGCAATGCCTGAGGCTGCGAGGACTGCGGCCAAGGCGGCGATCGACGCGGGGAAGAACGGATACACACCGACCCAGGGCATTCCTGCACTCCGTGATCAGCTCGAGGCTCGGGCCCGCGCCGAGACGGGCCAGGCCACTCGCCGCCTCCTTGTGACCAGTGGCACGAGCGGAGGCCTTGCGCTCGCACTGATGGCGCTCATCGATCCGGGCGACGAGGTCATCATCTTCGAGCCGGCCTTCGTCATGTACCGCCCGCTCGTCGAGTTCCTCGGCGGCCGGGTCGTGGCGATCGACACAGCGCCACACTTCACCGTCGATGTGGACCATGTGGCAATAGCGATCACGCCCCGCACGAAGCTGATCCTTCTCAACACGCCAGCCAATCCGACGGGCGTCGTTGCATCGGCCGCGACGGTCCGTGCCCTCACCGCCCTCGCCGACCGGCACGGCATCACAGTCATCAGCGACGAGCTCTACCGCACGCTCTGCTACGACGCGCCGTTCACATCACCCGCGGTCCATTCCGAGCGGGTCGTCGTGCTGGACGGCTTCTCGAAGTCGCACGCCATGACCGGCTGGCGAGTTGGCTGGCTCCACGGCCCCGCCGATGTGGTCGACACGTGCGCAATGATCCAGCAATACACGTTTGTCTGCGCCCCACAGGTCGGGCAGTGGGCTGCGGTCGAGGCCCTTGAGTGCCCCATGGATGTGCCGCTGGCCGAATGTCGCCGAAAGCGAGACAAGCTCGTGGCGGGTCTCCGCGACCACTACGAATTTCAGATCCCCGGCGGCGCGTTCTATCTTTACCTGCGGGCACCGGGCGGTTCGGGAACAGCTTTCGCCGAACGAGCCGTCACCGAAGAGAAACTCATCGTCGTCCCGGGCAAGGTCTTTGGGGCGGCTGACACGCATTTCCGGATCGCCTACACGACCGACGATCGCACGCTCGACCGAGGCATCGACGCCCTCCGACGGCTTGCTATCACTGCCTGACAGGATTCTCTCTCCCCTCCCCTCCCCTGTTGGATCGCCATGACAACTCGCACCATCGCCGATGTGGCCCGCGTGCTCGACCACGCCATCCTCAAGCCTGAATACACCGCCGCGGACCTCGAAAAGCATGCTCGCATGTGCGTTGAACGGGGCGTCGGCTGTATCTGTGTCCGCTCATGCGACGTGGCTGACGCGGTGAGGCTCGTAGCCGGAAGCCCCGTCATCGTCGCGGCCGTCATCGGATTCCCGCACGGGGCTCAGCGGCCAGAAGTGAAGGCTTTTGAAACCAAACTGGCGATCGCCGACGGTGGTCGCGAGATCGACATGGTGATCAACGTAGGCGCCCTTCGATCTGGAGCGCTCAACCTCGTTCGCCATGACATTGCCGCCGTCGTTGCCGCTGCAAAACCGACGGGCACACCCGTGAAGGTGATCCTCGAAATTTGCTATCTCACATCTGACGAAATCGGTGCCGCCTGTTTGCTCGCCGAGGAAGCGGGTGCCGACTTTGTGAAGACCTCGACGGGCTTCGGCGTGAGGTCATCAGGCCCCATCGGCGCAACGCCCGAGGCCGTGCGAATCATGCTCGACACGGTCGGCGACCGCCTCGAAGTCAAAGCCTCGGGCGGTATTCGCACCTGGGATGACGCCGTCACCTATCTCGACATGGGCTGCACCCGCCTCGGCGTCGGCGACGCCGCTGCCATTCTCGACGGGCGGCCGGCAGCCGGATCGTACTGATTGGGGCCTTCCAGAGTTCTTGTGGGGAGGCGACGGGCGATCTGCTATTTTTATTGTTTGACTCGAATCGCTTCGACCGGAACCCGGAAAAGAACCAAAGCAATGAGCATGGTCAATCCCCACCTCTCCAGGCTTGTCGGCGTGGCCGTCGCAGCCATCACCCTCGCCTTTGCCACGAGCGCCTGGTCGCAAAAGAACGCTGCCGCGCCGGCCCCTCAGGCTGCCTACTATCCGCCAGGCAAGAAGCTGATCTTCAACCCCTTTCCGAACGTCACCGACAAGAAGCCGTGGCTCGTGCGGAACTTCGGCCCCGTGGGCATCGGCATCAACCTGATCCGCCCTGGCATGACCATGCAGATCCACAACGTGGAGAAAGGTTCTCCCGCCGAGGCCACTGGCAAGCTGCAGAAAGGCCAGATCATCGAGAGCATCAACGGCACGGTGCTCAAAGACGAGGATCCCCGCATCATCCTGGGCGACCTCATCACCGAGGCTGAGGCGAAAGATGGAAAAATCGTTTTGAAGATCAAGGATCTCGGCAACGTGCTCGTCACCATTCCGGTGATGGGCAGCTATGCCAAGACCTGGCCGATGAACTGCCCGAAATCCGACAAGATCGTTCGGCAGCTCGCCGATCTCCTGGCGAAGGACGAGCAGCCGAAATGGGGCTCGGTCATTTTTCTCTTGTCCACGGGCGAGGAGAAAGACCTCGACGTGGTCCGCCGCTGGATGAAAGACATCAAGACGATCGGCGGGCTGAACTGGGAGAAAGGCTACAACGGGCCGGGGCTCTGCGAGTACTACCTTCGCACCGGCGACCAGAGCGTGCTGCCGGTGATCAAGAAGATGACGGAAGAGCTCAAGGTGCACATGTATAGCGGCGGCTGGAGCGGTCGCGGCGCGCCGGCGGCCTTCACGTATTCCACCGGCTCGGGGCAACTGCACGCCGCCGGTGTGCACTGCATGACCTTCCTCGTGATGGCCAGACTCTGCGGCGTGGACGTTGACGACTACCTATTCAACGAAACCTTCAAGCAGTTTTATCGCTTCGCGGGCCACGGCAATGTCGCCTACGGCAACGGCCTTCCGGAAGGTGGCTTTCGCGACAACGGCAAGACCAGCGGCCTCGCACTCACGATGGCGGCGGCGGCGATGGTCGATCCCGCCGGCGAGCAGTCCGTGTATGCCAGGGCACGAGATAACTCCTCGATGAAGGCCTTTTACGCCACCAACTGGTTCCACGCCGCCCACACCGGTGGCGGTATGGGTGAGATTTGGCACCACGCGGCGATCAGCCAGATGCGCGAGAAACGCCCGATGGCCTACCGTTCATACCTCGACACCAGGCGGTGGGTGATGGAACTTTCCCGCCGTTTCGATGGCAGCATCGGCATCGCCGGGATGGACGACCGCTACGACCGCTCGGTCACCGAGGACAGGATGGCATGGGGTACTTACTTCGCCCTGACCTATACCTACCCGCGGAAGCACCTCCAGCTCTTCGGCGCTCCCCGCAGCAAGTGGGCAAAGACAGCCTCCCTACCCCGCCCCTGGGGCAACGCGACTGATGATGTCTTCCATTCGATCGAGCCGATTCCAGCCGATCCGCCGGCGGTCGGGGGCGATCCACTCACCCTCGACGACTTGAAGAACGAAACGGTTGAGAACGGTGCCTCTGTGGCGGTATTCAACACGCTTGGCTCACCGACTGTCACAGACCGAACCCTGCTTCGTTACATTCATCACCCGGAATACGACCTCCGCAGCTCGGCGATGGACCAGGTCGTCAAGCGTGGCAAGGTGGACATCGTGGAGCAACTCTTACAGTCTGGCGATCCGCGGCTGCGGCAGGCGGGCCTTCTCGCCCTCACCGGCATGTTCAAGGGCAGCCCGCTTCCGCGAGACAAGGTCACGCCCGAGATGGACGCGCTGGTGGTCAAGATTCTCAATGACCCGAATGAATCATGGTGGGGCACGCTCCACGCCATCGAGGCCCTGGGCCGCACGAACCCGCAATTGATCGCCCAGAACCGCAAGCGACTGCTCGACCTCTTGGAGTACGACTGCACGTGGATCCAAACCGCCGCGGTCTGCACCCTGGCCAAGATCTCATCCGACCCGCAGCACGCCAAAGTTTTGCTGCCCGTGCTTGTAAAGAAGGTCTCGTCGTTTCGTGTGGACTCAGCGTCGTATCGCAGCACGCGGGCGATCGCGGATGCGATGAAGGCCGCCGGTCCGGAGGTCAAGGCCTTTGCCGACCCCCTGCTCAAAGACACGTTTTCCTCTATTCCAAACGTGATCAGCGAGCCGTATACGAAAGCCGTCTTGGGTGGCGGCGGGAAAACCATCCGCTCGCGGCTGGGCACGATCCTGCAGATCATGCCTGGCGGGGAGGCGTTTGTGAAAGAACTGCCTCGCACCACCCTAGCCTCCTACAAGAGCGGCAAGGATTCCGACATGTACTCCTACAGCGGCAAGTTCACCCCGAACCCGAAGGTGATCGGCACCTGGGCATGGGCAGTGTTTCCAGCGCCCAACAACCCCTCGGAAATCGAGCCCCGCATCAGTGCATTCCTCACCAAGTCCAAGGCTGCCAAGCCAGGCGCCAAGGTGGAGAAGCCCAAGGATGTGATCCAGTTGATCGACGGTGGCAGGGTCGCGAAATCAAAATTCTTCGGTGGTTATTTCTGGTCGGGCGACATGCTGATCGGTGTCAATGACGACCAGGCGCTCAAGATGGAGGTGCGAACGATGGGCGGCCGGGATTTTCTTCTCATCGAGCGCGGCGGCTTCAATGCCCCGCCCGACAGCGATGAGGTGAAGGAAATCCCTCCGGGCTGGCACTGCGGGTATCACGTCTACGTGAGGCAGAACTGAACCCAAGGCCCGAAGCCCAGCAGCGATCGCCTGCCGTCAGGCCGGAAACCTCCGGCCCTACCCTGGCACTCCTCTGGTTGATGGTGGGGCTTTCAGGCTTCGCCTGCCTGGTCTATCAGATCCTGTGGATGCGGCAGGTCGGGCTGTTGCTCGGGAACACCTCACAGGCTGCCGCGCTGACGCTTGCGGTATTTTTCGGCGGTCTGTCGGCAGGCGGCTGGTATTGGGGAAAGCGCTGCCGAAACCTTCCGAACCCTCTCCGCACCTATGCGTGGTTGGAGGTGGGTATCGCCATGGCCGGTATCGGGATCCTCGTGTCGCCCGTCATCGTGCCCCGCGTGTATCCCATGCTCAGCAATGAAGACGGCGGCGGCCTGGGGATCATCGTGTTCAAGTTCGCGTGGACCCTGCTGATGGTCTTTCCCGCCGCATTCTGCATGGGAGGCACGCTGCCTGTCGTGGGGCAGGCGATCATAAAAGACAAAAATGTGTTTGGGAGCACTGCGGCGCGGCTTTATGCGGTGAACACGGTCGGCGCCGCTGCCGGTGCATTCACGACTGCATTCCTGATGATCTGGCTCATGGGCATCCGCATGACGTGCCTCACGGCAATGGCCGTCTCGCTGATGGCTGCTTTGCTCGCGGTGTGGCTCTCTCGCTGCGAATGGCCTATGGCTTGCTTCGAGAATCCGAAGCGGAGCACGAAGAAGCGCAGGGCGAGTTCCGTTGCAGCGGCACACGTGAAGATTCCGCGTCCGCTCATCGTCGGCCTGGCGTTTTTGTCCGGATTCAACCTGCTGGCGCTGGAAGTGGTGTGGACCCGCATGCTGGCGCAGGTACACGAGAATTCTGTCTATAGCTTCGCCACGGTCTTGATCGTGGTGCTCGTATGTCTGTCGCTGGGCGCGTGGCTCGCATCACGGCTGGCCCGCGGCAAAGCCGCACCTTCGCAGGTGCTCGTGTGGCTGATCGTGGCAGGCGGAATCGCCCTGGGGTTCGCGCCCCTCCTATTCATCAGCCTGACGAACGGCATGAAAATGCTGGAAACCGATTACTCCTTCGCGACGTATGTGCTGCGGCTGTTCGCTACCGGGAGTGCCTCGATCGGGCCTGCCTGCCTGGTGTTGGGCACAGTGTTTCCGTTTTTGATGAAAGGCGAGGAAGACTTCCTCGAGGCTGCCGGCTCGAGCATCGGCCAGCTCGCCGCAGTCAATGCAATCGGCGCGATCCTTGGCTCGCTGGCCGCCGGTTTTTTGTTCCTGGATTGGCTTGGGGTGTGGGGCTCCATTCAGTTCATCGCCACGGTGTACCTCCTGCTGGCGTTCGTCACGCCGGGCGGGGGCATGGCCGCCGTCGTCGCCCGGGTGGCCGCCGTGGTGATGCTGCTGCTCATCTTCACGGGGCTGAGTCCCAATCACATGCCCGCACCAGTGAGCATCGACCCTATGGGCGAAAAGGAAACCGTCCTCGAGACCTGGGAGGGTAGCGACTGCACGGTCACGGTCGTAAGAAATCTCCAGAATGACCTGGGCATCAAGATCAACTCGAACTACAGCCTCGGCTCCACGCAGGCCTACAGCTCGCAGATCTTCCAAGCCCGGATCCCGCTGCTCGCCTACCCGGCCAGCGACAGCGTGTTTTTTCTCGGCATGGGAACCGGCATCACCGCCGGGGAGGCGCTGAACCGCGACGACTTCAAGGAGGTGCGCAAAGTCGTGGCATGCGAACTCTCGCCCGACGTCGTCGCCGCATCGAAGAAAT
>JBGTKO010000519.1:0-6384 GCA_041744595.1 Pirellulales bacterium
CGATTGCCAACTACCTCGGGCAACGCGATGACGTTGACGCTGACCTTGCCCGCCAGGACGAGACGTGGCGGCAGGCTCGCGAAGCTGCAGAACGCACGTCGAGCCCCGTCGTCGCTCGACTCCGTGCAGAGGCCGCCCGGCGAGGAATCGGGCGTTCATGAGCCGCCCTCGCTTCCTCGCTGACAATGACCTGAACGACAGCATCATCACGGGCTTTCTCCGGCGTGAGCCGGCGGCCACCTTCACCCGTGTCCGGGATGCCGGCCTTGCTGACGCCTCCGACGACGAAGTACTTGCCCATGCTTTTCGCATGTTGCTCTGCGTCGTGTCGCACGATGTCAATACGATGCCTCGAGCGGTCGCCCGAGCGATGGCCTCCGGCCAGCCTTTCCCAGGTCTCTTCCTGGTTCGGCAGTCCACGCCTGTCCGCGTGGCTGTTGAGAGCCTCTTGCTTGTTTGGTCGGCAAGTCACCAGGAAGAGTGGCAAGACCAAGTCGTTTTCCTGCCCTTCTGAACGTTGAACGCCCACCGGTTCGCAGATCCCCTCACTGGTCGTGAGGGGCTATTATGGGGCGGGCCAACCTCACGTGCCGGGTTTGCAACCGGCGGCGAGATGAGAGAGGTCGGCTTCCATGATGCCGCTTGCGTGCACGCGGCGAGGCTAGGAGGCATCGGTGGCGACGAGCCGTTGGCACGACTAGTCTCGAACGTTATGCCTCGCCGCGAACTCTCCCGACCTCACCAGATCATCGATTGGCTCACGACCTGGGGCGAGCAGCTCGTGGAGCCGGCAACCATGACACTCATTGGCTCCGCGGCGCTCCTTTGGCACGCGGCTGATCGAGGCCTCGACAAGCCCCTGCCGGAAAACAGCATGGACGCTGATCCGATCACAGATTCCGATGCCCTGGCGTGGATGTGTTACGACGCGATCATCGGGAGCGAGTTTGAACGGGAGCACGGCTGGCATGTGAACCTCCTGCCAGGAACGGTCCTGCGGGAGTTTCCAGAAGACTGGCAGGCCCGCGCCTCGCATCACGCCTACGGTCGGCTTACCGTGGTGGTGCCATCAGCCGCAGACCTTCTGGTGCCGAAACTGAAGCGGAATGAGCCCCGCGATCGGGCGCATGCCGAGTGGGCGAGGGCCTTGGGACTCGCGTGAAACAAGCCGGTTGCCGATGGTCATGAACGGGGCGACAATCGAGTGAAGACGGCTTTGGCGGACAGGGTGACCTCTTGCGGACACGATGACACGGTCAATGCGCAGGCTGACCTATCAAGACGAGGCGCGGCTCGAATACGGCCGTCGCTTTTGGCGCGACCCGGTGAAACGGGAGCGGCTCTTACGGCATTGGCTCGATGACCGTCACCCGTGGTCGCACCGGTTTCGCGAACAGTGGATGCCGACGGTGGACCGGGTGTTGCGGTCTGAGCCAGGGAGCGACGACGCCCTCGATGCGGAGCTCCAGGCAGAGGGCTTAAGCCTGCGGGTCGTGGTCAAGGAGATTCCGCCGGTGTTCGGCGACTTCTTCCCGGACTCGGCGGTGATCTCGCGACCCTGATTCCTTCGCGGACGGGCTTCACGTCGAACCCGCGGCTGAGCGACGTGTTCAAAACGGACGTGTGCATGAGACGCACGGCCCATTGGGGCGTTTTACCCGGTGTCGGAGACACCGGGCTCCTGGGGAAGGCCTGTCCCAGGAGTCAAGTCACTCCGTGATTGGGCCGTTGACTGCTCGGCGACTTTTCGCCGTATGGCCCGGGGTCGGCGACCCCGGGCTCCGGGGAAGCCATCGGGGTGCTGGCGGATTGGGTATCCTCTGCATTCCTACTTTCTCGCCCCGCGTCCCCCCCGCGACCGATGCCCGAAAATCCCTTCGACTTGATCTTCTGGTTGACGGCCGCGTCCATCTTCGCGCTGCTTGCGCTCTCGGCTTTTTTTTCGGGGTCAGAGACCGCGCTCACCGCCGCCTCCCGCGTCAAGCTTCGCGTGAAAGCCGACAAGGGCTCGATCGGGGCGGCCAGAGCCCTCGAGATCAAGGAAGACGACGAGCGGATGATCGGCGCCCTGCTCCTTGGCAACAACGTTGTCAACATCTTGGCGGCATCCCTGGCTACAGTCCTCCTGACACGCACGGTCGGCCCCACGGGCGTCGCCCTCGCCACGATCGTGATGACGATCCTCGTGCTCGTGTTCGGTGAGGTGCTGCCCAAGACACTCGCCATCACGATCCCGGAGACTTTCGCGGCTCGGGTTGCCCCGGTGATCCGACTCCTCATCTGGCTCTTTGGTCCGGTGATCTCACTCGTTCAGCGGATCGTTCGCGGCGTTCTCTCCATCTTCGGCGTGAAGACTGACCCAGGCCGACACGTCCTCTCCATCCACGAGGAGATTGCCGGGGCCATTTCCCTGAGACACTCCGAGGGTGCCATGGAAAAGGAAGACCGCGACCGACTGCTCGGAGCCCTCGACCTCTCGCAGCGGGACGTCTCGGAGATCATGAAACACCGCAGCCAGATCGAGATGATCAACGCTGACAAGCCGCCGGCCGAGATCGTGGCGCAGGTGCTCGCCAGCTCCCACACGCGGCTGCCCGTCTACCGCGGCAACGACGAAAACATCCTCGGCGTCATCCACTCCAAGGGGCTCCTGCGGGCCATGGACAAGCACCTGCGAGCCCAGGCTGGCAACCTCGACGGCAAGTTGGCTGGCAACCTCGACGCGCTCCGCGACCTCAACGTGCTCGAGGTCGCGATGCCGCCATACTTCGTGCCCGAGACAACGCCGCTCGACGAGCAAATGCGGCAGTTCCTCAGGCGGCACACCCATTTTGCCCTGGTGGTCGATGAATACGGCGCCCTCAAGGGCCTCATCACCCTCGAAGACATCCTCGAGGAGATTGTTGGCGAGATCACAGACGAGTTTGACGTGGGGGAAAAGCCCCCGTTCGAGAAGGCTGACGACGGCAGCTACCTCGTTGACGGCGGGCTTGCCGTCCGCTCACTCAACAGGGCCCTCGACTGGAACCTGCCAGAAGAGGAGGCCACGACCGTGGCAGGGCTCGTGATCCACGACGCCCAGGTGATCCCCGACGTGGGCCAGTCCTTCGAGGCCCACGGGTTTCTGTTCGAGGTGGTGGGCAAGGAGGGAAATCGGCTCACGCGGATACGAATTCGGCCGCCGGAGGGCGATCTTGCGGCCGGCTCTGAGGCGTCTTTATAGTCCCGCCCCCTTTGCTTCCCAGGAACGCTTCACGGGCGCGGTATGAGCCGACTCCAGAAATCCAGAATCGTCGCGAGCCTGCTGCTCACCGCGGGCCTCCTCGCCGTGAGCCCGCGGTTTGCCACCAGCGACGACGACGTGCCTCCTCCGCCCCGCCGCCTGCCGAAAGATGACGAGGTGGCCCACCCTGTCTTGTCCCCCCAGATTCCAGAAGCAGCATCACGGCCAACCGCCTGGCCCACGAGCGGAGCGGCTGCGAATGCGGTGAAGGGGGTTCTCTCGAGCATCCGGGCACGGCCAGGCGAGCCGATCGCGGAAGTGGCCACGAGCCTGCTGGGAAAAGACGGCGTCGTGCAGACACAGTTCACCGAGCCGACATCCCCAGCCCCAGTCGCCGGGTCGGAAGTCACGTCGCTTGAAGCGGCGCTCGTTGTCGCCCGCGTGGGCCCTGAGGTCGTTCTCGAGGCCGACCTCCTCACGCCCAAAGCACTCGAATGGCTCGCCCAGGTCACCCCCGGAATGCCCCCCGAGAAAGTCCGCGAGCTGCGGCTCCAGATCTGCCAGCAGGTCATCGATCAGCATATCGAGATGCTGCTGGTCTACGTGGATGCGTGCCGCGAGATCCCCCCTGACAAGCTTCCCGAGATTCGCAAGAACGTGGATCAGGCGTTCAACGAAAACCAGCTTCCGCAGATGATGCAGGAAGAAGGATCGGCCAACTCGCTCGAGTTCGAGCGGCGGCTGCGGGAACGCGGATCGTCTCTCGACCGCATGCGAAAGATGTTCTTTGAGCGCGGTCTCGCCATGGAATGGCTCCGCAAGAACACCGTCGGCAGCTTCGAAATACCCCACGCCGACTTGATTGCGTGGTATCAGAACCATCTCGAGGAGTACGACATCCCGGCCCGGGCAAAGTTCGAGATCGTGACCGTCAAAATGGGTCTCAAGCGATCGCGAACCCAAGCGTGGGAGACCATCGCGGGCATGGGAAACGAGATTCTCGGCGGTCGCCCGTTCGCCGAGGTTGCCAAAAGCCGCTCCGAAGGCCCGACCGCCGCGAAGGGCGGAGCGTATGACTGGACGACAAAGGGCAGCCTCGCTTCGAAAAAGATCGATGAGGCGATCTTCTCGCTGCCTGTTGGTGACTTGAGCGCCATCATCGAAGATGGTGAGGCCCTGCACATCGTGCGGGTGACCGAGCGGCAGGATGCAGACCGCACGTCGTTCATCGAGGCCCAGGTCGAGATTCGCAAAAAACTCCTCGAGGAAAAGCGGAAGGCGGCGAACGACGAATACCTTGCCAAGCTGCGGGCACGGACGCCGGTTTGGACGATTTTCGATGATCCTGGCGGGAAGGTGAACGACCCCATGTTCACCGCCGGCAGGCCGACCGGCCCGGCCAACCGCCAGTAACCGGTCGCGTGGCTCCACCAAATAGGCCGCCATCCTCTGGCTGAGCATCGGGCCTTTTCCAGGTGGGCATTGCCGCCCGACAGCATCACGGCCGCCACTCATTGCCGGGCTCCAGGGGCGCGGCTAAACTTCGATGCTTTTCGAGGCGGGCCCGCCTCTGCCTTCCGTCCGTCTGGGGAGCCCCCTTCATGACGCCTCCCGCCTCGCCATCCGCCCGCAAAATTGTCTCTGAAAACGGCTCTGCAACCCCGTGGCCAGGGGTGAGGATGGACGGCACCGCCCGGCTCGAGGTCGGCGGCGAGGTATGCGAGCTGCCAGTCTTGATCGGCACCGAGGACGAGAGGGCGATCGACATCGCCAAGCTCCGGGCCCAGACCGGCCTCATCACGCTTGACGAAGGCTTCGTCAACACGGGCTCGACGACCAGCGCCATCACCTACCTCGACGGCGAGAAGGGCATCCTCCGCTACCGCGGCTATCCCATCGAGGTGCTTGCCGAGCGGTGTGACTTCGTGGAGGTGGCCTACCTGCTGATGGAGGGAGAGCTCCCTACGTCCGAGCAGCTCGACAAGTTCCGTGATTCGCTGGCGCGACACAGCATGATCCACGAAGACATGCGGAGCTTCTACGGCGGCTTTCCGCGGGATGCCCACCCGATGGCGATCGTGGGGAGCGTGGTCGGCGCGCTTTCGACCTTCTACCAAGACTCACTCGACGTGCGAGACCCGCGGCAGGTGGAAGTGAGCGTGCACCGCTTGCTCGCCAAGCTGCCGACGATCGCGGCGTACAGCCACAAGAAGTCGTGTGGCCAGCCGCTCATGTATCCACGCAACGACCTGTCGTATTGCGAAAACTTTCTTCACATGATGTTCGCGGTGCCGTGTGAGGAGTACCACATCGACCCCGACTTCGCCGAAGCCCTCGACATGCTCCTGATCGTGCATGCCGACCACGAGCAGAACTGCTCGACGAGCACGGTGCGGATGGTGGGGTCGAGCGACGCGAACCTCTTTGCCTGCATTTCGGCCGGTATCTCCGCCCTCTGGGGACCGCTGCACGGCGGGGCCAACCAGGCCTGCGTGGAGATGCTCGAGCAGATCGTGGCCGACGGCGGCAATGTGCGAAAGTACGTTGACATGGCCAAGCACAAAGACTCCGGCTTCCGGCTCATGGGCTTTGGCCACCGGGTGTACAAGAACTACGACCCTCGGGCGAAGCTCATCAAAGCCACCTGCGACAAACTCCTCGCGAAGATCGCCCGCCACGATCCCCTCTTCGACATTGCCCAGCAACTCGAAGAGACGGCGCTGGCCGACGACTACTTCATCGAACGAAAACTCTATCCCAACGTCGATTTCTATTCGGGCGTGATCTACCGGGCGATGGGAATTCCGGTGCAGATGTTTACGGTGCTCTTTGCAATGGGCCGCCTGCCAGGCTGGATCGCCCACTGGATGGAGATGCACAAGAGCCCCACGAAGAAGATCGCCCGCCCTCGCCAGGTCTACTCCGGCGAAACGCTTCGCGAGTTCATCCCGATCGATCGCCGCGGGTAGCATCCGGTGCCGCTACCGCTTGCGGCGGAAAAACTCGGTGAGGATGCGGCCGCATTCGTCGGCGAGGACATGGCCAACATGCTCCACGCGATGGTTGAGCCGCGAGTCTTCGAAGAGCCGGTAGAGCGTCTCGACGGCACCGGCCTTCGGGTCCGCGGCACCCCAGACGACCGCCGGCACGCGGGCCTGGAG
>JBGTKO010000520.1:0-2567 GCA_041744595.1 Pirellulales bacterium
GGGCTGGCTGCGTGACACGCTCGCCGCGCTTCGCGATCCGCAGGGGCAGCCCGGCTGCGAGCCCGGACGAGGACTGGCGACGACGCTCCGGCCCTATCAAGAAGATGGCGTCCGCTGGCTTTGGTTTCTCACGAAGCTCCGGCTCGGCGCCTGCCTGGCCGACGACATGGGCCTGGGCAAGACGATCCAGGTGATTGATCTTCTTTTGAGGCTTCGCGAGGACGATGCGGCGGCTGCCAAGCCTGCGACGACAAAGCGATCCGCCAAAAAGGCGTCGGCCAGCGTCGCATCGCCCCGGCCGAGCCTGCTCGTGGTGCCCGCGTCACTCGTCGGCAACTGGAAGCAGGAGTTGGCCCGGTTCGCGCCGAATTTGAAGGCTCTCTTTGCTCACCGCTCCGAGTGTTCGCCTGAACTTCTCGATCGGATCGCTGCGGACCCTCAGCAAGCGCTCGCTGGGTTCGATGTCGTGGTGACGACGTACACGCTCGTGAAGAAACTGCCGTGGCTCACCACCATGCCCTGGAAGCTCGCCGTGCTCGACGAAGCGCAGGCCATCAAGAATGCGTCGTCGTCACAGACAAAATCGGTGAAACAGATTCAGGCCGACGTGCGAATCGTGCTCACGGGCACGCCGGTGGAAAACCAGCTTGGCGATCTCTGGTCGCTCTTCGATTTCTGCTGCCCAGGTTTGCTGGGTTCAGCAAGCCAGTTCAAGACGTTCGTGAGGCAGATGGGGAAGCGGGCGGACCCAGAGGGATTCGCCCCGCTCCGTCGGCTCGTGCAGCCCTACATTCTGCGGCGGCTCAAGACCGACCCACGCATCGTGCCCGATCTTCCTGCAAAAACGGAGATGCGGTCGGAGTGTGGGCTCTCGCGGAAGCAGGCGGCGCTCTATCAGCAGGCGGTCGATGATCTCGAGCGAGAACTCAAGACGCTGCGGAATGCTGGCCGCGACAACGACATCCGCCGGCGTGGCATCGTGCTGGCGACGACGATGCGGCTTAAACAAATCTGCAACCATCCCTCGCAGTACCTCGGGCAAAAGAGCGTGGCGTATGACGCTAGCGCCAGTGGAAAATTCATGCGGTTGGCGGAGGTGTGCGAGCCGATCGCGGCCCGTCAGGAAAAGGTGCTCGTGTTCACGCAGTTTCAAACGCTCTGCGACCCGCTGGCCGGCTGGCTCGAGGAGGTGTTTGGGAAGCCTGGAGTTGTGCTCCACGGCGGTGTGCCGGTGGGGCGTCGCAAAAATCTGGTGCGAGAGTTTCAGGAGAACGACGAAGTTCCCTTCTTTGTGATTTCGCTCAAGGCGGGCGGCACCGGGCTCAACCTCACCGCGGCGTCGCATGTGGTGCACTTTGATCGCTGGTGGAATCCGGCGGTCGAGAACCAGGCCACCGACCGGGCGTTTCGCATCGGGCAGAAACGAAACGTGCTGGTCCACAAGTTTGTGTGCCGAGGCACGCTCGAAGAGCGGATCGACGATATGCTTCGCGGCAAGCAGGACCTCGCCGACCGACTGCTCGGGCCGGCCGCCGCAGGGGAAACCCTGCTCACCGAGATGAGCGACGACCAGCTCCTGGGCGTTCTTTCGCTCGACGTCGGCCGAGCCGCGGTCGAGTGACGGCGACTTTGCCGGTCGCGACGGTTTGGCTGCGGCTTGACCGCGGGGCTTTCCGATCTGACAATCCGGCAGGCAAGAATGTTTGATACCTAACCGGATTTGTAAGGATTCCAATGTCGACTGCTGCTGAGACGGTTCCGGCAGTGCTCGGCGAGACCCAGGCAGCGGCCGCCGCAGCCCAGCCGCCATCCGCTGAAACCCGTGAGGAACTGGCCCGCGCGAGTCGGTCGCTCGAACAAGCCTCGCCCCAGGAGATCATCGCCTGGGCGGCCGAACGGTTCGGTAGCCGGCTCACCATGGCCACGGCGTTTGGTCCCGAGGGTTGCCTCATTATTCATTGGCTCGCATCCGTTGCGCCAGGCTCGCATGTCTTCAACCTCGAGACCGGCTACCAATTTCCCGAGACGCTCGAGCTTCGCGACCGAATCGCCAAGCGGTACGGAATCGAGGTGGCCCTCGAACGCCCCGACACGACCGTGGCCGAATACGAATCGCTCCACGGTGGTCCGATCTACCGGACGGCCCCTGATCGTTGCTGCGGCGACAGAAAAATCGCCGTCATCCGTCGTGTGCTCGTCAACTTCGATGCGTGGATGAGTGGTATCCGTCGCGACCAAAGCGAGGACCGGGCGGCTGCACCGATCGTGGGTTGGGACCACAAGTTCAGCGTCGTGAAGGTGTCACCGCTGGCCAACTGGACAAAGGCGATGGTGTGGGACGCGATCGTTCGCGAAAACGTGCCCTACAACCCGCTCCACGACCGGGGGTATGTGAGCATCGGCTGCGCGCCCTGCACCCGCGCGATCACCGCCGACGAAGACGAGCGAGCTGGTCGCTGGAGCGGCTCGGCCAAGACTGAATGCGGTCTCCACTCCCGCGGCTGACGCTGCGAGTTTTTTCTATGAAGCTCACCGCTCGCACCGAATACGCCGCCCTCGCTGCCGTC
>JBGTKO010000521.1:0-29872 GCA_041744595.1 Pirellulales bacterium
TCCGACGGTTCGGAAGGCGGGGAACGATGCGGGCTCGCTTGACGCCTATGGTGCAGCGATTCTCGGGCTTCCGCAGGGCATTCCCGTCGCCGCCGCGGAGGGCGATCAGCCAGCGGCGGTCGCCGGGGCGCTCATCGCGAAGGCGGGCACCGTCTCGATGAGCTTTGGGACGAGCGTCGTAGCCAACTCGGTGGGTGACCGCCCGTTTCAAGGCGTCAGCGCAGCCATCGACCACTTCTGCGCCGTTGATGGCAAACCGATCAACATGGTGTTTCTGCGGAACGGCACGACTCCGATGAACACGATCGTGGGAATGTTTGGGGGCGTCCCATCCGCTGGCAGCGATCCCTTTGCCACCGTCATGTCCCTCGTCCTCGCCGCCCCGGACGACTGTGGTGGCCTGCTCGCGCTTCCGTTCATGGACGACGAGCCGGGCCTCGGCGTTTCCCGCGGCGGCACCGCCTGCCTCGTGGGTCTCGATGAGGCAAGCGCAACGCCCGGCAACGCCACCAAAGCGATGCTCCTCGCGACCATCTTCGACCTTCGCATGGGCAGCGACATCCTCAATAGCCAAGGATACCCACGGACGGAGATCGTCCTCTCGGGTGGCCTCGTCAAAACACCGGCGCTTGGCCAGCTCATCGCCGATGCCTTTCGCACCCCGGTCGTGATTCTCGATGGAGGGTCAGAAGGCAGCGGCTTCGGCGCCGCGCTGCTCGCCGTGTACCGCGACCGATGCCGAACTGGCACCACGACGACCTGGGAAGCATTCCTTGCCGACCACGCGCCGACACCAGCGCATCGCTTCACCCCCCGCGCCGGCTCGGCCACCACGCTCGACCACTCCTACGCACGCCACAAAAGGCTCGTGGCGTTGCATGGCGAACTCGCGCATGCACTCGCATGATTCGGCCAGCCAGTGGATCGTCAACTGCGGCTCAGGGCTGCCCATGCCATGTCGCCGGACGTTCGCTTCGGCCATCGTGGCCTCAGCTCACTCGACGAAAATCGGGCTCCGCCATCCTGGCTCCGCCCGATTTTCCACGCCGGTGACATGACACGGGCAGCCCTGAGCGGATAGTACCCAAGAGGAAACGGTCATCCCGTCGTAACCCTTCTCGGGATGTGCATTCCTTTTGAGGAGGCTCGGGTTGGCTCATGCCACAATCGACGGCGTAGGAAACTGAGCGCAGCCTGGATGGCGAAGCTCCGTTTCCTCCGAGTGAGCGGAAGGCCATGGAAGCGAGGCCGCTGGCGGTCTCGCGATGGCCGAAGGCCTTGGAGCCGGGCTTCGCACGGCGACCGCAAGCCGGAGCCGACGCCGGGACGGCGGCGACGGCGCGACAGTCAGAACGTCCGGCGATGTGGCATGAGCCAACCCGAGCCGGTGCAGTACGAGAGGCCTCTACCGCACGGCGAGCATGCGTTCGAGGGCGGTAACCGCCCACTTCGCGGTTTCGTCATCGACGCGAATGACGTTCACGGGTTTGCCTCGCTCGAGGTGCTCGAGGCTCCAGCAGAGGTGGGCAAGGTCGATGCGGTACATCGTCGCGCACATGCAGATGGTCGGTGACAAGAAACGAATCGTCTGTTCGGGGTGGGCTGTCTCCAGCCGCTTGACGAGATGGAGCTCGGTGCCGATGGCCCAGGTCGTGCCGGGGGGGGCTTCCTCGACCTGACGCAAAATGAAACTCGTAGAGCCGACGAGGTCGGCCTTATCCACGACCTCCATCGAGCACTCAGGATGCACCAGGATTTTTACCGTTGGGAGATGCTTTCGCATGGCATCGACATGCTCTGGCAGGAACATCGCATGCACGCTGCAATGACCCTGCCAGGGGATCACGCGGGATCGTTCGAGCTGGTCGCGTGCGTTGCCGCCGAGCGTAGGGTCGTGCGGATTCCAGAGGGCCATCTCGGAGAGCGGGATGCCCATCGCACGTGCCGTGTTGCGACCCAGATGCTGGTCGGGAAAGAAGAGCACCCGCCGCCTTTGTGCAAAGGACCACTCGAGGACGGCGCGGGCGTTGCTCGATGTGCAGACGATGCCGCCGTGGCGGCCGCAGAACGCCTTGAGACTCGCAGCCGAGTTGATGTAGGTGACGGGCGTGATGTCGGCTGTGTCGACCACCGAGCCCAGGTCGGCCCAAGCGTCCTCGACCTGCTCAATGCCGGCCATGTCGGCCATCGAGCAGCCCGCGGCCATGTCAGGGAGCACCACGGCCACCCGTCGGCCACCACGCGCTGCCACCGTCTCGGGACGGTTGGCCAGGATGTCGGCGGTCTCGGCCATGAAGTGGACACCACAGAAAACAATCGCCTCGCAGTCGGCTCGTTCCGCGGCGCTTCTCGAAAGCTGGTAGCTGTCGCCCGTGAGGTCGGCATGGGCGATGACGCCATCCTGCTGGTAGTGATGGCCGAGGATCACGAGCCTGGGTCCCATCCGGCCGCGAACCGCCTCGATCCGCTCCTGAAGCAGGTCGTCAGGCAGACCCCTGTAGGCAGGGAAGGGGCTGGCCAGGGGCACGTCAGGGAGGGCGGCGGTCGACATGCTCTGAAGTATAGATGGCGCATACGGAACCCGCCGCGGACGCTATACTCCCGGCTTGTTTCTTGACTTCATTCCCTGACATCCCAAAGGACGGCAGCGGCGACATGGCACGAAAGACGGTTAGCATCAAGGCCAAGCGGGCCGAGGTTGAGGCCGCTGAGGCACGCGGCACAACCGCGAAAAAAGCCACCAAGAAGTCGGCTGCCGATAAGCCGGCCAAGGTAAAAAAGGAAAAGGCCGTCAAGGCGCCAAAGGAAAAGAAGGCTCCGCGTCGCAAGGTGGCTAAAGAGGTTCGCATGAAGGCGTACTGGGGCGTGTTCACCCAAAGCTGGAAGCGGGTGGCGATGTTCGAGTATGCCGACAAGAAGGCGGCTGAAAAGAAGGCCGGAGAGCTGGTCGCCTCGTCGAAGGCGCACCACATCGTGCAGCTCGTGAAGGAACCGATCACCGAGTAGTTGCCCGTTTGCAAGACCGAGGAGGTCACATGTCTTTCGTTTGTCGTTCGGTGCTTGTCGTCTGCATCCTGTCGCTCGTGGGCTGCTCGGGCGGGGAGGCCGAGAAGAAGGTCGCTGAGACGAAGGGCAAAAGTGGGGCCACCGCGCCATCCACTGCTGCGCCGGCGACGCCCTCGGGGATCGATACGAACACCGGCCTCGATCTCGATGGCAATCGTGTGCGGGCGTTTTCGCCGACGGGCTGGCGGCGGGCACCGAAGTCGTACGACTACCTTGTTCGCTACCAGTCCACGCCACAGCTCGCCTATCCGTCGGTCATCATCGTGGCAGCCGATCCGCCAGCGGGTTTTGGCGAGGTCACTAATGAGAATCAAAAGAGCTTCGTCGATGCCGTTGCATTGCGGCTCGCTGATGAGTTCGGCGGTGAGGGAAAGCCTGCCCTCCTTCGAAAACCAACCGCTGTCACGGCCGGTCCTCACCATGCGGTGATCTGGTCGGCGCCGGGAGAGGCGAAGCTCGATAACCTTCCCAAGAAAATCGAAAAGGAATGTACGGCTGTCGTGATCGACGGGCGGATGTATACGGTTGAGGTCTGGGCTCCGGCTGGAAAGCTCGATGACAAGGCCAAAGCGGCGGCACGGGCTGTCGCGGCCGCGCTCGCGGTTCCATCGCTCGATGCCGTCGAGCCACTGTTCCCCACGGAACCCGAGCCGGCAGCAGCGCCAGAACCTGCGAGCAGTCCTGCGGAATAGAAGCCCCTCGCGCCAGCGTGGGGACGGCGGGTTGTTGGGCGATCCCGCTCCATATGGAGAACGGGAAGTGGTACACCCCGCAGTCCCCCGGCTTGCGCCCGGGGGCTTTGATGGCGTGCGCCGAAATCCCTACCCCCAGGGGCTTTGCCAGTCGCCCCAGGCGGCGAGGTACCGGGCGAGTCCTGGGTTTTCAGTTGCGTGGGCTTCGATCCAAGCATGCGCCTCGTCGATGAGAGCCTGTTCTCGCGCGAGGTCGATGTCGCCAGCCACGACACGGCTTCGCAGAAAAACAAAATACGTGTCGAGGACATCGCCGCGGCAGTAGTCGTGGATCTCCGCCTTGCGGCCAGAGTCCCAGAGATCCTGCACCATGTGGCCGGCCACGTCCATCTTGCCGGGCTTGCCGATCAGATTGGCCGCGAGCGACAGGCCGCCGTTGAATCGACTGGCCCCGGAGTTGGTGAGCCACTCGTGAAGATCAAAATGGGCCGCCGTGTTGTAGCGGTACCGGGGCTGGTCGAAGTTTCGGGCGTCTTCGGCAAACCAGTCGGGGATGGCGAGCCCGTAGCGGAAGGCGCAGAGCTCGAGCAGCGGCATGTCGAAGCCACGGCCGTTGAAACTCACGAGCCGCGGCCGTCGGTAGCGTCGCCAGCCCTCCCAAAATCGCCGCGTGATCTCATGTGGCCGCGACTGCTCCTCATCAAGGGATACGAGGTCTTGAAGCGCGAGGTCGCTTCCGACCTTGGCAATCACCAGCGACACCGGCAACTGAAACGTGTACGGGATGAAATCCTTGCCCGTCTCAGCCTGGAGCTCGCCTCGGTACCGGGCGATCGCTTTTTCGGGTGAAAGCTCGTCGGCCTGATACTTGAGCCGCGAGACGAGCTCGCCATCAGCCACGCTCTCAATATCAAAGACGAGATACTTCGGATCGCCTGCGGCCATGCGGTCACTTCCTCGCGAGTGGGTGGGCGAGCGGCAGCCAGGCTCCGTCTGCCTTGCTCGATGCCACCGACTGTTCGATGAAATACATCCCCTCCACGCCATCGCGGACGTTGGGGTAGACCGTGTTCACGGTCTCGAACGGGCGGCGGGTGATTGCCAGCTCCATCGCATCGAAGCCAGCGCGATACACATTCGCAAAGGCTTCAAAAAAAGCTTCTGGGTGACCCGACGGGAGCCGGCAAGCGGCCCGGCCGGCGTCGTTGGTGAACGGGGCGTTGGGGTCGCGTGTGTAGAGCTGATGTGGCTTGCCGTTGTGACGGACCATCATCTTGTTGGGCTCCTCCTGGTGCCATTCGAGGCTCCCGAGCGTGCCGTCGATTTCGATCCGGAGATCGTTCTCCCGTCCGTGGCTGATCTGCGATGCCGTCACGGTGCCGAGGGCGCCATTCTGAAAACGGATCACCGCGTGGCCGTAGTCGTCGAGCGGCCGGTCGGGCACGAAAATCTTGAGGTTCGCCGCGATCTTCTCCGGCAAGAGGCCGCTCATGAAACGGCCGAGGTTGTAGGCGTGGGTGCCGATGTCACCGAAGCAGCCGGCGGCACCGCTCTTTGTCGGATCGGTTCGCCACGCGGCCTGCTTCTGGCCCTCGCTTTCGAGCCGTGTCCGTAGCCAGCCCTGGATGTACTCTGCACGGATCGCTTGGATCTCGCCCAGTTCGCCGGAGAGGATCATTTCGCGGGCCTGCCGAACGAGCGGGTAGCCCGTGTAGTTATGCGTCACGACAAAGACTTGCTTCGAGGCCGTGACGAGCGTCGCAAGCTCTTCGGCCTCGGCAAGCGTGAGCGTGAGCGGCTTGTCGCACACGACCTGGAAACCAGCCGCGAGGGCGGCCTTCGCCACGGGAAAGTGCATGTGGTTTGGAGTGGCGACCGTCACGAAATCAATCCGTTCGCCCTCGGGGAGTTTCCGTTCGGTGTCGAACATCTCCTGGTACGAGCCGTAGGCGCGATTCGCGGGCACGTCATAGTCGGCGGCACTGGCCTTTGAGCGGGCTGGGTCGCTCGAAAAGGCACCCGCCACGAGGGCCGCGCGGTTGTCGAGAACTGCCGCCGTGACATGCACCCGGCCGATGAAGGAGCCCTGTCCGCCCCCCACGATCCCCATCCGCAGCTTCCTGCCAAGCTCGCCGTTGGTCGCCATCGCCATCTCCCCTTGTGGTTCGCGCTGCTCCGCAGGCCACCTACGGCCACGGCGGCCCGCCAATCGTCCGGCGGGTTCGGCAGCGTAGCACACACTCAGGCTCGATGGCAGCGGCGGCGCCCGCCAGCGGTTGCCCCCGGACAGTCGGTACCTCTACGATGGCACGTTCCAGTTCGTCCGTCTTCTCCGACTCGCCACACGCAGCGGCCCCTGATGGGTTTTCAAGACCGAGGCTACTACCGTTCACCGACGTCCGGCGGCGCCGCCGAATGGTCGGCCGTGAATACGATCATCGCGATCAACGTCGCGGTCTGGCTGGCCAATTTCATCCTCGCGGGCGACCTGTTTCGGGAAGTCATCTCGCTCCCGCTCTCGTTGAACGACTTCGGGAGTCTAAAGGCGAATCTCTTCCAAAAGCCCTGGCAGGCTTGGCAGTTGCTCACGTACGGCTTCCTTCACTCCGGGCCGAGCTTGAAGGCACCGGGACTTCCGTATGACATTTGGCACATCGTGTTCAACATGCTGGCTCTCTTTTTTTTCGGAAGGCCAGTGGAGGCCATCACGGGCAAGGCCGAGTTTTTTCGGTTCTATTGCACGGCGATTGTCGTGGCGGGGCTCGCGTGGGTCGTGAGCGGGCAGATTGTCGGCTGGGATCCGTCAAAGCCGCCGCCCGCGCTCGTGGGGGCGTCGGGGGGTGTCATGGCAGTGATGGCTGTCTTTATCTGGTACTACCCACGCGAGACGGTTCTCATCTACGGCGTGCTGCCGATGCCGGCCTGGGCGTTGGGCGTGCTCTTCCTCGTCTTGGACCTTCAGGGCGCGAGGAATCAGGAGAGCAACGTTGCTCATGTCGCCCACTTGGCGGGCGCCGCCTTTGGTGTCGTCTACGCTTGGCGGCGGATCGATCTCTCAGGTCTCACCGAATGGCCGGGACAGCTCCTCGGAAAGCTCCGATCGCCGGGGCTCCGCATCCTCAGGCCCGATGATGACCGTGCGGAAGGTTCCGGCGACGCTGACGTGCCCCTGGAAGCAGAAGTCGATCGCATCCTCGAGAAGATCAGTCGCTCCGGAGAGGCAAGCCTGACGCCAGTCGAACGCGACACGCTTGCCCGGGCGAGTCGTCGGATCAAAGACCGCCGCAGCTAGCGGGAAGGTGGGGCTGGGAGGGCGGCGGTGCGGGTGGCGGGAAGTGCCTGGGATCGCAGCGTGTCGATTGCGTCGAGGAGCTCGGCATACTTGGTTTCGTCTGGCTGGCCGGCGTTGACACCCTGGGGCATGCCGGCCGTGTCAATGAGGAGCACGTTGGGCTCGTCAGGCACGATCCCAAAGCCTTTTCGCATCGCGTCTTCGTAGTCGAGCCACACAGGAAGATGGGGCGAGCCCTTGCGGATCTGCGAGCGGACAAAACCCCGGAGCATTTTGGGGACTTCGGGTACGCACGCGACCGGAATCACATGGACGTCGGGGACCGGGACGCCTGCCGGCCAGCCGGCGATGCCGATGACCGGCTGCTTTGCCCCATCAGCAGGATCGGCACCGGCAGCGGTCGGGTGGTAGTGCGTGTGTAGTTTTCCGCCGAGTTCGACGGCGGCTTCGGCCCCGTAGCGGCCCGCATACACGAGAACGACGACATCGCCTCGCAGGGCGGCTGTCTCACAGCGGTTTTGAAACTGGTCCTCCATCACGAGGTTCACGGGCCCCTCCGCGGACAAGGATGTGGAACTCGCGAACAGAACGAGGGAAAGAGCGACAAACAACGACGAGGCAATCTTCATGGGCACACCTGAGATGGCAGGGGACGAGCGATACAGGGAGGTACCGCAAACACCGTGGCGGCACAACACGAAATCGTCCGGGCTCTCTTGCTGTCAGGCCGCCAGCCGGGTTTCGTGGGCCTCCTCGGACGTCTGTCCGGGGACGTCGAGGTCACCGAGATTTGCCGAGGTTTCTTCGCCACGAGAGGCCGGTCGCAGTAATGTGAGGACTGCCGGAAGGACAATGAGCGACGTAAACGTGCAGCAGGTGACGCCCAGCGTCAGGAGCCGCCCGAGGCTTTCGAGACCACGGTGACTGGCCACCATGAGGGCCCCGAATCCGAGGATCGTCGTGAGCGCATCGACCAAGACTGAATTGGCCGTCGAGGCGCTCATCCGGTAGGGGCCTGGCCGCTCCAAGAAGTCGTGGACAACATGCACGCCGTAATCCACGGCGATCCCGAGCACCAGCGGAATGCCGATGAGGTTGGCCGGGTTCAGGTCGAGCCCCACAATGCCCATCAGGCCGAGCATCTGCACGACGCCGACAACGAGCGGGAGCACCGCCAGGAGCGAATGACGGATGCTCCGAAAGTCGAGCCACAGGACAAATAGGATCACCACGAGCGCCGAGATACCGGCCTGCTCGTAGCTTCGCTTCATCTCGAGCGACGCCTCGTATGCCTGGAGAGGATTGCCCGTTGCCCTTGGATCGACGCTGCGGACCTCGTGCACGAACCGTTCGAGCGACTCGAAGTTCCAGATGTCACCACGGCCGTAGATCTTCAAAAGATGGCGGCCGCTCGATCCCACAAACCGCTCCACGAGGCTCGGCGGCAAGTCGTCAAGTGCTGGCGGCTCGGGATCAGATACGGCAGCTAAGGCGTGGAGCCGACTCAAGAGCTCACCGGCCGATCGCTGCTGGAAGGCGGCGAGGGCGCGATAACACTCCTCGGGCCCCTTCGTGCGAAGGCTCTCTCTCGCCCGCTCGAGGTGCCATGCCGTTCGAAGTCCACCGGGTCGCTTTGCGACCTCCGACTGGGCCCAGGCGAGTGTTTCACCGAGCGCGTCGAGGCGGTCTACCGGAATCTCTGGCGGCCGCTCGGGCAGCGAGGCAAGGCGATGGCCGATCCGGTGGATCGTGGGTCGCTTGATCTCTTCATCAACCGGGAGAAGCGACGCGATCTCGTCCACGCGGTCCACGCTCGGGAGGGCCACGAGCCGTTCCTTGCGTTCGAGTAACTGCTCACGCGAGTCGGCGATCGAGAGGGCATACCAGACGCTCTGGTCGCATTCGGAAAGCAGTCGCTTTTCGACCTCGACACTCTCGAGGCCGTCGGCTTGGAGGTTGAGAAGGTTGTGGTCGTAGTCGAGCTCATGGAGGCCGCCCGCAAGTGCCAGCGAGCAGGCCACGGCAGCAAGCGTCACAAACCGCGGATGCCGCATGAGCGGCGCGAGCCAGGCATGAACAGGCACGGGCTCCGGAATCCGGCGTCCGAGGAATCCCCGATCGACAATCGCCACCACGGCCGGCAGCACGAGGAGCTCGGCCGCACAGCACATCAGGATGCCACCACCGGCAATGAGTCCCAACTCCGCGACGCCCACGAAGCTCGTGAGGGCAGCGGCGAAGAAGGCGACGCTCGTCGTGATCGCGCCGGTGAGAATGCCGGGGCCGACGGCGCCACTCGTCGCGAGCAGGCCCTCGTCACACGTCATGCCGCGGCGGCGGCATTCGAGATACCGGCCGATGTAGTAGGTGCCGTAGTCAATGCCAACCCCGATCATGGTCACGGCAAACGTGACGCTCAGGATATTGAGGTGGCCGACGCTGGCTGTCGCCCAGCCAAATGCCCAGGCCATGCCGATGATGAGAACGCCGTTGGCCATGAGGGCATGCCGCAATCCGCCGAAGCCGGTCACAATCACGACGGCCACCGCGATCAGCGACAGGCAGCTTGCGAGGATCATCGATTCCTGACTGGTCCGCATCTCATCGTCTTCCATCACCGGCAGGCCTGTGAGGCCGATCGTGACGCCAGGATGCCGTTGGCCGACCTGGGCGATGGTGCGTCGCAACTCATCCGTTGCCTTGGAGGCTCCAGCGAAGCCTCCCTCCTGTTTGGCAAGCCGTAGCAGCACAAAGCCCAGCTTCCCCTCTTTGGCGAGGAGATGCTCGCTCGAAAGGTCGCGGAGCGTCGAGAGCGACTCCGGCATGCTCGGCCAGGGGGAGGTGTATTCCTGGGGCCGGCCACGCTGCGTTGCCGGTGCCTCGAGGGCAGCAAGGAGGCTTTCGCTGAATCGCTCGAGCGCTGCCGTGGGATGCTCATTCCTTACGGTCGGGTCCGCCGCACCAGCTACCATCTGGCCAGCGAGGCCCGCCACCATCGTGCCGACTCGGAGCTGCGCCCAGCCACCCTCGATGATCGGCTGCGTCTGCTCGATGAATCCGTCGAGTGAGGTGAGGTCTGCCGGGGAGAGATAGTGAAGGCCCTTGGAACGGATCCGTGAGAGGTCCACCTCATGGAGCACGGACCGAAACAAATCCTTTTGTTCATCGACGGCCTGCGAGAGGGCACCGAGGACGGCAATCACTTGCTCCCGCGACTCACCCTCCACCACGATGACCGCGTCGTCGTCCTCGCCGAACTCACGGATGTAGTCGATCCAGAGCTTGTTGTAGTCGCTGTCAGGATTGATGAGATCGACGCGGCTCACCTTGTAGCCAAGGTTGCCTGCTGTCCACACAACGGCTGCGGCCGCCATGACCAAGGCTGCGAGGAAGACGACCCAGGGCTGCGCCAGGCAAAAGCGGGTCCACGCCACAAGGCACCGACCGAGCAGGCTGTTGCCATGGCCGGCGGGAAGCCCGTCTGCCTTCGGAGCGGTGAGCGAGGGATCGTGGAGCGACAGCATCGAATGGAGTCAGGGGGCGGTGAAGCAGCGCGGGACGGTAGAAAAACCCAGCCCCCGAGCCAAGAGACGATCGGCGGTTATTGCTCGCGGCTGAACCCGATCTTGCCGCACAAACCGAAAGGTCACGGTGGCAAGCTGGGAAGGATGCGTCGATTTCCCGAATCGTGCCGAAAATTCATTGGTTCCAGAGCTGCCCTCAGGCCGAACATCAAGGGTGGGAGCGGCGCCGGGGCGGCCCGCTGACGGGGTGGCAGGACGAGGGGGGCTTTGTATGACCGCGCGAGTCGCTTGGGCGATTCTGTCGGGGATAGTCTGTCTGGTGGCAGGCTCGACGTATGCCGCTGAGCGGCCAAGCTCCGGAGGTATCCCTTCGGTGCTCTCTGATGCCGGGGGAGCGGCCCGTGATTCCTGGCGAAGAACACTCGAGACTCTGCCTGTCCATCAAATGACGGCAGAGGACCGCGGTGTCATCGAGCACTTCAAGCGTTCGACCTCGCTCCACCGGCGGATGCCGGTTGAAACCATCCGCTGTGAGGCTGCCCTCATCGAGTTCGTGCTCACCAAGCCCGAGACGCTTGTTGATATCTGGCGGGTGCTCGGGATCAGCCGAGTGTCACTCGATCCCACCGGCCCAGGCCGCTGGCGGCTGACCGACGGATATGGCACCGCGGGCACCGTCCGGCTCATCCACCACGACCGTGGTCCAGCTGGAAACACGATGATTTTCCACGGACGCGGCGGCTACAACGGCCCGCTTGCGCCAAAACCACTCACCGGCTCATGCCTGATTGTCGTCCGCCATCAAGAAGGGGGCGTCGCAGGTCGCCCGGAACAAAGGCTTGAGGTCGAAGCCTTTCTCGATGTCGATGGGCTCGGTCTCGAGATCGTGACCCGCACGCTCCAGCCGCTCATCGTGCGTAGTGCGGCGGCGAACGTCCATGAGATATGTCTGTTCATGGGTCAGTTCGCTCATGCGGCCAGCCGGAATCCCGGAGGTATGGCCAATCTCGCCGAACAGCTTCCCCGTACCGGAGCCGCCGACCGACGAACGCTCTGTGCCCTTGCATCGGGACGAGGTGTACCCTCAGCCGAACAGGATCTTTCCGAGGATGTCACCGAGGAACTGGCCGCCCGCTGGATGACCACCGAGAATCTCGATTCAATCCGACGGTAGCCAGGATCCCTTACCACGGGCCCCGGACTGCGTTCACGCCGAACTGAACTGTGTCGCTCGGCTGATTGGGTGTTGGCATGAACCCGCCACCACCGCCGGGAAGCGCCCCTGGGCCCGGGTATGGCCGACGAAACTGGTGGTAGATCGGGGCTACCCGTGAGCTGGGCACACCCCAGCCATACTGCGCCTGAAATTCTGCGGTCGGTGGCACGACCAGCGCGATCGGCCTGCCTTCGGCGGGGTCATACCAGGCGCTGTGCCAGCTCTTCCCCTGGCTGCGGAGGAAGTACCTCTTGTCGATCGTGCCGTGCTTTGAGTGAAGACCACCCGCGCCGTGGCTGCACAGCCCAGGGCCGCCGTGGTTGCAATGATTGCAGTGATGCCCTCTGTATCCGTGATGGCAGTGGCCAGGGCAACCTTGTTCCTGCGGACAGCAGTTGCTGCAACCGGCTTGGGCCTGATGTGGGCGGTGTGGATGGCCGCCGAGGCCGACCCGTGGGATGACAATGAGGCACACGGCAAGACCTGCCGCTGCCACCAACACTCGCTTGGAGCAATAAAGACTTTGCATGATCCTTCTCCTCACCACCAGTAGCCGTGAACGGTCGTCCGCATGCCCGTCACACCGGCGGGCCTCACGTACTTGCGGCGATGCTTGTAAAGGAACTCGTGGGGCATGAACGGCGGATAGGTGTTCCAAGTATGACCGACGCGTGGCGGCACGGGCCGGGGCGACACATAGAGCTGCGCGCCCATTCCAGGGTATGGCCCAACCGGCACCGGCGGCGTGTAAAAGTTGTAAAAGATGTCGGGTGTCGGGCCTTCGACGCCACCGTCGATCGGGAGTGCGAAAAGGCGGCTCTCGGCGACGCATCCAAGGGCGACGATCGCGACCACAAGGAAGCGGCGAAAGGCGAGTGAGCTTGGCATTGAAAGATCTCCCACGATGGGGTGTACGACTGTGGGTAGTCCAGTGAAGTGGCCTGGCGCCCCCAGCATGGGGAACTTCGGCGGGATGCGGGCTTCGGCATGACCACGGTGACCCGCCCATGGGCTGTCCTGCCCGACAGTCACACCTTTCCAAGGCGGCCGCCGGCTCATGACGGCCCGTGCCGGGGCAACGGACGTTCGCTTCGGGCTTCGTGCCCTTCGCTCACTCGGAGAAATCCGAGCTTCGCCATCGTGGCTCCGCTCGGATTTCTACGCCGTCGCCTCCGGCACGGGCCGCCATGAGCCTCCCCGGTTGTAGGTGCCAGCCAGCGCGACCCGTGGCCGCGAGCCTTAGGGGCAGCCTGACCCGTAATCTCAACCCCACTTGCCAACTCGGCCCGCGACAATCAAAGTCACGTCTTTCATCAGGTTCTTCGCGGGATTTTCATGGCTGGCGCTGTCAAAGAAAAACGAGTTCGTTCGTCCAAGCGGAGAAGTGAAGCTGAGCCAGCCGCGGTTCCGGCCGAGGCGTTGAACGGTGAGGCCACTTCGCTTCCATCGACCAAGCCAGCCAAGCGGCGGGCCACGGCGCAGACGCTCGCCGCTGGCCAACGGGATATCTCGGTCAGCGAGTTCTTCGCCAAGAACCGCCATCTCCTCGGCTTCGATTCTCCTCGCAAGGCGCTCCTCACGAGCGTCAAGGAAGCGGTCGATAACTCGCTCGACGCCTGCGAAGAGGCGGGCATTCTTCCGGAGATATGGGTTCACATCGAGCAGGTGGGCGATAGTGGCAATCGCTACCGAATGGGCGTACAGGACAACGGCCCTGGCATCGTCCGTAAGCAGATCCCGCTCATCTTCGGCAAGCTCCTCTACGGCTCAAAGTTTCACCGGCTGCGGATGAGTCGTGGCCAGCAGGGCATCGGGATTTCTGCTGCGGGGATGTACGGCGTGCTGACGACCGGCAAGCCGGTGAAGATCATTTCGAAGATCGACAAGAAGCACCCGGCCCACTACTACGAGCTGCGGATCGACACGAAGACCAACCAGCCAGAGATCTTGAACGGCAAAGGGGAAGGAGTCGATATCCCGGCGGGCAAGGGAGGGGCTGAGCTCATGACGAAGCACTCCATCGAGTGGGTCGCGGAGAACGACCGCGGCGAACCGATCGATCACGGCACCCGCGTGACGATCGAGATGGAGGCAAAGTTTCAGCGTGGCAAGGGAAGCATCGAGGAATATCTCGAACAGACGGCCATCTCGAACCCACATGTGCGGATTCACTTCATTGGGCCGGATGGGCAGGAGCGGATTTTGGAAAGGGCGAGCGAGGAATTGCCTCCGGAGCCAAAGGAGATCAAACCGCATCCGTATGGCGTGGAACTCGGCCGGCTCGTGACGATGCTCCAAGAGCATCCGAAGGTCACGATCTCGCAGTTTCTCACGCAGTCGTTTTCTCGTGTCTCGCATGGCACCGCAAAGAAACTCTGCGACACGGCAAAACTTTCCACACGCGTCACGGCAGGAAAGCTTGGCCGTGGCGAAGCCGACTCGCTCTACAAAGCGATCCAAGACACAAAAATCCCGCCGCCCGCGACCGACTGTGTCGTGCCGATCGGTGAGCAGCGACTCTTGGCCGGGCTGCGGCAAGTGGTGCCTGGCGAGTTCTTCACGGCGGCCACGAGGCCCCCGTCGGTCTATCGCGGCAATCCGTTTGTGATCGAGGCGGCGCTCGCCTTTGGCGGAGGCGTGGCCACTCAAAAAGTATCTCGTGAGGCGCTCGGGGAGCTCGCCAGTGAAAGCGATGCCCGAAGTCTTCGGCAGTTTCTGACGACGACGTTTGCCGGGGTCGGAGCTGAGGGGGCCGACAAGATTCTCACGGAGGCGAACCTCGCGCCTCGGCAGTCCCCCTCAAAACTCAAGAAGCAGCAGCTCGATGCGCTTCATGAGGCGATGCAGCATGTGAGCGTCGAGGAGGGGCAGAGCATGACGGTCATGCGGTTTGCCAACCGTGTGCCGCTCCAGTTTCAGCACTCGGCATGCGCAGTCACGCAGACGATCCTGCAAACCAACTGGCGGTCTTACGGCCTCTCACAGTCTCGCGGGAGCCTTCCCTCGGGGCCGGTGACCATCATGGTGCATGTGGCGAGCGTCTGGGTGCCGTTCACGAGCGAATCAAAGGAAGCGATTGCCCATTACCCTGAAATTCAAAAAGAGATTCGTCTGGCGCTCCAGGCCGTCGGTCGCAAGCTCGGGATGTACCTCCGACGTCGGCTCCGCGTCGCCCAGGAAGGCCAGCGGCGAACCATTTTCCTGAGATACCTCGGCGAAGTGGCCACCGCCGTGTCGCAGATCAACGGCGTCGATCGGGCGAAGCTCTACGAACAACTCCTCGCGGTCGCAAAAAGAAAGACCGCCGAGGCCGACGTCAAGCTCGACGACCGCGGCAAGGCGGTCGAGGAGGAAGACGATCTCGACCTCGGCGAAAACTGCATCATCGTGTCGCAGGAGCCGTTGCCAGAGTCCACGGCCGCTCCGACTGCCGAGGCTACCAAGCCCCGCCGCAAGCAAAAAAAACGATAGCCCTGCCACCTCACGTTCATTGTGTCGGGCTATTGTGTCGGGCCATAGAAGCCCCCCGGCGCAAGACGGGGGGACGGCGGGTTGTTGGGCGAGCTGACTCGCGATAATCGCGGCTCGGGGTGGCCCGTGTCATGTCGCCGGACGTTCGCGACGGACATCGTGCCCGTCGCTCGCTCGGAGAAAACGGAGCTTCGCCCTCCAGGCTGCGCTCCGTTTTCTACGCCGGCTCCATGACACGGCCACCCCTCGCGGATGCCTCCCCAGGAGCCCGGTGTCTCCGACACCGGGTGAATGCGGTTTGCACTCGCACGGCCGTCCAATTCGACGTCGGCTTGGTAAAACAATTCATCTCAGGTTCTTCAAGGTGTTCTAATGCGACTGCAATTCTTCTTGGCGTCGATCGGTGTCTGGATCACGTTGGTGGTCGCGGGCGTGGCCCATGGCTACGACCCACTCGCAGTGCCGGACGTGAAGGCCGCCGAGCCTGTTGATCTCGATGTCCTCGATACAAAGCGGGATAGAACGGTTCCGATTCGCGTGTTTCTTCCCCCTGATGGCGGTAAGGCGGCCCCCGTCGTTCTCTTCAGCCACGGCCTCGGCGGTTCACGTGAAATGGGCGGCTACCTTGGGAAGCACTGGGCGGCTCGCGGGTATGTGGCTGTGTTTCTTCAGCATCCAGGCAGCGATGTGGGAGTGTGGCGGGATGTGCCGCTCCGTCAACGAATGCAGACGATGCGTGAGGCTGCTTCGGCGAAGAATCTTCTGCTACGCGTCGAGGATGTGCCCGCCGTGCTCGATCAGCTCACGGAATGGAACCGCGAGAAAGCTCATCCGTTTTCCGGCAGACTCGATCTTGCCCACGTCGGCATGTCGGGCCATTCGTTCGGTGCGATGACAACACAGGCTGTCGGCGGCCAGCGGATGCCGCTCGTGAAGGATCGCTACGTCGAGCCGCGTATTAAGGCAGCCGTCATCATGAGCCCCGGGACGCCGATGGCCCGGCTCGACCCAGCCGACGCCTTCTCAGATGTGACGATTCCCTGGCTCCTCATGACGGGCACGCACGACACATCGCTGATTGGCGGCCAGACGGTGGAATCACGGCAAGCTGTGTTTCCGGCGATGCCGAAGGGACTCGCCTACGAGCTCGTGCTCGACAAGGGCGAACACTCGGCATTCACCGACCGGCCGCTGCCAGGCGACCGCGAGGCTCGGAACCCCAACCATCACCGCGCGATCCTCGCGACCTCGACGGCCTTCTGGGATGCCTACCTCCGCGAGGATACGAAAGCCCGCGAATGGCTCGATGGCGACGGCCCGCAGAAAGTTCTCGAGAAGGGCGATCGCTGGCAGCGGAAGTGACGAGTGCGTTTCGTGCAGCGCGGCGATACTGAATACAAGCCCCTCGCGCAATCGCGGGGACGGCGGCCTGTTGGGCGAGCCCGCTCGTGATAGCAAACGGGACGGAGCGTTCCCCGCAGTCCCCCCTGCTCGCGCAGGGGGGCTTTTATTGGGGGGACGCGCAAGGCCTGGATGGCCGGTTGAGTTCCGGGCGGAGGCCCGGCAAGCGAAGCAGGGCCATGGATGGCCTGCGCCGCGTGAAGCCAGTCCCCCCTGCTCGCGCAGGGGGGCTTTTATTGGGGGCGAGGTGATGCATCCAAGGCACAATGTGGCCCGGCGGTCAACTCAAAAGTCCCTTGACCACCTCGCCGTGAACGTCGGTGAGCCGGAAGTCGCGGCCTTGGTAGGGGAACGTGAGGCGGAGGTGATCGACCCCCATCAGGTGAAGGATCGTGGCATTGAGGTCGTGGACATGCACCTTCTGGTCAGGCGTCACGATGTTATAGGAATAGTCGTCGGTCTCGCCCCAGGTGACGCCTCCCTTCACGCCGGCGCCTGCCATGAGCATCGTGAAGCACCTCGGGTGATGATCCCGGCCGTAGTTCGTCTCGGTGAGCGCGCCCTGCGAATAAATCGTGCGGCCAAACTCGCCACCCCAGACGACGAGCGTCTCATCGAGAAGTCCTCGCTTGTCGAGGTCATCGAGGAGGGCCGCTGTGGCCTGATCGGTGTCGTGGCACTGCCCGCGAATCGCCGCCGGGAGCCCGCCGTGATGGTCCCAGCCCATGTGGAAGAGCTGCACGAACCGCACCCCCTGCTCGGAGAGCCGCCGCGCGAGGAGGCAGTTGAAGGCGTAGCTGCCTGGCCGGTTAATGTCGGGGCCGTAGGAATCGAGCACATGCTTTGGCTCATCCGAGAAGTCGACGATTCCTGGCACGCTCGCCTGCATCCGAAACGCCATTTCGTACTGAGCCGTGCGGGCAGCGATGTCGGGGTCGCCGAGAAGGTTGGCACGGCTCGCGTTGATCGCCCCGATTCGGTCGAGCGTGGCCCGACGGCGGTCGCGTGAAATTCCAGGCGGGTCGGCCAGATAGAGCACAGGATCGCCGGTGTTGCGAAACCGCACACCCTGATGAATGGTCGGGAGAAATCCCGAGCCCCAGAGACGGTCATAGAGCGGCTGGTCGTCTTTGCGACCCGAACCAAAACTCGTAAGCACGATGTAGGCGGGCAGGTCAGCATTGTCACTGCCCAGTCCGTAGCTCACCCAGGAGCCGATGCTCGGCCGTCCGGCAAGCTGGTGGCCCGTCTGGAAAAACGTGATCGCCGGGTCGTGGTTGATCTGCTCGGTCACCATCGAGCGGATCATGCACCAGCGGTCGGCGTGGCGGGCCATGTGGGGCACGAGATCGCTGAACCACATCCCGCTCTCGCCATGCTGGGCGAACTTGAAGATCGAAGGGGCAACGGGGAAACTTTTCTGTTTGCTGGTCATCGTGGTGAGCCGCTGCCCCTGCCGGATCGAATCGGGGAGATCCTCGCCTCGATGCTTTTCCATCTGGGGCTTCGGATCGAAAAGATCCATCTGCGACGGAGCGCCCGACTGGAAGAGATAAATGATCCGTTTTGCCTTCGGGGCAAAGTTTGGAAATGTTGCTTGGACGCCTGCGGCCGTCGCGCTGCGTGGCGCCAAGAGGCTCGCAAGCGCCGTGGCACCAAGAGCACCGGCCGTGCTGCCCAGAAATACTCGGCGGTTAAGGGCGTCTTGCACCCGGAAAACACGATGGTCGTTGTGATGGTGGTGGTTCATCGAGTCACTCCCGCATGACGAATTCGTCGAGGTTGATGATCACGTTGGCAGCGAGGGAATACGCCGCGAACTCTGGAAGCGGCACGCCCTCCGGTGGCTTGACGAGGCCAAAGGCAGCGTACTTTTCAGCAGCGGTAGCATCGGCGGTAAAAGCGGTGAGGTCTGCATCAAACCCAGCGACGAGCGTGGCCAGTTCCTCAGTCGTTGGCTGTCGGCCGATCGCGATTTGGAACCCGTGCGAAATCCGCGTTGCGGCACTCTCGCCCCCTTCGGCGAGCATCCGTCGGGCAAGCCCATGGGCGGCTTCGACAAAGGTCGTCTCGTTGAGCAGCGCGAGCGCCTGGAGCGGCGTGTTGGTTCGCGACCGCTTCACCTGGCATGTCTCACGATTGGGGGCGTCAAAGAGCATCATGGTCGGCGGGGCGGCGGTTCGCTTCCAGATCGTGTACATGCTGCGACGGTAGCGGCCGGGGCCCGTATCGGGCTTGTACCCGCGGAGGTCGCCATACTTGCTCGTTTCGTCCCACACGCCATCAGGCATCCAGGGGCGGACGCTCGGGCCGCCAATTTCAGGCACGAGCAGCCCAGCAGCAGCGAGCGATTGGTCACGGACGATCTCACCCGGAAGCCGAATGCGTGGCGATCGCGACAGGAGCCGGTTGTTCGGGTCGTGGGCGAGCTTCTCCGGTGTGACCGTGGAGGTTTGACGGTACACGGCGCTCATCACGAGCAGCTTCACAAAAGCCTTCATGTCCCAGGGCGTGGCGGGCGTCCCATTCACGGCTGGCAGTGACGGACCTTCCATGAATTCAGCGGCCATCCAGTCGAGCAACTCTGGGTGGCTCGGGTACGCAGCCTGGCTGCCCAGGTTTTCGCTGGTCGTCACGAGCCCCGTGCCAAAGAACCGTTCCCACAGTCGATTCACCTGCACGCGGGCGGTGAGCGGATTGTCCCGCGACACGATCCAGCGGGCCAGCGAGAGACGGTCCGCCTTCGTGCCCTCGGGGAGCGGTGGCAAGAACGCGGGCAACGCCGGTTCAACCTTGTCGGCCCGCTTGTCGTATTCACCGCGAATGAGCACGAAGGCATCCCGCGGAGGCCCCTCCTTCATCACCATGGCAGAGGGAAGCTTGCCGCGAAACTCAGCGAGGCTCTTCTTTGCGGCATCGCGTGCTGCTTCGGCCCGCTTGATGGGGCCGTCCACGTTTTTGCGGTAGTACGCCCGGAGGGCTTCTTGTTGTTTGGGCACACGGGCGTCGCGTGCGACCGCGAGCGCCTTCGCCACCCCGTCCGGCAGGTCTAGGCCGTTGGCCCCTATCAGCGCCGGGTCGGTTCCCGTGATCGCCAGACGAAACTTACCGATCGAATGCCCGGTGAATGCCTCCTGGCGAATCCGGATGACGATCCGCGAATTCTCCTGCACGTTGATGGCTGCAGCCGGGAACGCGGCGAGTCGCCGAGGTTCCCGCTTTGCAGGGTCCTGGCCATCAATCGCCCAGCCCTTGCGTGCCTGCCCGAGGAGGGCCGCGGCCGCAGGCCAGTTTTTTTGCTCGTAGTCGGCATCGGCTCGCACCAATTTCACAGGTACCGGATCGCCGCCGTCAGCCGGCTCGATCTCCACTTCGAGTTTCGACACGACGATGTTCCCGTTTCCTGATCGACCAAAGCCGCCACTGGCGAGCGATGCATCGGGAAACACTTCGAGCCGGACGCCACCGAACGACTGCCCTGGGAGCAGCGCTTCGAATTCATATGTGTCGTGCGGTGGATTTGCTCCTTCGACGACCCATGACCCATCCTCGATCCGGCGGAACGTCGCCCCACCGGCGCTTCGCAGTTCGAGTGGCTCAAACGGCTCCCACGCTTTGTCGATACCACCGAGCGACGCGGCAAGCGATGCGGTCCATTCGTCGATGAACGTATCGACGTTGGCGACCTCGGCAGCAACGGCAGCCTCAGCATCGGCCACGACCTTTTCAAGACGGGTAATCTCCTGTTGTTGCTTCTTCGTCGGGATTTCATGGAGCGGATCGGAGTTGCCACCGGCCCTGTTCTGCGAGCCCATGATTGAGCCCGTCTCGGGCACGTTATTGAACAGCGCAAAGAGAGCATAGAACTCCCGCTGCGAGAGTGGGTCGTACTTATGGTCGTGGCAGCGCGCGCAGCCGACGGTCAGTCCCAGCCAGGTCTGGCCGGTCGTCTCGACTCGGTCGATGACGGTTTCCACCCGCCACTCTTCGGCGATGATGCCTCCCTCACCGTTGATGCGATGGTTGCGGTTGAATCCGGTGGCAACAATCTGGTCGCGGGACGGGGTTTCGAGCATGTCGCCCGCGAGCTGGTCAACAGTGAACTGATCGAAGGGGAGGTTGTCGTTGAAGGCTCGGATGATCCAGTCTCGCCACGGCCAGTTCGAGCGACTCGAATCGGTCTGATAGCCGTGGCTATCGGCGTAGCGGGCTGCGTCAAGCCATTCGATTGCCATCCGCTCGCCATAGTGCGGACTGGCGAGCAACGTGTCGACGTACTTTTCAAAGGCATCGGGAGACGTATCCGCGAGGAAGGTCTCGACGACCGCAGGCTCAGGTGGCAGGCCGGTGAGATCGAGCGCGAGCCGCCGGGCGAGCGTGACGCGGTCGGCCTCGGGATTCGGCGTAAGCCCCTCGGCTTCGAGTCGCGCCATGACAAAACGATCGATCGGTGTCTTGGACCATGCCGTGTTTTTCACATCTGGAACGGCTGGCCGCTCGACTCGTTCAAAGGCCCAGTGCCCACGGTACTCGGCGCCGTCGGCAATCCATCGCTCGAGGGTCTTTGCCTCGGCTGGCGTGATCGGCTTGCCGATGTGCGGCGGCGGCATCACGACATCGGGATCGGTGCTCGTGATCCGGGCAAGCAGTTCACTGGCTGCTGCATCACCTGGCACAATGGCCGTCGCGCCACTGTCGAGCTCGGCGACTGCCACTTTTCGAAGGTCCAGCCGGAGGCCTGCCTCCAGTGTCTTGTCATCTGGCCCGTGGCACGTGAAGCAGCGGTCTGAGAGGAGGGGTCTGATGTCGCGGTTAAAATCAATCGGCGGCTCGGCTGCGTTGGCTCCGTGCACGAACCAAGCGCCCAGGCAGGCGACGACGCCCAGGCGACCTCGAAGAGAGTACCCCACGATAGCGTCCTCATGTGCATGCGTTATCCGGAAAAAGACCATTCTACCATCGTCACCTCGCTCGCTCCCAGGGGATGAACCAAGAGCCCAAGTGAGTTCGCTGCCGAATAGAAAGCGACCTGAACGCGTTGTGACGTTCCGCATCGAGTCTGTTGGCGGCGGTCGAGCATGAGATCGCAGGGGGGCTGAAAACAACAGGAGGGAGTGGCAGTTCCCTGCCACTCCCTCCGTAAATCGTCGTCATGCCGTACAAGCCAAGCCTCTGGTGGCCAAGTGCCTCAGCCAGGGCGGAGCCTCAGGAGCCGCTTGACTCGATCGCTGCCTTCACCCGCTGGAGCTCTGCCTCGAGTCGCTTCACACGGTTCTCCATCGCAGTCCGAGCCTCCTCCGACATCCGGGGCTTTGCAGCTTGCTCAGCCGGCTTCTTGTCGCCCTTCTCGCGGGCCGCCTTCATCCGAGCTTCCCACTTCTTCTTCATCTCGGCCCGTTCTTCGGGAGACGCGTTTTCCCACTTCTTGCGACCCTCTTCCATCCGCTGACGGCCTTCTTTCATCCGGGCTTCCATCTTCGCTTTCATTTCGGCCCGCTCTTCAGGTGAGGCTTTTTCCCACTTGGCACGCGCCTCTTCCATTTTCGCGCGACCCTCTTTCATGCGAATTTCCATCTTCTTCTTCATTTCGGCCCGCTCTTCAGGGGAGGCATCCTCCCACTTCTTCCGCATCTCACTCATGTGGTGGTGATGCGAGCCCTTCTTGTGGTCACCCTTCTTGTGATCGCACTTCCCTTCTTCACACTTCTTGCCAGAGTGATGCCCGTGGCGGTGATGCTTGTGGCCATCAGGCTTTCCCTGGCTGGCAAGCATCCGCTCGATCCGAGCGAGGCGATTGTCGATGTCACGGAGAAGGGCCACCGCGTCGCCTCGCGGGCCGTGGTGGTGCTTGGCGTGGCCTTCGCCGTGGTGACGGTGCCCATGGCTCTTGCCTTTGGTGTCACCCTTTCCGCGACAGCTTTCGCACTTCCCCTTGCAGTCTCCCTTACACTCGCCTTTCCCGCCGTCCTTCTTTTTGCCGTCCTTCTTGCCTTTGCCTTCGTCCTTCGGCTCACTCTTTTTCTTGCCCTCCCGCTCGCCGTCATCGGCGAGGAGCGTCACCGCGCCCATCCAGGCGTGTACGGCAGGCTCGAGATAGGTCTTTTGCCAGGTGGCGGCGGATGCGGCACCGCCTGTCGCCAGCGTGGCGGCCATGAAAGCCGCGGCGACGGTTGTTCGAGTGAGGTGGGTCATGGAAGAGTCTCCGATGGAATGCGAAAAGGGGAAATCGCCTCAAAAAGGAGGCCAGCCGCCGTGTGGTGGCGCGGCCCCTTAGAAGGGTTAAACGGCAGAGGGGTGCGAAGGTTTCGCCTTGGTGAAAAACGCTCAAGTTCTGTAGCCAACCCGGCTTCCAGCCCGACGGTCAACTTAAGATTCCTCTCACTACGCGCCCATGCACGTCCGTGAGCCTGAAATCACGGCCTTGGTAGCGGTAGGTGAGCCGCTCATGGTCGAGGCCGAGGCAGTGGAGGATCGTGGCCTGGAGGTCATGGACATGCACCTCGTCCTTCGCGATGTGAAATCCGAGCTCGTCGGTCTCGCCGTAGGTGACGCCCGGCTTAATACCGCCGCCAGCGAGCCACATCGTGAAGGCGTTTGGATGGTGGTCGCGACCCAGCGAACGGCCAAGAACGGCGCTCGATTCCACCATCGGCGTGCGGCCAAACTCGCCCCCCCACACCACGAGCGTGCTGTCGAGAAGGCCGCGCCATTCGAGGTCGGCCACGAGCGCGGCCGAGCCCTGGTCAGTCGCTTTGCAGTTGTCCTTCACGTTGCCCGCGACATCCGAATGGGCATCCCAGCCCTCGTGATAGATCGTGACGAACCGCACGCCACGCTCCACGAGTCGTCTTGCGATCAGGCAGGCCCGCGCAAAGCTCGACTCCTCGGGCTTGCAGCCGTAGAGGGCGAGCGTCTCGGTGGTCTCCTCGCCGAGATTCATGAGCTCGGGCGCCGAGGTTTGAAGCCGATGGGCCATCTCGTAGGAGGCTATCCGCGTCGCGATCTCAGGGTCGCCGTCGACAGTGAGTCGTCGGCGGTTGAGCGTCGAAACGAGATTGAGCGTATCGGCTGCAAGCCTGTCGTCGGCGCCAGCCGGTGAGTCGATATTGAGAATCGGAGCCCCGGCATTCCGAAACCGCGTGCCGGTGTACACGCTCGGGATAAAGCCACTCGACCAGAGAGCGCTCCCGCCGCTGATCCCGCTGCCGGTGCTCATCACGACGAATGCGGGGAGCTCGTCGCTCTCACTGCCGAGGCCGTAGGTCACCCACGAGCCCATGCTGGGCCTGCCCGGCTGAGCGAAGCCGCAGTTCATGAAGATCTGAGCCGGCGCGTGGTTGAACTGATCGGTGCGGCAGCTCTTCACGATCGCGATCTTGTCAACGACTTTTGCAAGATGGGGCACCATCTCCGAAAGCTCGGCACCACACTCGCCATGTCGTGCAAACTTGTACCGAGGCCCGAGCACGGCCGCATCGGGCCGGATGAAGGCATACCGCTGCCCGCCGATCACCTCCGGCGGAATCGGTTTGCCCTCGATCTCGGCAAGCTTCGGTTTATTGTCGAAGAGCTCGAGCTGGCTTGGTGCCCCCGCCATGAAAAGCTGAATGACAGCTTTTGCTTTGCCGGGAAAATGCGAAGGCCTCGGGGCGAGGAGGGAGGCGGGAGCGGCACCACTCACACTCTGGCGGAGTGCCCCAGTCAGAAGTCCCGCCAGCGCGATCTTCCCCACCCCGATCCCACACTCGGAGAAAAAATGCCTCCGTGTCACATCCAGCGGTGAGATAACACTGGGAGGTGTCATCGCATCGATCGTCTTTTGGCTCTTGTCTCTCATCGCTTTACGATTGCCTCGTCGAGGTTCATCATCGCTCGGGCTACGAGTGTCCATGTAGCGCGTTCGATAAGGTTTTCTTTCGCTTCGCCGCCGGCAAGTTTTTCGGCGTCAAGCCCGCCGTCAACCAGCCTCTGCCGCTGCGCGACGAGATACTCCCCGAGGATTTTTTGTTCGTCAGGGTCGAGCGGCCGCGAGAACAGTCGCACGGAGAGGGCATTGAGACGAGCCGCGTCGTCAGGGCCGGCAGTCGCAGCAACCCGACCGAGCGCCTGGGCGATCTCGAGAAACATCGGATCGTTCAGGAGCGTCAGCGCCTGAAGCGGTGAGTTCGACACCTCCCGACGGGCGATGCAGGCCTCACCTGTCGGACCATCAAACGTGGTCGTGAAGGCAAACGGCGCGGTCCGCTTTTGGAACGTGTAGAGGCTCCGGCGGTATCGGTCCTCTCCCTGGCTGGCGTTCCACTTCGGCGAACCGTAGGCCACTTCGGTCACGCCCTGGGGCTGCGGTGGCCGCACGCCGGGGCCATACATCTTTGTGGAGAGGAGCCCCGAGGCGACGAGAAGCGAGTCACGAATGACCTCCGCATCGAGCCGTACGCGTGGTCCCCGGGCGAGAAGTGTGTTTTCAGGGTCGTGCTCCGCGAGGTCGGGCGCTATCCTCGAGTCTTGGCGGTAGGTCGCGCTTGTGACGATCAGACGATGGAGCTTCTTGAGCGACCAGCCGAGGCCGCCAGTCGCTGCCGGTTCCACGAATGAAACTGCCAGCCAGTCAAGCAGCTCAGGATGACTCGGAACCGCCCCCTGGTAGCCGAAGTCGGCAACCGACTCCACGATGCCTCGGCCAAAGAAGGCTTCCCAATGCCGGTTGACGGTGACCCGAGCCGTGAGCGGGTTTACCGGAGACACGAGCCACTGCGCCAGGGCCAGACGGTTCGCCGGCGCGTCCGCTGGCAACGACGGGAGGAAGGCTGGGACCGCGGGCGTCACCTCCTCCTCGGGCATCGTGAACTCGCCTCGGTGATGGCGATGGGTCTTTCGCGGATTGTCGGCGGGCCGCTCCCGCATGACGAGCGTCGAGAGTCCTTCTCGAAAGCTCGCCTCGAGCCGCCGGATTTCCTTGAAGCGTTCGCTCACCTCGGGCGCCGTCGCAAGAAACCTTCGGAAGATCGCCTGCCGATCCTCCGCGGAACGGGCCTCGGGGGCCTTCGCGAGGGCGGCCTCTACATCGGCCGTGTGTTGACTGGCTTCGACGTCAGGAGTGTCGGTAACCGAGAGCCGGAATCGCCCGAGAGGGCAGGCGAAGTGCCGCTCGAACCGCATGGTGACCACGATCGGCTCGCCTGCAGCAATCGGCTCGGCGAGCTCAAACACAGCCGCTTCGGCGTGTCCCTGCCGGCCGTTGGTGCCCCATCCCGTCGACATCACGCCGTCGATCGCTGCCGCGGCACCGCTTGCACTCTTACTATGCGCCGCCTTGCCGCCATACGACTCACTTGCCTTGGCAATCTCGATCCGTGCGGCCTTCGGCGGCACCCGAACCTCGAACTCAGAGAGAAAAAAATCGCCCCGCGGCCCTTCGTAACCGCAAAGGCCCGGGCCCCAGGCGGGGAGCGACTCGTGCGGCAAGACCTCGAGGCGGATTGCCTGCACGGGCTTGTCGACTCGCGGGAGGGTGATCGTGTAGACATCGCTCTTGGTCTGGTCGCCGCTTGCGAGCACGGAGCCATCGTCAAGAACGACGAGATGCGGCATCGACGACTCAACCGCGTCAGGCCTGGCGATCTGCCAGTCGATCGCCCGCTTCGACTCTTCGCGGTTCCACACCTCGAACCGTTCGGCGATGTTTTTTGAGACGTGTTTTTCGCCGTCCACCGCATCGCCGGGCTCACTGGAACCGGCCAGTTGCGTTGTCTTTGGGTTGGGGCCGGCGGCCGGCCAGTGGTCTGGCAGCTCATTCCAGAGCGACTCGATCTTGGCCGTCGCTTGGGCAAGACGTGCTGACCGTTCCTCGCTCGGGATGATCCACTCCGGCTCGTCCGCATTGTTCAAAAGTGCGAAGAGCGCGAAATAATCGGTATGGGTGATCGGGTCGTATTTGTGCGTGTGGCACTGGGCGCATGCCGTGGTGAGCCCGAGCCAGGTTGTACCGGTGGTGCCCACGCGATCAACCATCGCAAGGTACCGAAACTCGAGTGGGTCGATGCCTCCTTCTTCGTTGAGCATCGTGTTGCGGTGGAAGCCGGTGGCCACGAGGTCGTCGGGTGTCGCATTAGGCAGCAAGTCGCCAGCGATCTGGCGGATGGTGAACTGGTCAAAGGGCATGTCGTCGTTGAACGCGCGGATCACCCAGTCGCGATACGGCCAGATCGTGCGAGGGCGGTCCTTCTCATAGCCGTTGGTGTCGGCGTAGCGGGCGAGGTCGAGCCAGCGGCGGGTCCACCGCTCGCCATAACGAGGGCTCGCGAGGAGCCGGTCTACCAAAAGCACGTAGGCATCTGGCCGATGGTCGGCAAGAAACGCGGCGAGGTCGTCCGGCGACGGCGGCAAGCCAATGAGGTCGAGATGCACACGGCGGCAGAGCGTGGCACGGTCAGCCTCGGGGGAAGGCGCGAGTTTTTCAGCGTCGAGCCGCGCGAGCACGAACTGATCGATCGGGTTCTTGGCCCACGTGTTGTTTGCGACTATCGGTGGCGCAGGCTTTTCAGGTTTCACAAACGCCCAGTGGGGGGCATACTCGGCCCCTGCATTGATCCATTCGGTGAGCACCCGCTTCTCATCCGGGGTGAGCGTCACCTTCCTGGCCGGTGGCGGCATCACGAGGTCCGGGTCGTCGCTCATGATCCGGGCGACAAGCTCACTTGCATCGGCATGGCCCGGCACGATCGCCCGCTCGCCACTGTCGAGCTCGGCGATGGCCGCCTCCCGGAGGTCGAGCCGCAGGCCAGCCTCCTGGTTTTCTTCGTCTGGCCCGTGGCACTTGAAGCAGCGGTTGGAGAGGATCGGCCGGACCTCGCGGTTGTAGTCGGGCCCGGCAGCCGCAAGGGGAATAGCCTGGAGGCAGATCGCTGCCACGATCCAGCGGGTCAGTGCCATGCCATGCGTGTGTTTCATCGAGGGAACCTCGGGAAAACACCCGCGTCGCCGCATGGCTACCCCAGGTAGCCACACGCGGACCCCGCGAGAACGCATGGGTCGATCAGCGGGAAAGAACTCTTCAGCATCAAATCCAGCAAACCTTATTATGGTCTCGGGATCTGTTTCCCGCCACCGCCACGCGTTGAGGTCTCGTGGATCCTTCTGAAACGATCACGAGCCCGGCCAACCTGCGAGTGAAGCGGGCGGCCCATCTGCGAAATGCCGGTGAACGGCGGCGGACGGGGTTCACGCTGGTGGACGGAATCCGCGAGTTAACCCGAGCCGCTGCGGCTGGAATCGACATTGTCGAGGTGTTCGTCGCGCGTGGTGACGGTGCGCCGGCAACAGGCCGAAACGACGAGCAAGCGGCATGCCTCGAAGCATGTGTCGCCCGCGGCGGCAGGATCGTGGCACTTGGGCCCCGGGCCTTTGAGAAGGTGGCCTTTGGGGATCGCAACGAGGGCGTTGTGGGCGTGGTCCGGTTTTCCGGCCAGCCGCTCGCCGAGGCAACCTTCATGGTAGACCGACCTGTGCTCGTGGCCGAAGGCATTGAGAAACCGGGCAACCTCGGGGCGATCCTCCGAACGGCCGACGCGGCAGGCCTTGGTGGTGTGATCGTGTGTGACCCGAGAACGGATGTTGCCAATCCGGCGGTCGTGCGGGCGAGCTTGGGTACGGTTTTCAGCATGCCACTGGCGGTGACCACAACAGCCGAGACGATTCGCTGGGCAACTCAAAAAAACCGGCGGGTCGTCGCGGCGATGCCGACCGGATCGCGCCTCTGGCATGAGGCAGCGCTTTTAGGCAATTCGCTGCTTGTGGTCGGAAGCGAGGCCGACGGACTCTCATCGGCATGGCTCGATGCCGCTGCTGCTGGGGCGATCACGCTCGAGACGATCCATCTGCCGATGCGTGGCATCGCGGATAGCCTCAATGTGTCGGTGACCGCCGCGGTCATCGCGTATGAGGCGATGCGACAAGAAGGGGCCCGATGATGGCACGGCACGGGGGGCTGCTCCCCCAAGCGAAACATCTGCGACCAGTTCTCGCGAAACGCCCGCTTGAACGGGGGCACCCTGATTCAGATAATGGGTTCATGTCTTATCAAATCCCCCCGGACCTCGAAGCCCGCGTTCAGGCCCAAGTCGATACGGGCCGTTTCGTCTGCATCGACGACGTGGTTCGGGAAGCCCTCGATACGCTCGAAAAGCGTCAACGCGGTCTTGTGGAGTTGCAGGAGATGGTCCGTGAAGCGGAAGCGGACGTCGCTGCTGGCCGTCTCGCGGAATTCGACATCGATCGCACGATCAAGGCGATCGACGCAAGACTTTCTCAGTAACAGAACCTTCGAAGCGGTATGGCCCAGGTCCTACGAACCGATGCGGCCGAGCGGGATATGGAGAACATCGGCTATCAGATCGCAGTTGTCGATGGCCGGACGGAACTTGCCAAAAGAATTCTGCACGAGTTGGTAAACCATCTGGAACGCGTTGCGGAGCTCTCTGGTGTTTCCCAGCTCGGTACCGAAGCCTCGGAACTTGGCGTTGGAGTGCGCTTGATTGCCCACCGTCGCTGGGTCGTTCTCTTTCGATACATCGAAGACGGCATTTTGGTCCTGAGGATCGCAGACGGGAGGCAAGACTATCTCGCATGGAAGCTCTGAAAGGGCTACCACCCATGCCCTCAGGGTTTCTCGGGCCATGAGGCGGCCTTTATGGCGATTGAGGCCCCGCGATCATGGGACGGCACGGGGTGGCCCATGCCATGTCGCTGGACGTTCGCTACGGGCCGACCAATCCGCCTTCGGTGGATCGGTGCCCGGCCCTTCGCTCACTCGATGGAGCCCTCGCTTCGCCATCCTGGCTGCGCTCGGCCTCCAACGCCCGCTCCATGGCATGGGCCACCCCTCGCGGATGCTTCGGTTGGGGCAGGCGTTGGTTCGGTCGGCATTGGTTTGGTTGTTGCCTTTGGAAGCAATAGATTGATTTGATGGACATGACTGCTTCTGGCGTAGATTTTGATCGTCTCGAGCAGGCCTGCGCTGGCAGCGGGGCTGCTGCCATGTGTGATGAGCTGGCGGCGTCGCTTGCGGCGCGAGGTCGCTGGCATGCGGTCTTCGATCTGAGGCTGGTGCAGGCGAGGCTGGCGCTCGGCCTGCCTGCGACAGGGGCTGTCGATGGACTTGATGAGAAGGCGCGCGAGCGACTCGACGAGATGTCGCTGGCTGCCTGCCGCG
>JBGTKO010000522.1:0-2334 GCA_041744595.1 Pirellulales bacterium
GAGCTTCACTCCCTCGCTCGACCTGCTGGACCGCATTGCCCGCGCGCTCGGCGGCCGGCTGTCGGTGCACTTCGACGGCATTCGGACCCGCGCTGCGTAGGCGCACGCGCGAACTGACCTGACAGCCACGTTGACAGCCCACGGCATGGATCTGGGCGGACGACGCGGCACGTGCCAGCATCGCGCGCCGCGAGAGTCGTACGAGAAGGCACGCGACAACCCGCCGCGGACGGCGTCCCGTCGACCTTTTAAGCAGAGGGTCGTTGGTTCGAGTCCAACACGGCTCATTCTTCAACCTCGCGAGTTGGCGGGGGTTTCGCCCAAGCGCGGCGGCACCGCGGCTTGCGGAAGGGCGGTCTGACAGCCACGTTGACAGCCTACCCGGCCACATTGGCCTCGTTGCGGGAGATCACGATCAGCAACTGTCGCGCGGGCGTCCAGAACATGCTCACCCAAGCGGTGCTCGGATCAACGCCCGACGCAGTCCCCCCCGGGGATGGAGACCGCCGATTGCGGGTCATGCCGCCGACCTGATTCTCACCGATCGATCGCCGAACGTGGCCCGCACCTCGAGCTCGCCGCCGAGTGCCTCGACATATCTCTTGAGTGTCGAGAGTAGAAAGTCCTCGCGGTGCTCGAACTGGGAGACCTGGGGCTGTGTAATGCCGAGCGCCTTGGCCACTTTGCCCTGGGTCTTGCCAGCCATCTCGCGCAGCTCCTGGAGCTCCATTTCGAGCAGGATGGTGCGGACTCTTCGGTCGATACGAGTCTTCGCTTCTGGGCTCGGATCCTTGTGCTTCATGTCTGCCCAACGCTTTGCCATGGTTCACCTCTTCCTCTTGTTCGTCTGATCGGTCTCCTCGAGGTAGACCTCAAAGAGCTTCTCGGCAATCGAGACGAACCGCTCGTAGAATCGCTTGCCGGTCCCCTTCTTGTTGCCACCAATCAGGAGCACGGCCCTCCGGCGTGGATCGAAGATGTAGAACACGCGAATCGGATGCCCGCCAGACTGAACGCGGAGCTCGCGAAGGGCGTACTTCGAGCCCTTGATCGCTGTCGAATGAGGATGGTCGAGCGTCACCCCCTTCTCTTCGAGAAGGCCGACGTACACCCGCACGTCCTCCTGTCGGCTGACATCTAGGGTGCCGTACCACTCGGCGAACTGATCGGTGAACTCGACGTCCGTCTTGCCCACGCGGGAAACATAGCTTGGGACCTATATTCCGTCAAGGCTATTCTTGCCGAAGGGGAACACACAGCAGGGTGGTCCTAAATCGTGATGCCGCATTCGGGCGCCCGCCCAGTTTCCCTTCTGCCGCATCGCGAGTGCCAGCGCGCACACGCAGTCGTCGTGCATCTCTTCGGGCGCCGAGTGCATCACGCCGGTCCGCGTGTACAGAAGTGGCTAGTCGGGCGCGGTTCAGCCCACAGCCCAGAGGCTCCTTCGTTGAGTACACCTACCGCGGCCCGCTCGTCGAGAGCGAGGTTCAACCAGCAGTTCGGGGCGTTGCTGGACACCGGCGGCGCGAGTGGCTATTCTCCGGGTCGCAAGGGAAAGGACGCGATGGCTCTGCCAACACCCCTAATCAGCCGCTCCCCAAAGGTCATGAGCGGTACCGTGGTGTTTACCGGGACTCGGGCTCCCGTCCAGACGCTCATGGACTACATCGAGGAGGGAAGTTCTCTCGCTGAGTTTCTGGAAGACTTTCCCACGGTAAGCCGCGACCATGCAATAGCCGTCCTGGAGCTCGCCAAAGACTCCCTCTTCACGCGTGCGACTGCTGCTTGACGAGTGCATGCCGAAGCGACTGCGACGGGAACTTCCGAGCCATGAGGTTCGTACAGCTCCCGAGATGGGTTGGGCCGGCAAGGAAGACGGCACGCTGCTGGAGGTGGCGGAATCCAAGTTCGACGTGTTGGTTACCGTCGACCAAAAGCTCAAGTATCAGCAGTCGATGGCGGGGTCGGAACATCGCCGTCGTCGTCTTGGTCGCACGACGCAACAAGATCGAGTTTCTTCGTCCTCTTATCCCCGACCTCGAGCGCATTCTCGGCGAGATCAAGCCCGGAGTATGGTTCCTTTTCCGTCGGCAGCCGCGGCGCTCCACGCCGAACACCACGAAAGCATGTAAAACAGATCGATAGCCGACGACGATGGCGGGTAGTCCGCATCAAGGGCCAAGTTGACATAAGCCCAGGTACCAGACGTTGCCCGTTTCCCCCGACGCCCCCTGAGAATCTCGGATACCACCCTGATACGGCCCGGTCGGCGAGCGCGCGATGAGCGCGCCGGTGCGCCGGGTCTGATGGCCGGCGAAATCATCCGGCCCGCGC
>JBGTKO010000523.1:0-12601 GCA_041744595.1 Pirellulales bacterium
GGCCGAGACCGAAGGGCGGGCGGTTGCCATCACAAGCGCCGCCCGACCTTCCCTTCGGGATCGGCACCAATGCGGAAAACCTTCGCGGCCGGAGGCCGCGACTGCTTCGGCACGATGCCTTGAGTTCCCTTACGCCCTGACCTCAAGATTCCAGTTCACGCTGAACCAAGACATGGACACCGCACTCATGCCACCGCGCCGCTCACGAAAGCCACGGTCCCTCTCGTCCCTGCCGCCGTCTCCACTGAGTGACGAGCAGTGGATGGCACTTGTGCTGTTCACGAAGCTTTCGCCGCAACAGGCAAAGGTGATAGACCTGATTCTCCGAGGCCTGAAAGATAAGGAAATCGCCGTCGAACTGGGCATCGCCTTCTCAACCGTGCGGACCTACCTCGATCGCATCTTCGCTCGCTTCAACGTTTCCGATCGCACCGGCGTGGTTCTCCGGCTCTTCGCGATCCACAACAGCAGGAACGGGCACTTGCCCATGTGTGAACGTGCCCTCACATGACACCCGACGCCTCTCAGTCGAATCTACTTGTATCGCCTCCGCAGTCACACACATCTGTCAGTAGAAATGCTGTCATCATAAATCGCGTCTTGTGGCGAGTGCGAGCTTCCAGGATACTTCGCCCAAATCAAATATCTTTCCCATCCTCGCTAATTGGTGAGCCTTCCTAACGCCGTGGCCGACATTGTGCCTCGTTCCCTTCCCAAAACGGACCGTATTGACCTTTCAGTGATTGATTCAGGTGCTGCCCATAGCTGGGTCCGGTGCCTCTCCCTTGGGGGATCGCGTTAGCTCACGACACCTCTTATTTGGCAGTGCCCTTTTCGTAGTGCAAAGAATTCGCCAGATGAAACCGCTTGTGCAGATATTCCCTCATCAACCGTCCCGTATTTGGCGAGCGGGTGATCGACGAGGCTTCAGCCTCGTTGAATTGCTCGTCGTGATCGGTGTCATCGGCACGCTGATTGGCATCACGTTGCCGGCGGTCCACCGGGTGCGTGAGTCGGCCCGCCAAACCTCCTGCTCGAATAACATTCGTCAGTGCGGGTTGGGCGTTCTGGCGTACGAGTCATCTCGCCGTGTATTTCCACCTGGATGCGATCAGAAGCCGCGGGGTACTGGCTTGCCCATGGGGACGCATCACGCCTGGTCAACCTTCGTTCTCTCCTACATTGAAGAGGGCGCGTTGGCTTCGCGCATTGACCTTCAGAAGGTCTGGAACGCGCCGGGTGGCAACGACACGGCTTCTGACTCCCAAGTCGGCCTTTATATCTGCCCCAGTAGCATCATCACGTCCATCGGCAGGGCCGATTACGCCGGTATTTCTGGAGCGTGGATCATAATGGAGGGTGTCCCGTTTCATGGAGCGGCCGGCCTTTCGAACGGCACGCTCGTCACCGTAGATGACGACATTCCACCGGTACGGCAGGGCTCCGTTACGGACGGCCTGAGCCACACCCTCCTCCTAGGTGAATCCGCCGATCGAGCCAATCCCGAGGATGTCGGTGATGATGGCAACAATGCCGGCCGCTGGGCTTGGGTGAACTGCTTCGTCCAATCACAGGGCTTCATCAATACGATGCGCCTCGACATTCACAGCAATCACCCGAACGGCGCTCAGGTGAGCTTCGCCGACGGAAGGGTGGCCTATTTGAGTGACTCAATGGATCCGGCGGTTTTGTCCGCGATTTGCACGCGTAATGGAGGCGAGTCGATTGCCTCGATGGCCCGCTTGCAATGACCGGTCGATCGTCGGCGCCGGTTCTCCGCGTGTAGCGGAGGGGCGGCCATGGATGGGAGGAGCACCTACTTGAAGGGGCGTTTGTTCCGGGTAGGGCATCGTTGGAAGATTTTGCGTATTTCCTCAGAAACGGAGATGGATTTATGATGAAGCGGTTCACGTTTGTGGCCTGTGCCGTGGTGGCACTTGGCTTGATGGTTGCCAGCCCAGCCGAGGCTGGCGGCGGATCGACTGTTTCTTCGGGCGGTGCAGTGGGCGTCAAGAAGCCGTCCACCGTGAAGATCAAGAACAATTCGGGATCAGCTTGGTATGTGGGAATTCTTCCGAATTCGCTCGCTGGAAATCCGAAGTTTGATCCGGCCAGGGTGGCGGGAGCCAAGAATCTGGGGGGAAAGTTGTTGAACCCTGGTGTTACGCTCGTTTATCCGGTGCCGTCGGGGGCCGGAACGATCGCAATTTATGTCCCAGCCTTGGTGCCCGCGTCCGGGCCAATGCCGCCGCCGGCTGCCACCGGGAGCTATAGCGTTCCCTCGGGCAAGACGGCGAACAGGAAGATCGCCGCGGGGCCCGTGATCACCCCGTGATGCTCGGTGACTGTTGCCCCATTTCACGTTACGGGGTAACGCGATGATAATTCGGGCCAGGCGGGACGCACGGGGGTCACTCCCGGACGGATCGCCTGGCCCGTCTCTTTTCCCGTACATGTACACTTGGGTGTAATTGCCGGATGTTTTCCAATGACGCTACTAATGAGCAGGACTCCGCAGGTATCTCCAAGGCCCGTGGATGGGTTCCATGGCTCATTGCTCCACTGGTTGCCGTGACCATCTCGTTGATCATTGCACTCCCCTGGCTTGATCAACGCTTGGTGTGGTGCGAGTGGATCGGATTGGCCGTTCCGCTGTTGCTCGTGCGCCGAATCCGCGGGTGGTGGGGAGAGGCTTGGGTGCTGGCCAGTGCAATCCTCGGGCTGGCCATAGCGTTCCACTGGACGCCCACGGTGCTGGCATACGCAATGAGCACCGAGTACAGCACAGGGTTCCTTTTTGCGGCCCCGATCATCCTGTGGGACGGCGTACGGCTCGCACTACCACTCTGGTTCGCTGCCCGCGTCACCCGAGACCCGCTGGCGGCCTGGTGGCCGGCCGCGCTGGCAGCCGTGCTGATCGAGGCCACGATGCCGTCCGTATTTCCATGGAAGCTCGGCTATTCGCAAATCGCGTGGCCTCTCCTCGTCCAGTCTGTCGATCTTTTTGGCGCCGAGTTTTCCACGTTCGTGCTCTATGCCCACGCCGGTGCCCTGGTATGGATCGTGTCGTTGGGCATCGCTCCTGCCCATGCGAGCCGGATTGCCGCATCGCGCCCAGGCCTTTTCGCCGTCGCGGTGTGTGTTGCGAATCTTGCCTACGGCGCGACCGCTTTCGCGATCTGGAGTCGGATCTCGGAGACGGCGCCGCAGTTGCGGGTGGCTGTCGCGCAGGCGAACCCAGAAGAAGAGGGCGGCGTCGAAGAACTGCGGCGGCTGACTCGGCTTGCCTGCGCGGACGATGGTCGCCGGCCGGATATCGTTTGCTGGCCGGAGTGTAGTGGTGGAAGTTACGAAGTCGGCCTTGAGTCGCTGGCCGATCTGGACCGGGTCATCGCGCTTTCCCGCGACCCCAACCGCGGGATGCGGCCTCTCGAAGAACCGACGTGTCCGCTGTTGTTCGGCGGCAAGATCTACCGTGGGCATCCGGACAAGCCACAATCGCTGTATCAATCCGCAATCCTCATCGACGCCGACCATGCCATCCTCGGCCGCTACCACAAGCGGCATCTCATGCCATTCGGGGAATATGTGCCCGGGTCCGACATCTACCCGGACATAAAGCTCTACTTCCGTATGCAGGACGAGATGAGCCAGGGGACCGAGGCGACCGTGCTCGCCTGCGGCCCAGACGCGCGACTGGGAGTCATGTTGTGCTACGAGGACATGATCCCCGGTGCCGCTCGCTCGTTGACGAACGCATCGGCCAATGTCCTCGTGTCCCTCATCAACGGCTCGGCCTTCACGGCGCCGCTGACGCTCCGGCAACACCGCCTCCTCGCCCAACTCCGGGCCGTCGAGGGGCGCCGGGCCTTTGTGCGGTGTGCCGCGACCGGGGAGACATGCGTGATCTCTCCCATGGGAACGATCACGGCGAGCCTCCCCCTGCTCGTTCCTAACGTGCTGGTGGCAGACGTGCCGCTCATCGAATTTCGCACAATGGCCAGTCGGCTGGGGGTCTTGTTTCCTGTCGTGGCGGCCGCCGGCGTGATTGCGATTGTGGTGAATCGCTGCCGGGCTACCCGAGCGTTCCGAAGGATAGGACGGTCAATGGCACTTCCGCAAGCGTGGGACGGGTGCTGATCGGCTTGCGAGGATAGCGGGTCGTGTGTGGGGTGTCATTATGGGTGCCGCGCCGCCTCTGCGTCGCCGGCAATCCCTTCTCAGTTCGCGGTTTTTCGCGATAGGCGCAGACCGGCTCCGCTGGTGCCCTTCGCAGGTGTCTCAGAGCGAGTGGATGTCGATCACGGGAAGCTCGTCGTGCGAGGCCTGCATGACATCACGGTCGTCATGGGCCTGGACGAATTCGTTCCACTCGGTGGGCGGTCCTCGCGCGGGTGACACTGGTGGCGGCTCGACCGGTTCGCCGACGTGGGCGAGGATTCTGCGAACGGGCCCCGGGTCGGTAATGAACGCGATGAGGCGGATGTCGCCGCCACACACGGGGCACCCCAGTGGAAACGCTTCCGCGATCTTCGCGAGGAGCTTGGCCCACGCGATTCGGGAGGTGTCGTGGGAACGCTTCTGCGGCTCATTGTCGGCGTCGCTGGCGGGCTGGCCCGCTTGGCCCGGCTGGCTGGTCGTGGCCGCCACGGGCTTCCCGACGTTGCCGATTGCCATCGCGGTGATGACAGGCCGCAGCGGGTGATTGCGCGCAAAGACCCCGTGGTATCGATGGCGGTGTCATCTCGGTGGCGGCACGAGATCCGCGAGCCGGTCGAGGAGATCCGTGGGCGACATGGTCACGACGCCCTGCTCGTCTGGCGCAGTTGACTTCTGAGTGCGGCCTGGACCGATCCACTGCCCTCGCTTGTGACGCGGGAGCGTATAGCAGACTCGGTCGGGCTTCCCGTCACGCCCCTCGATCACCGCAAGCCGTTCGACAGCGAATGCGGGCCGGGCACAGTATCGCACGAGGTGTTCGAGGCTTTTGGAGAAGCTCGGCACGTCGCGGTCGTCGAGACTGATCCGGACGCTGGCATCGATGGAGAAGCCGCTGGGGTTCCACGAGAGCAAGTCGGAGGCTGCCTCGGCGTCGAGGAAGCCGCGTCGCTTGTACCACCGGATGAGTCGGCGACGGACGCGTTCGGTGAGTGCCGTAAGGTCGTCGGAGGTGATCGGGCGAGCCGCGATGAAACGGACGCGACTGTCGGCCTGGTCACCGGTCGCGGTACGGCAAAACACGCCGTCGGTGATGCAGGCGTGGAGATGGACATGGTGGTTGAGGGCCGACCCGAAGCGATGCAGAAACGAGATGCCGCCGATGCGGGGCGAATCGGTTCTCTTCTTGGATCGCGCGACCTCGACGCCTGCCGCGGCGTTCACGAGCCGCTCGACCTCGTCGATGAAGAACTTCGTGAGTGCCGAGACGGCTTCGGGCCGCGCTCCCAGATGCCATCGCAGTCGCTTCGGTACCGAAATCACCCACTGCCGGACGGGCACCGGCGGGACGACATGATCGACGAGGTGCGCAGCCGTCTGCGCCATGCGTCGGCCGTTGCAGGAGGGGCAGACGCCGCGTCCCTTGCACGAGAAGGCGACGAGAAAGTCATGGCCGCAGGTGCCGCAGCGTGCCCGGGCGAACCCGAAGGCAAGAATGCCGCAGCGGAGGTACGCGGGAAACTCCTCTTCGACATGCGCCGCCACGGGATGTTCACCGAGGCTGCTCGGCAAGCCAGGTCTCGAAGTTGCGAGCGACGATCTTGTAGAGCGGCGTTCTCTTGGGGCGGCGGCGGGCGTACTGCTTAGGCTTGCGGTGCGGCGTGCAGGGCTGTGCCCGCACGGAAGAACGTGCCGGTGGGTGCAGAAACGCGACCACGGTCGGGCCCGCTTGGCCGCGGGGCCGCACAAGACCCCGCTATCTCTTAAAACGAGCGCGGAGGCCGTCACCGGCAAAACTCTCAAAACCCACGGGAAATCAGACTCGGGCGGGCGACTCGGGGGGGTGCCATGCGGCCAAGAGCCCAGCCGGGTGGCATGGCTGCCCTGCCGCGAATGGCTGGGCACCTCAACTCCAGCGGGACCTGGACTTCATCACCGGAGTTACGGACCTGGCGAAGGAAGCAAGGCTTGGTAACCGGCATGCCCGAAGGGCCACCGAATTTGTTCTTTACTGGATTATCGGGATCGCGATGGTGTTCACCGGCTGCGGGAAACTTCCATTGATTTCCGAAAACCGAGTCAAGCGTCGGTTCATGCTTAGGCGTGCCCTGGCCTCACGCGGCTTTACGGGCAACCACGATCTGGCTCTTGGGCATGAAGCCGTCGAGCGCCTTTTTTATGTGACCGGCCTTTGGATTGGTGATCAGGGCATGCCACGTATTCGTCCAGTGCTGGAGGAGAGGCTTGTCGGGCTGGCCAAACTCCTGATCGGCGGCCCAGAACAACACCCAGTATACGGCCCAAAAAAAGCTGTATTGCCCACGGTGCTCGATCGTGAGGCCGACTTTTTCGATGAGCGTACCCAACTCTTCGCGTTCAAGGACTCGCACATGGTTCGGTTTCGCCCAGTAGGCGGGCGGCGCCAATGTCCGCTGCAGCGATTCGGCGACGGGGTCCGGGCATGTGATCATGTACTGTGCGCCCGGCTTTCCCACACGTACCAGTTCCGACAGGAATTGCACCGGATCGTCGACGTGTTCGATGACTTCCAGAGAGATCACCTTCGTGGCAGTGCCGTCAGCCAATGGCAACGGATTTGAGTCGCTCACGATGGCGTCAAAGCCGCGGGCAGGGGACCGTGCCAATCTCCGGCGGACAGACTCGACCTTCTTTGGATCAATATCGCTGGCGATGACATGCGCCTTCTGGGAGGCCGCAAAGTGGCAGGCGCCGCCGTCGCCGCAGCCAACATCGAGAAAAACGTCATCAGGCTCGATCTTGAATCCCTCAAAGAGCTCGCCGGTTTCCTTGTTGAACCAGCCGCTCTGGTTTGCATCCATCCACCCGACGGCACCGGACCTCGGCGGCATGGTGCCTTGAAGTGACTTCGGGAACAGCCGTTTCCGCACGTCACGAACGATCGTCTTCAGCATGTTTGGGTGCCTCAGCCATTGGGAAGGGGATGGCCCACGGTATCGCGGCCGCCTTCCGGGGAAATCGCCTCCGTCGCTCCGTGAGACGTGCGAAGGGTGGCGGACCGTACTCCGATGCTTTGCCCGTGGCAATGCCAGCCGCGACGAGCCTTGGCTTCGACATTGACCGTCTTAGAGGGTGCCTGTAGAGGTTGTTCCAGGAGGCCCGGCATGGGGCGAGGGATGGAGTTGGCACCTGCCTTCCGGCAGCCCCCCAGAACCCCAAGGATTGCCAGGTTTCGCAACGGAGAGTCTCCCAGTATGCGAGTCGATTTTGTGGTCCCGGGTTTCAGCAAATGCGGCACAACCACGTTGTGCGATCTGCTCCATGAACACCCGGACTTGTTCATCTGTGCGACCAAAGAGCCCAACTTTTTTTCCTACCGATGGGAAGAAGGATGGGAGTGGTATGAAGACAAGTACAAAGCTTCCAAACCGCATCAGTTCTGCGGTGATGGCAGCACCACATATTCCAGTTTCAAGTACTGCACGATGGCCCGCGATCGAATCTTGGACCACAACCCCGACACAAAATTCATCTTCGTGGCCCGTAATCCGATCACTCGCCTCGAATCGAGCTATCGTGAAATGCACCACAACGGGCACAAATTCGGCGTGGTTCCACCCTACGACCTTGGGAAGACCTTGGACAGGTACCCCAACATGCTCGACGATACGCGGTACTGGACGCTCATCAACACCTACCGCGAGCGAGTTCCCGACGAGCGGATTCTGGTTCTCTTTCTCGAAGACATCGAAGCCGACCCCGATGCGGTCATCGCCCGGTGTTTTGAATTCCTGGGAGTCGATTCCACGATTTCACTCCCTCGGATCGGTCGCCGGCTGAATACCGCAGCCATGAAAACCTACGATTCGTGGATGATGCGAGCCATGCGTCACAACACGTGGACATCCAAGATCTGCAAGAGCCGATATTGGAATCGGTACTCGTCGAAGTGGCTCGTGCGAAGCGGCTTGCGAAGGCCGTTTGTCAGGCCCATTACGTGGAGCCGGCTGGCCCGTGAGCTGCTGCATCGCGAAGTCGTGGGCGAAGCCCGACAGTTCCTGGCGTTTTACGATAAGCCCGAGAACTTCTGGGACATGAATCCCGAGGCCTCGCATGCTGCCCCCCGCGCGGCATGACACTGGCTCGCCGGGCGGCCCCGGAACGTCGCGGCGCGGCTGCATGGAGTCGTACGAGGGCTGAGGCCCATCGCATGGCACCGATCTATGACTGGTCGGGTTCGACTTCGACCCAGCCTTTTCCAATCAACGAGCCATGTTCCTGCTCGTAGCGGGACAGTCGGGAGCGTGCGAATACGTGCCGGGGCCCGTTCAAGCAGGCCTCGGCTGGCACCTCGGGGAGAACATCGACACCCAGGTCATCTCGGACGAAGAACGCGTTACAGCTATGGATGCCCACAAGGCGATACCCCTTGCGCCGGCCGAGCGTGACGAGGGCTGGCAGCGATGCGCCGCACATCCCCAGGGGCAATGCGTTGGGCCGCCACACAAAGTTCGGATCGTACGTTTGGGTGACGGCGTGTTCCGCGCCCCACACGTGCTGAAACTCCGCTACAACCACCCGCGGCGATACGACATCAAGGGCTTCCCACACCCAATAGTCGTTGCCGTCAATGTCGATCGTCAGAAGATCGATAGGGCCCTCAAAGCCCCGGTGCTTCACCAGGTTGTTGACCGAGTCTGCCGTGATCCACGCAGCGATGAACACAGGTTGTGTATACACATTAATGCAATGCGCAGCGTAAAACTTCATTCCGAGGGCGACATTGTCTTCGCTGCCGTCGACGAGCAGTCCGTGCCAATCGTGATGGACGATGAGATTGGCGGAGTTGCACTCAATTCCATTGCCGGCGCAGATTTCGACGCACCGGCGATTCGTGGTGCCAATCAGTGAAAAGATATAGAGCAACACACCGTCTTCCCCGGACTGGGAAAACGATTTCATTCTCACTTCGTCAAAAGTCGGCAGCGGCCCGCCAGTTCGCTGCAAGTCCCGGTATTTCAGCTGCAAGAGAATTTGGGCTTCTTTCGGCACGCCCCGCTCGTGTCCTTTGAGCTCTTGCAGGACCTGGGCCGCGATTGATTTGCACAAACTGCTTGACTGGCGGCGGATCCATTCTGCCAGCATGAGTCATGCTCCATCGGGCCAAAAGTTGGAGGGAGATGGTTGCGAAGCGGGGCCCGAGTGGCGGGAGAGTTGCCCAGTGTGGCGAGCATGGTCCCTCTTCGCAGCTTATGCCGCCGCCCGCTGGGCATTGGCGAGAAGCACGTGACCTGACGGCATCGTCGGCGTGTTCATGGCGTGGCCCAGTACGTCACCAAGGGCGGCATCAAGACGAGTCCCGACGGCGGTATAGCTCGCCCAGCGACGCATGTGAAGCCGCGCACGTAAGGCCATGGCGGAATACTCCTCCGGGGTCGCGGTGGCAACGTTGTAGCTCTCCTCGATTCGGTCACGCAACGACGGCCAGACGATGCGGCCCCAGGTTGTTCGCATGCGAAGACGGCTGTCGTGAGGCCAGGCGGCAGGCTCGGGGTGCGAATCGACAACGAATCCGAAGTCGCGATGAAAGTAGTCGCTCATCGACGAGTGATCGGGCGAGATGCCAGGCCTCGCGCCGGCGAGGAAATTCATGAGCGGGAGGCAGTTGCCTTCGGCCTTGCTTGCCTGAACGTAGTACGTGGATGCCCGGCAGAGGTCGACCATCTCAGTATCCGACAGGTAATCACAGACGAAAGCGACCTTGCAGCGGTGCGGCAGGTTGCGGTTCAGGTAGAAGTCGATCACATCGCGCACGGCACACGGGCTCCGCGCGATGAGTTTGAACACGAGCGTCGCATCCGGCCGATCAGCGAGCGCGATCAAGAACGCGTTGAGCATGTCTGCCCAGTTTTTCCGTCCATCGGACGGGTTGAAGATGCTCGTATAGACGACACCGGATAGGTCCAGCGATTCGACTCGCGGATAGGGCAGCGAGTTGAAGTCTGGTCGCGAAGCCAGTGGACGGTGGGTGCGCTTCAGCAGTGTCGACAGTTTTTCATACCGCTTCTTGCCCATGAGCCCGCGAAGCACCTTCGACAACCGCCTTTCTGCTCGCCGCTTGAGGGTTTCGCGCTTGGGAGGGGATGAGGCGGATACAGGATCGGCCGACGCGGTCTGTCCAGGAAAGAAAAAGGCCCAATGATTCAGCCGCGTGACCTGCCCAGGGGACCACGGCGGGATTTGGAAATAGGCATCCGGGGTTGGTACGGGCACGATCGCCATCGGTGTCGATGTGCCGGCTCGCGCGAATGCGTCGGCGGTGAAAGGGCCGCTGACCATGAGCATGTTTGCCAGCTGCGCGGCGAGGGGCCAGTCGTTCTGAGGGTTTTTGTCGAAATTGTGATTCGGAATGTCCGGAAACTCCCAGGCTGGCATGACGATGTTGATCGCGTCTTTGGCGAAAAACACGTCCTGGAGCGGGAGCACGCTTACATGCACCGGTAGCCGGCCGCGGGCTCGGCATGAAGCGACGGCGTCGTTGAGTTCTGCCTGGGCATCCTGGATATCCGTGACATGGCCCCACCGTTCCAAGAGTGGTCGGAAGAGGCGTGCGACGAACTCGTGTGAATAGCCAGCAGCGCCCAAGTTCGAACCGTCGGGCGCTCCGAGCATGTAGGAAGTGAGAAGGAACTCACACTCGTAGTCACCCGGATGGACGGGACGACACACGTCGCTCGTCTCAAGCGTGCTGTGCCTCATGGTAATAAGCGGCTCGCTGTTCCGAGGGGACTTGGACTCCATGGAGCATGCGGCTGCCAGGTCGCGCAACCTCCGCAGCCGCACCTCTCATGAGACTCGCAATGAGTGGCAACCTATAGCCTGGCTGGAGGCCGCGACGCAAGGCAGATTCGGAGCTCGGAGACCCGCCCAGGGGCCCAGTTTGCGCCGCTTGCCATGATCGCTATTCGTGGCGATGCATGCGTCGCCGCCCTTTGCATCGCCGCAAGAATCTGCGACTGTCCCGCTCATAAAGTCGATGCCATCAGCGAGCCTCCCGCGGAGTGGATCACCGTTCCGTTCCCTGGTCTCGTGCGCCTGGAGCGACGATTTTGAAGACCTCGAGCCACCGTCAGGCATCCCCATCGGGTCGCCCCAAGATTGCCGCGTCGTTCGACATGTCTGTCGCAATCATCGGCGCCGGTTTCGCAGGCCTGTGTATGGCCATCAAGCTGATGGAGCAAGGCCGCGATGACTTCATGATTTTCGAGAAGTCGGCCTCGTCGGGAGGCACCTGGCGAGACAACGACTACCCTGGATGTGCGTGCGACGTTCCCTCCCATCTCTATTCCTACTCGTTCGCGCAGCACGCGGGCTGGTCCCAACGCTACGCGCCGCAGGCAGAGATCCTTGCCTACATCCGCGCGGTAATCCGGAAATACAGCCTGGAGGATCGAATTCTCCACAAAACGGCTGTGACGTCACTCGAATGGGATGATCACACGCGGCTCTGGACGATCTCCACCGCGGATGGCCGATGCTTTCGCGCCAGGGCGGTTGTATCGGCGGTGGGCGGCTTGCACCTTCCGGCGTATCCCGACATTCCAGGCCTCGATGAGTTCAAAGGGGAGGCCTTCCACACCGCTCGGTGGCGGCACGACATCGATCTCACGGGGAAGCGAGTCGCGGTGATTGGTGCCGGCGCCAGCGCCGTGCAGGTTGTGCCGGCGATTGCGCCGCGGGTCGCGAAGCTCTATGTGTTCCAACGGACGCCCCAATGGATCATGCCCCGCAACGACCGTCGCTATTCCACGTTCGAGCGGCTCGCCTACGGGTTCGTCCCCGGTCTCCTCCGCACCGCTCGGGCATACCACTACTGGAAGGCGGAGGCGTCGGCGGTCGGGTTCGTCTTTGAACCGCGGCTGATGCGAACCGCCGAGCGGCGAGCCCTGGACTTTCTCGAACGCAGCGTTCCCGATCCGGAATTGAGGAGCATGCTCATGCCGACCTACCGCATGGGCTGGAAGCGAGTGCTTCTCTCCGACGACTATTACCCCACTCTGACACTCCCTCATGTTGAGCTTGTCACCGCAAGAATCGCGAAGGCGACGGCGGATGGAATCGTGGGCTGGCTGGGAAAGCTTCGGGCTGTGGACGTGATCGTGTACGCGACCGGATTTCAGCCGTTCTACCAGTCGTTAGAGATCGACATCCGAGGACGCAATGGGCGGCGGCTGGCCGACGAATGGCGAGCCGGGCCGCAGGCGTATCGAGGCATCGCCGTCAGCGGGTTCCCCAACTACTTCATGCTCATGGGGCCCAATTCCGGCGTCGGACACAACTCCATTCTCTTCATGATCGAGGCCCAGGCGCGATACATCACCCAATGCCTTTCGTGGCTCGACAGCGGTGATCTTGATGCCGTCGAGGTGCGGCCCGAGGTGCAGGACGGATACAACCGGGCGAT
>JBGTKO010000524.1:0-6800 GCA_041744595.1 Pirellulales bacterium
GGGGATAGCGAGACCCTTCGCGTGGCCAAAGCCCACAGGATGGAACGCCAACGGTTCAGTGAATGAAATGTCGTCCCTGGCGGAGGCCCTACGTCGCGAGCAGCGACTCGATCACCCTGCGGGCCTTCGCCAGCGCCTCGGGCAGTTTGTCCACGAGCTTTCCGCCGGCCTGCGCGAGGTCGGGGCGTCCGCCCCCCTTGCCGCCAACCACCGATGCCACGTCGCGAATCCATGAGCCAGCCGAAAGGCCGCGGGCCTCGAGGTCCTTCGATATCCCTGCCACGAGCGTGACCTTGTCTCCCTCGACGCTTCCCAGAAGCACGGCGATGGGACTGGCCTTTCGCCTGAGGCTGTCGATTGCCTGCCGCATCGCGCCGGCATCGCCTCCCTGCATGTCGGCCACCACGATCTTCGCACCTCCTACCTCCGCCGCCGTAGTGAGCATCGTGTCAGACGAGACACCAGCGGTAGCGTGAGCAGGCTTTGCCTTCTTGAGATCCTTGAGCTCGCGGACGATCGCTGCAATCCGTTGCGGGACATCAGTGACCGGCACCTTGAGTGAACCCGCCGCCTCGGCGAGCGTCCGTTCAGCCTGCCGCAGTCGTTCGAGAGCCCGCATGCCGGTGACGGCTGTGATACGCCGCGTGCCGGCTGACACACTCTCCTCAGCCACGATTCGCACAAGCCCGATCTGGCCTGTGCCCGTGACATGCGTGCCACCACAAAGCTCGCGGCTGACTCCATCCATCGTCACCATCCGCACGACGTCGGGATACTTCTCACCGAAGAGCATCATCGCGCCGGCATGGCGGGCCTCGGCAAGCGGCAGGAGGTTCGCCGAGACCGCCACAGACTCCAGCACGCGGTCGTTCACCATCGCTTCGATGGAGGCGAGCGTTTCCTCGTCGATGGACCCCGAGTGAGAGAAGTCGAACCGCAGCATGTCGGCATCGACCTTGGATCCCTGCTGGACCGCGTGGCTCCCCAGAAAGTGCTGCAGCGCCGCATGAAGGAGATGCGTTGCGGAGTGAGCCCGCCGCAGGGCCGCACGGTGACTCGCGTCGACTGTTGCCTTCACCGCCGCTCCGAGCCCGAGAGAACCCTCACGGAGGTGGCCCACGTGAAGGACAAAACCCCCTTCCCGCTGCGTGTCGGTCACCTCGAACCGGCCACCGGGCCATTTCAGCTCGCCGGTGTCGCCAACCTGGCCACCTGACTCACCGTAGAACGGCGTCGAGTCGAGCACCACGGTCACCGGCTTGGCATGGCCCACCTCGGTGAGCGATTCGCAGAGCGCATCCTGTGCGATGATCCCGATGACATTGCACGTGGCTTCGGTCGTGTCATAGCCGACGAACTCTGTACCGTGCATTGTCTTCTTGAGAGCATCGAGTGGACCAGACGTAAAAACATCAATGACGGCCCCCTTCCCCGATGCCTTGCCGTGGGCCTCCATCGCACCGCGAAAACCCTCCCAGTCAAAGGAGCAGTTCCGCTCGGCCGCAAGTGTCTCGAGGAGCTCGGGCGGAAAGCCGTAGGTGGTGTAGAGCTCGGCCGCGTCGGTGCCTGGCACGACACTGCCACCGGCAGCGCCGATTCCCGCAAAAAGCTTCTCGATCCGCTCGAGCCCACCGTCAATCGTGGCGAGGAACGACTCCTCTTCCCGCTCAATGACGCTTGCCACATGGCCTGTCGTATCGCCAAGCTCCGGATACGGCCCGCGCATGAGCTCCACCACGACCGGCGGGAGCCGATGGAGAAACGACTCGGTCATCCCGAGCTGGCGACCATCGAGCACGGCCCGACGCAGGAGCCGTTTGACGACGTACTTTTCTTCATTATTTCCCGGCAGCACGTTCTCGTGGATCGCAAACGTGCAGGCACGGACATGATCCGCGATCCGCCGCATCCGACGGCCGTCGTCGCTCGCTGGCTCATACCGCTGCCCGCAAACCTCGGCCACTGCCTCGACAAGGGGCCTCAAGATGTCGATGTGAAAATTGCTGTCCACACCCTGGAGCATCGCGCAGGTTCGCTCGAGCCCCATGCCGGTATCGATATTGCGGCTCGGGAGTGGCGAAAGGTTGTCTGGGGGCGCCCCCTCACGATTGAACTGGGTGAAGACGAGGTTCCAGATCTCGACATCGCTCCCGTCGGGCATCCGATAGAAGATCTCGCTGCACGGCCCACAGACGCCGTCGGGCCCCTGCGACGGCGCCGAGGCGGGCCAGAAGTTGTCGTCTTCGCCCATCCGCGTGATCTTCGTCGATGGCAGGCCGATCTCATCCGACCAGATCGTGTAGGCCTCGTTGTCGTCGAGATAGACCGTGACGGAAAGTTTTTCAGGCGCGATGTTCAGCCAGTTCTTCGCTGTGAGGAACTCCCAGGCCCAGTGGATCGCTTCCCGCTTGAAGTAGTCGCCGAATGAAAAATTGCCGAGCATCTCAAAGAACGTGTGATGCCGAGGCGTCCGCCCCACGTTGTCGATGTCGCCCGTCCGCAAGCATTTTTGGCAGGTCGTGGCGCGTGTGAATTCGACCTGGCACTTCCCAAGGAAGTGGTCCTTGAACTGGTTCATCCCCGCGGGCGTGAAGAGCACCGACGGATCCCATCGGGGCACGAGCACGTCGCTCGGCCGGCGGACGCAGCCTTTGGACTCGAAAAACGAAAGGTAGGCTTCGCGGAGCTCGTTGGCCTTCATCGCGGCGGGTGGTTCCGGGGGCTGAGGATGACGGAGCTCGGCACTATACTCGCCCACCGGCCCTGGAAACGACACCGCCCGCCCGCAGCCGCTTGTGTCGGCCGCAGACGGGCGTGGTGACACCATCCAGGCCGGGGGAGGCGGGGGCCTATTCGTCGCCGTCGGCCTCTTCCGCTGCCTCGGGGTCGCTGGCGATCGTCTGGTCGATCGAGATCACCGCATCCTTCGCAGCAAGAATCTTGTCGCGAAGCTCCTTCACCACAGCCGGGTTGTCCTTGAGGAACTGCCGAGCCCGTTCCCGGCCCTGGCCGAGATGGGTCTCACCGTACCGCAGCCAGGTGCCCGACTTATCGACGAGCTTGGCTGCAATCGCCAAATCGAGAACATCGCCCTCGATACTGATGCCGTCGGCATGCATCATGTCGAACTCGGCGATCCGGAACGGCGGGGCAACCTTGTTCTTGACGATCTTTACCTTCACCCGCTGACCAACCACTTCCTCGCCATCCTTGAGCGTGCCGATCCGGCGGACATCGACTCGGCATGAGGCATAAAACTTGAGCGCCTTGCCGCCCGGCGTCGTCTCGGGGCTGCCAAACATGACGCCGATCTTCTCGCGGAGCTGGTTGATGAAGATCACTGTCGTCTTGCTCTTGGCAATGGCGCCGGTGAGCTTCCGCATCGCCTGGCTCATGAGCCGGGCCTGCATCCCCACGACCGAGTCACCAATGTCTCCATCGAGCTCCTTCTGCGGCACGAGAGCCGCCACCGAGTCGATCACGATGATGTCCACCGCGTTGCTCTTCACGAGCATCTCGACGATCTGAAGCGCCTCCTCACCGCTTGTCGGCTGACTTACGAGCAGCGATTCAAGCGAGATGCCGAGCTTCCTGGCCCAACTCGGGTCAAGGGCGTGCTCGGCGTCGATGAAGGCGGCAATCCCACCAGCCCGCTGGGCCGCGGCCACGGAGTGAAGCGCGATCGTTGTCTTGCCGCTCGATTCAGGCCCGTAGACCTCGATGATCCGACCCCGTGGAAATCCCTTGCCACCAAGGGCGAGATCGACCGACAGGCTGCCAGACGAAATCCCTTCGATCGGGGCGTGGTAATCACCGCCGAGGGGCATGATCGAGCCCTCGCCAAATGCCTTCTCGATCTGAGCCAGCGTGTTCCGCAGCTCTGTGTTCTCCTGAAGAAAGGCCAGCCGATCCTTATCGGTTGCCCCTCCCTTCCGTTTGCTTTCCGCCCCCTTCGACTTCTTTTCTTTGCTCATCCGACCGTTCACTCCTGCCATAAGTGTCACCATGACGACTGCCTCCCATACGCTTTCGAGCGGTCCCGGCACATCGTCGGGGTGGTTGCGTCGCCACCATGAATCAAGCGAGTTGCCGCGAAACCGAACACTGAACGCGGGTATACTATCGGATCGCAACCCCCATTGCAACCATATTTTCTGAACGGCTGTCCACTGCAACGAAAACGTAGATTGATCCTCGTTTCCAAGCGATTTTCTTGACGGAACGCCCCGGCGTCATATGATGACGTCATCATGAGAACCATCATTGAATTACCCGACGATCAAGTAAAGGCGCTCGCTGCTCTCTGCTCGTCACAGGGCATCTCGCGGGCTGAGGCCGTCCGCCGGGCCGTAGCGAGACTGCTCGCCGAGGAGCACCGTCCCGGCAGGGAGAAGGCTTTTGGAGCGTGGAAGAAAAAGCAGATCGACGCGACAACGACGATCCGGGGCCTCCGCGACGAGTGGAAGCGATGAAGGCGATCATCGACAGCGACGTGCTCATCGATTTCCTGCACGGGGTTCCGGTAGCAGCCGCTGAGATCGACGCCTACGACACCCCCCTGTACTCGGTGATCTCTTGGATGGAGGTCATGGTCGGTGCGGAAACCGACGAGGAGCGCTTTGCCGCCGAGGCTTTGTTCGAGTCGATGCGACGCGTCGAACTCTCAGCAGAGGTTGCGAAGCGAGCGGTCGATCTGCGAAAGCAACTGCGGCTCGGGTTGCCAGACGCCATCGTGCTTGCGAGCGCCGACTGCGAAGGCTGCATTTTCGTCACGCGAAATGCGAAGGACTTCGACCCAAGAGATCCGAGAGTCCGAATTCCATACGAGGCCTGATCGCGCAGGGGGCCAGAAGATGTGTTCACGACGTTCTCGACACGTATTGGGGCTCCCTACGCCCGACGTCATCAACATCAACCGGCTGCAACCACGATCATGGCGTTGTCCACGTGATGGAGACCGCGGCGGATCGCGATCTCCTTCAGGCGTTCGGGGTGAGTCGCACAAAAGCTGCCAAGCCATCGGGGCTTGCTGAAAAGCTGCACGATGCGGGTGTGCCAGCACTCGGCCGTTGTTCCCAGCCGCTGCATGATACTGGCGACTTCGTGGGATAGCTTTCAGAGAACGTGGAGGTGATTGTCCATGACGGCAAATCCGCACACGGACACGGCGAACTGGTTAGCCAGAACCTCGAGCCTTGCTTCGATCCACGCCTTGCGGTGCTCAAACCCCTCGCCGCAGAGAAAAGCCCGGCGAGCACACCGCGAAATACAGTGGTAGTACCGCGTCACCCCCACATCCACGAGCAACCGTCGAGCCATCGTCATCGCAGAAGCCTTCCGCAGAGATACTGAACGCCCGTATCCTACGGCTCCTGCTGGCCCACGTCAAGATGATGCCTTTCCTTTTCCCCTTTCCGCTTTCGACGATGGGTCAAAGCCATGATTACTGTCGAAGCGCCGAGCAATAGACCCCAGGTGGCAGGTTCAGGGACTGCAACGGCGTCAAGACGCACATTGTCAAAATTGACTTCAATCCCGGGTCCATTCAAGTTGATCAACCGGATGCTCAAAGCCTGGCCTGCATTGGCGTGGACTTCTCCTGTGCTGAAAAGAATGGAGGATGTCTCAAAGGCGCCTTCAGCAATCGTGAGCGTGTCATCGTCAAATGCGATAACAGCAGCGCCCGCCAGCAGTTCAATTCGATAGCCAGGAAATCCGTCAAAATCAAAGGCATTGTGGGGAGGGTTCGGGTCGTTGGCAATATTGCCCACCTCAACGGTCAGGGTATAAGTGGTGTTGAGTTGAAGGGTACTGCTTAATACCTGCTGCAAACCACCCTCGCCAGAACTATCCATCAAAAAGACAACCCCAACATTAAAGCCATCCGGAACGGAATCACTATACAAGGTCGTGGAATTCGGGTTCAAAACACCGAAATGACGGGCGGGATCTGTGGGACCGAAAATACTCCATCCCTCAGGAGCAGAAGAATCGCTGGTAATAAAGGTTCCGTCTGCTGTGATCGGACTCTCAAAGCTGTGGTTCTCGATGTGAATCGGCGCTGCCTGGATGGAGGAAACTACAAAGGTTGCAGCCACCGTGATTGCGAGAAGTATTTTCATGATCGTGAAGTAATAAAAAGGATTGTGAATGTATAGAGATCTCGCCACTGTTACCGGGCGGAAGCTGTCTGCCCCAGCCGGCGTTTGGCCTCGACGAGAAGCACTCCTGCACGATCTATGCCATTAAGAATAGCACGGTCAACGACACTTCTGCAACGGGTGGTTTGCTGCTGACCATCGCCTGATTGTGTAGCCAAGCCGGTCCAGGGCAGTCTTTCGGGATCCTGAACGGCGTCGGGTGCTGGGCCAAAAGGACGGGCATCATCGAGGCCAATGCCCGCAATTTCCCATATGCCGTCGATGGGATGCCTGTTCCTTCTTTCCGCGGCAGGCTATTGGGCTGGGCGAAACGTTGTCAATCGGCTGGGGTGGCAGTTGCGAGGAGAGCGTGGAGGCTGGACGGAGAGCGCGGCCGCGCGTTACGCGAGGTGAGCCGCATTGATCCGATGTCGGAGACACCGGGCTCCTGGGGAGGGAACTGCCAACGGGAAGATCATCCGCTTGCGAAAACGCCATCCGCTCGGGGCTGCCCGTGTCAGGGAGCCGGCGTAGGAAACGAGCGGAGCCAGGATGGCGGAGCGCTGTTTCCTACGAGTGAGCGAAGGCCATGGAAGCGAGGCCGCTTGCGGCCGAGAGGTGGCCAAAGGAGTGGGAGCCGGGCTTCGCACGGCGACCTCA
>JBGTKO010000525.1:0-7973 GCA_041744595.1 Pirellulales bacterium
CTGGCGAATCATCCGATTCGAGGCAGCGACTGTCAGCGAACTGCTGGCCGCCGCCGAGGCGTGTGCCGCAAACCCGGCGCCGGTCTTTTCCGCACGCTCCCGATTCACTGGGCCCGGCCATCGGCTCTCCATCGTCGCCCGCTCTCCAGACGAGCTTGCCGCGAAGACGAGGCTCGTCACGGGCCAGTTTGAAAACCATGAGGCTCGTGGCCTCTGGGAAGGCCGCGGCATTGCTGTCGGTGAGGCACTCCCCAAAAAGCCGCTGGTGGCCTTCCTCTTTCCCGGTCAGGGCTCTCAGTATCCGGGAATGCTCCGTGATCTGGTAGCCGCCTCGCCTGCCGCGCGCGGGGCACGCGATCGGATCGATACGGCGCTCGAGTCCCTCGGCCTTCCCTCGTTCGACGTGATCGTGGACGATGCCGACGGTGCACTTGGCCGCGATGTGTTTCGCACGCAGCTTTCGATGCTCGTAGGCGACACGATCATCTTCACGGTGCTCAGTGACCTCGGCCTTGCGGCCGACCGTATCACCGGCCACAGCTACGGCGAGTTCGCCGCCCTCCACGCCGCCGGAGCCTGGGATTTTGAGACGGCCGCCGTGGCCACACGGTATCGGTGCCAAGCGATCTGCGACGCAGCGACGGTGGCGGGGGTGATGCTTTCCTGCGCGGCCGACGAAGCGATCGTCGCTGACGCCTGCGCCACCGTGGGCTCCGAGGTATTCGTCGCCAACTGCAACTCGGCCCAGCAGACGGTTGTCGGAGGTCGCAGAGAAGATGTTCTCGAGCTCGCCGGTGTCCTCAGCGGCCGAGGCGTCACGACCAAACTGCTCGACGTGCCACGGCCGTTCCACACGCCGCTCATGAAAGATGCCGAGCAGCCATTCCGCGAGGCACTGGATGGCGTGCGAATCAACCCGCCGCGGATTCCGCTCCTCAGCAGCGTCCACAACCGCTACGTGGCTGAGCCGGCCGAGATCCGTGAGCTCCTGGTCGAGCAGCTCACGCGGCCGGTCCGCTACATCGATCAGGTTGAGCGACTCATCGGCGAGGGCGTGCGTGTGTTCGTTGAGTCGGGCCCTGAACGGGTGCTGTCCCGGCTCACCCGTCGGATTGTCCGAGATCGGCCGGTTGCCGTGATCGCCAGTGACGTTCGCTCCCGGTCGCCACGGGATACGGTCTCCGCCGAGCTCCGGCTCGCCGCCCTCCGCGGAGCGATCGAAGTGACCGGGGCGCTTGATGAAAGATCGGCCGAAGCGGGTTGTGCTGTGCCGTTGCAGTCTGTCCACACGGAGGGCGAAAAGGAAGGAGACGCGGTGAGTAGTCCCCCTGAGCCTCGTGGTGATCAGGCTCCACACTCTGGCCTCATCGTGCTTGATGGCACGCCTTACGAGATGGGGCTCGCGCACGGCCGCACATTCGCCCGCGAGATCGTTGCCACGCTCGAGCTGCTCGCCGACTTGCCGCCGGCCGTCAACAATCGCCTCCTTGACCCGGCCACCGTGCTCGACTCGTACGAGACGATGACGACGGCTGAGCAGCGTGAGGAGCTTCGTGGCATCGCGGAAGGAGCGCGCGTGGCCTACGAGTCGCTCGTCGCCATGCATGTGCGGATCGACCCGAGCCTCGAGGGGGGCTGTGTCCAGGCTGTCTTCCCGGCTGACACCACTCGCACCGGCAGGCTTCTTCAGGGGGCCAACGAGGATCTGCCCGCGGCCCTCGTGCTCCGCGAAGGTATCCGCCGGTGCGTTCAACTTCGGAGGCCCACGGGCCGGCTCGCATCGGTGACATTTACCGCTGCCGGTGTCTCGTGTGGCATCAACGGCATGAACGAGGCGGGCATCGTGGTGACCAGCTCGATGCTCCTCGACCGGCCTCCTCGGACGGGGCCGCGTCGCGGGCTCATGCACTCCGCACTCGTCGATCGCATTCTCTCGACCGCCCGCTCGGTGGACGAGGCCATCGAGATCATCCGTCAGATGCCTCGGGACGGCGCCTGGGCGATGCTCGTCAGCGACGGAGACGGCGGCCGCATCGTTCATCTGGAATACGACGCCGAGACCGTGAGGGAAGCGGAGGTCCGGGAACCTGTGTGTCTCGCGAACCACTCGCTTCTCGGCCTCGGGTCAGCGGCGGTGCCACCACATTCCCAGGCCCGTCTTAAACGGCTCGAACAGCTCGTAACACCAGCCCGCTGCACGGCCACGGCCGAGGCCTTTTCGATGATACTCCGTGATCGATTCGACGTGGCCCGCCAGAGCGAAGTCCGACATGCCACGATGAACACGATCCAGCGGGTCGACAACCAGGCGAGCGTGGTGTTCGATCCCGAGGCTCGCCGCGTGCTCTTTACCGTTCGTCGTCCGGATGATGGTCAGATCGAGTTCTGCGAAATCGATTGTCGCGAACGTTTCGGAGTGTCGGCATCGGCTCCATCGGCAACGCCAACGCATGTTCCCCAGCGGCATTCTCGCCGCCCTTCGACACCCGAACCAACCGCTCACTCGCCGGCACCGGAAGCCCGCGGTGTTTCATCAACTTCGGCACCATTCCCGGTCGTCACCGCGGCCGAGTACGGCCGGCTCGGCACGTCCGTGGATGGCTGCTCGCCTGTCGATTCCTCGAATCGAATCTGCACGCGATTCCTCGTGCGACTCGTGCCCTGGCCACTCGGTACGGCTGCGCCGCGGCCACTCACCGGTCGTGCCCTCGTCGTCGGCACCGGTCCTGTGGCGGACGCGGTTGCCGCGAACCTGAAGGCCCTCGGTGTCGAACCAGTTCGCGGGGGAACTGCCGCTGATCCCGTTTGCCTCACCGCAATCGACGACATCTCGCACGACCTGTCACAGCTCTATCTTCTCGATCCACTCGACGACGGGCCACTGGGAGCCGATCCGGCCGACTGGGCGGCAGCTCGTTGCCGGCTCCTTGACCGCTATGCCCTCGTGCAGCGGTGGTTCGCGAGGCATGAGCAGGCCAAGTCGCTTGGCGGGGCCACGCTCGTGGCAGCTACGCAGTTCGGCACGGCTGGAGGCATTGCCGACGGCGTCACCGCGCCTGTCAGTGGCGGAATCACTGGCCTTCTCAAGGGGATTCACACCGAGGAACGTGAACGCCGCCTTCAGGGCTTTCATGCGGTGGTCGTTGACGTGCCGCACAATGTGGCAGCCGCCCAGACTGCCGATTGGCTGCTGACGGAGGCACGGCATGCAAGCGAAAACCCCGAGATAGTCTACGTCGCCGGCCGTCGTCATGCCGTGCGACCGGTGAACGGGCCACTCAAGAACGCCCCTGCTCCGAAGTCGCTTGCGGGGGCGTGGGTGATCACCGGCGGCGCCCGCGGCGTGACGGCCCAGGTCGCCCGCGGCCTGGGCGCCATCCCCGGCACCATGCTTCACCTCGTCGGCTCGAGCCCGGTGCCCGAAGTGAGTGACGCCTGGCGGAACCTCGACGCCGACGGGCTGCGTCAGCTTCGCGAGAGCGTGATGCGGGAGGCACTTGCTCGCAAGGAGCTCCCGGCTGACGCATGGGGCCGAATTGAAAAAGCAATCGAGATTGACGCCACCCTGCGATCACTCGCCGCAGACGGCATCCGCGCCAGCTACCACGCTTGCGACGTGGGGGACCGCGCCGCTCTCTCGGCCCTTCTGGATCGCATCCGCACAAACGACGGTCCCATCGCCGGCGTGATTCACGGCGCCGGTTTTGAGAAGGCCTCACGCTTCTCACGCAAGAAACCAGAGCTTGTTGATCGCACGGTGCGGGCCAAAGTCGATGGCGGCCTGAACCTCATGGAGCTCACCGCGGCTGACCCACTCAAAGCCTTCGTCGTGTTCGGCTCAATCAGCGGCCGTTTTGGCGCTGTCGGCCAGACCGACTACTGCATGGCCAACGAATGCGTCGCGAAGCTCGTTCGCTGGTATCGCAAAGGACGGCCGGAGGTGCCGGCTGTCGCCGTCGCATGGCACTCGTGGGACGAGGTCGGGATGGCGGTGCGGCCCGAATCAAAATTCTCAAAGTCGCTTCTCAAACTGCGGTTCATGCCGCCGCGTGAAGGGGTCGAACACCTGCTCGCGGAGATTGCAGCCGGCTGCCCCGAGGCGGAGGTCGTGATCACCGACTGGCAGTACTTCAAGCTCCGCCACCCCGATCCGCTTTGGCTTCCTCCTATCGAAGAGCCAGTGGCCGACTCGGCAAAAACGGCCGAACAGTCACCAGCGGCGGTAGCTCCACCAGGTCCGGTACTCGTCATCGGAACCGGGCCTGATGCAGAAGCAGTGGCCCTGCACCTTGCCGATCTCGGCGTCGACTCTGACCGATTGATCATTGATGCGCCTGCCGATGCGCTTGAGCGACGTCTTGGCGACCTCCTCGGGTCTGACCGAGCCCGCAGCCTTCTCTTGGTCACGCCCCGTGAGCTCGAGGCGTGCTGCGTCTCACGTCCGTCCGACAAGGCAGCCCGCCGAGAGACGGGCGTCACCATTCCAGCCCTGCTCATACGCCAATGGTTTGAGCATCACGCCCGTGACAAGACAGCCGGGGTCCTCGCCACGGCCGTCGCGCTCGGAGGCGATTTTGGCCAGTCTGGCCAGCAACGAGCACCAGAGGGAATGGACATCACCGACCTCCTCGACGAACTGCGATCGCAGGCTAGCGGGTGTGGCTGGTCGAGCCTCGGAGTGGTCGCAGTCGATTTCGCGCCCTCCGCATCTCCCCCGGCGGTGGCTGAACGGCTCATCGCCGAAGCGGCAGCCCCGCGGGATCCAGCCGTCGGCTACGACATGCTCGGTCGCAGGCACCGCATCGACCGCGGGGCAGCGACTGCCCCTCTCATCGATCACGTTCCCGAGTTCGAAACACACCGTCGAATCGTGACCGAATGCCGTCTCGATCCCACCGGCGATCCGTTCTTGGTCCAGCATCGATTCCGTGATCGTCCTCTCTTGCCGTTTGTGATTGGCGTGGAGATGCTCTGCGAGGCTGCCGCCCGCCTCCACCCTGGCCGCCGAGTGATCGGGTGCGATGACGTCGCGATTGTCTCTGGGTTCAAGTTCCCGCACGACGCCCCGATGACTGGCCGGGTGCGAGCTGTTGCCGGGCCCGACAGCGTCGCGGCCGAGCTCGTCAGCGACTTTGTCAACCGCGATGGTCGAGTGCTGCAAACTGATCGGCTTCACATGCGGGGGCGAGTGGTTCTCGGCGACGTCAAAACCGCCCTGGATGCAGAGCATCTCGTGCCGCCCGATGCGTGGTGGGAGGTTGCGTATCCGGAAGCCCGCGAAGAGATCATCTACCACGGCCCAGCCCTGCGGCGGTTGATCGGATGCCGGCTTGGTGAGGGAGCCAGTTGGATGCGGATCGCCGCGGAATCGCCAGCCGCATTGGCCGGCAAGCGGGGGTCGTCTGGTTGGATCCTGTCGCCGGCGGTGCTCGATGCCTGTCTCTTCGGCTGCGGACTCCATGTCTGGCTCCAGTCCCCGAGCATTGTGGCCATTCCGATGGGCATCCGCAGCCTCCGGTTCTCCCGACTGCCCCGCGCGGGCGAAATATGTCTTCAAAGGCTCGAGGAAGTGTCGCGGGCCAACGATCGAGCCTTTTTTGATTTCTCCCTCGCTGGAGAAGATGGCCGTGTCTTTCTGACGGCTAGGGGATTCGAGGCAATTGTTCTCGCGGGACTCGGCCAGCAGTCCGTCCCCTCTCCACCTCTGCTACGGGTTCCATGAATTCCAAGGCATTCCACTCCTGTACCCGCATGGTCCGCCACCACGCCTCGATGCCGGCCTGGCTTTCACCCAACGAGCAGGCTCGCGCGGCCACGTTTCGCGATCCATCGACTCGGAATGCCTGGCTGACCGCCCGCCACGCCGCCAAACGACTCGTCGCGGCTCGACTTCCTGGCTGGCCGTCCGAGCCTCACGCGGTCGAGATGGCGGCAATCGACATTCAGTCGCGTGATGCATCTGGCCGGGGCGTCCGTCCGCAGGTCCACGTACATGGCCGGCAGGCCCCGATGTCGGTTTCGATCTCGCATACGGCAAGCCGGGTCTTCGTAGCCGCGGGGGTCGCCACCGAAGCAGTCGGCGTCGATCTCACGCCGCTGAATGCTTTTGCCAAGCCCGCGTCCCGTTGGTGGCTCACGGACGCCGAGCGACATGACGCTGCGCAACTGCCCGCGGTCGAGGCTGTCGAGCATGCGTCCGCCTGTTGGAGTGTGAAGGAGGCGGTATACAAGGCTCTGCTCGCGGATCGCCCGTTTGATCCGCGTGCGATCGAGGTCCGGCTCGTCCGCGGCCTGCCAGTGCGGTGCACCGCCTTTGGCCGTGCGGTCCCGGCCGCCGCGATTCGCACATGGCGATTGAAAGATCACTCCTTTGCGATGGTCCGCGAAGCAAATTGGTTTTTGGCCAGTCGATCCGGGATGGTCTCGGATCCAGCCACGGTAGTGAATCTTGACGAACGAGGAGACGGAACATGATCGATCTTGAAGGACGGGTTGCCCTGGTGACCGGAAGCTCGCGCGGCATCGGCCGCGCCTGTGCCCTCCGTCTTGCCGAAGCTGGGGCCGACATCGTGACCAACTACGTGACCTCGCGGTCTGCCGCGGAGGATGTGGCTGCCGAGGTCGTCCTGCGTGGCCGACGTGCCTGGGTGGTGAAGGCCGACGTGTCTGAGGAAGAGGATGTCGAATCGATGATCGAGTTCATCGGTAACGAGATCGGACACCTCGACATCATCGTCAGCAACGCGGCCAGCGGTGGCTTCCGACCACTTCTCGAATCGACTTCACGGCATTTCCAGGCCACGATGAACCTCAACGTCATGGCGATCGTTCACCTCGTGAAGGCCGCCATGCCGCTGCTCGAGCGTTCGCCAGGACGAGCAAAGGTGATCGCCATCTCGAGCCATGGGTCGCAGATCGCGCTGCCGATGTACGGGCTGGTGGGGACGAGTAAGGCGGCGGTCGAAAGTCTTGTCCGGCACCTTGCCCTCGAGATTGGCGACCGCGGTGTCAACGTCAACGTCGTGAAGGCCGGCCTGGTGGAAACCGATTCGACCCGCCGGTTCCCTGAGGCGGATCGGATGTTCGCAGAGCGGCGTACCAAAACGATGACGGGTGAGCGCGTGCTGACCGCCGCCGATGTGGCCGACGCCGTAACCTTTCTGGCCAGCCCACTGGCCGACCTGGTGCAAGGGGAAGTGCTCACGGTCGACGGTGGGGCTGCCATCCACGTGTAAGTTCCGCATCCGCTCCCCGATCGTTGCCTCGTGGCAGCCCCTGGACAAGCACATGCCTCTCGTATCGGAGACGACGACCGGGCCCGAAGGCTTGGACGCTCCACCTGTCGCCATGGACGCTCCGTCTGTCCCGGCCGAGCGCGTCACCTGCCGGTTTCGGCTTGTCACCACGCCACTCCCACCGGCGCGGCCCGTCATGTCGTTGACTGGTGAGCGACTCTTGATCATTGGTGGAAGCTCGGTGGCGTTGTCGCTCGCCAAGCTCCTGGCCGCGCGAGGAGCACGGCCCGATGTGGTTGCTCCGGCGACGAGCGAGGAGGCACTCGCTGCCGTGGCACGTGCTGAGATCGAAAGTCCGGTGCGGCATCTGATCCTGACGACACCATCAGCCGGTGGGAACTGGCTGGCACGGAAGGACCGGTGGATCGAGGCTCCGTACTTCGCCTGCCAACAATGGATTGCCACACGGATCGCCGCTGGGGATTTGGCCATGGCACGCCTGACAGCAGTCACCGACCTCGGCGGCGACTTTGGGCTCGGCGGTGATGTGGGAAGTGTCGAAGGAGGCGCACTGAACGGTCTCGTCAAAGGCCTTGCCCGGGAGTTTTCCGACCTTCGGGTTCGGGCCATCGACTTTCCGCCAACGATGTCATTCGCTGATGTGGCCGCCGCGGTTTGGGACGAACTTGCCGAACCAGACGGGCCTGTCGAAGTAGGCCATCGTAGCCACCGGCTGGC